>NZ_CP120469.1:0-300000 GCF_029490015.1 Halobaculum limi
GTCGCTCATCTCGCTATCGTGCGGTCGCTGAGAGTCGTCAGGTCGCTGTAGTAGCAGGCTAATCTGATTCAGCTAAGGTAGCTATCGTAGGTATCTCAGGTGGCTATTCTACCTTAGGTGGCTTAGCAAAGGCAACTGTGCACGGTGAGACAGATGTCTTGCGTACCTTCTTTGCAGATGGCGCAAAAGCAGCGACCGAACGGCGGGCCGAAACGCGTTCCGTGGTTAACGGCGACGGGCCGGGGGAGCCAAGGAACCGACTCGAACGACGAGGCCACTGCCGGCCTCCGCGTTCAGTTCCGGCGGTGGGCCGCCGACGGTGACACCATGACCGAACACGAACCCGAACCTCGCGCGGTCGCGGTTGGCGTCCTGAAAGGGGGATTCGCCAAGACGACGACTGCGATCAATCTCGCACGCGAACTAGCATACAGAAACGAGTCTGCACTCGTCGTCGACCTCGACGACAACGGCCATATGACGCAGAACCTCGGATTCACCGAGGCGTACGAGGCCGAGACCAACCACGTCCACGAGGTCCTCCTCGACGAGGGCGACCCGCGGGAGGCTATCGTCGACGTCGTCGACGGACTCGACTTACTCCCCGCACACCAAGACCTGGAGGACGTCCAAACCCAGTTGAAGAACGCGATGGGCGGGTCGACGAGACTGAACACGCGCGTGGTCGAACCACTTCTCGGCGAGGAGTACGACTACATCGTCGTCGACTGTCCGGCGAACCAGGGGAAACTCAACGAGAACGCGCTGTACGCGACGAACAACCTCATCATCCCGGTTCGCCCCGAGACGGGCTACGACTCGGGTATCCACAACACGGTGAACCGACTGGTGAAGGAGGCGCGCCAGTACTTCGAGTTGGACATCCTCGCGGTCGTCCCCTCCGGACTTTCACAGCGACTCGACCAGGACCGCAGGGACCGTGCGCTGTTGGAGGAGATCAACTCGATGGGCATCGCCGACTCCGTCGTGCCGAACTTCTGCCGACTCAGCGACGAGGACTGGGCGGCCATCGACGACGGCTCGTACGACGGTCCCCTGCCGGGAATCCGCTACCGCTCGGCCATCGACGACGCGAACGACGCGGGACTCCCCCTTCGCGACTACGACGCGACGTGTGACCAACTCTCCTGTTACGACGAACTCGCGGGGATCGTCGAACGCGGCGGCGTCGTCCGCGAGACGCCCGAGGAGGTGACGCACTGATGGCGTTCGACGACCTCGATCAGGCCGAACAGGAGGAAGCACAACAGGACGCGACCGATATGGACGCGTCCGCGGGGTCCACCACGGAACCGGACGAGATGCCCCACGAACCGGACGCGGAACGCGACACAGACCGGCTAGACCGGGCGCAGACTGGTGGGTCGACCGTCGACGACACCCGTTCAGCGAGTGGATCGGTATCGGCAGACGCAAACGCACCGGCGTTTGGCTTCGAGGAGGCGAAACAGCGACCGCTGTATGCCAGGCAGTCCGCCTGGGACGAGTTCGAGGACGCCCTCGCCATCGATGTCGAGACGACGCTCCGTCGCAACGACGTGCGCGATGCACCCAAACGGGAACTCCACGACGCCGCACTTCGCGTCCTCGCGGACCACGCGGACGAGGTGGCCGACCGCGTCCTGCAAGAACGAGGCGTCGACCGGTAACTATCCAGACGGCACGCTGAAGATATATCGCATTTCGGTTTATAATCTGAACGCCCCGACGTGGCATCGCTGTCCAACGAGATACCTCACTCCAGAAACCGGCAGTCGAAGGTCTCGTGTACCCCGTTAGCCCGTTGCAGGCGGTGTGGTACTTCTGCGAGGTATTCGACGCGACCCAAGCCCCCGCGACACGATGGACACGGGCGGCCTGAAACGCGGTCCGGTGCGACGTTAGTTGTGACCGCCGCTCAGACTGGTCATCGGGGTCGCACCGGCGACGATCGCTCCGGTGGCCAAGACTGCGGCCGAGAGGACGACGAAGTCGCCACTCGGTGAGTACCCAGCAAGGCCTGCACCGACTTGCACGATGAAGACGGTGAGGAAGAAACTGGCAATCGCGAACAATAGCAAGACGATCGACGCGATAATACTACTGACTAATGCACCAAACGAATCAAGCAATCCCATTTGTTGATACCCTCCCGAATGTCGAGTGCCTGCGCCTGTTTATCACTTGGTTATTAACGCGGAGTATCCGTGTCAGTGTCATTTCGTCCGATGATCGATCAACTGTCGAAGGAGGTCGGTGTCGACTCCGGCTGCCGTCGACGTTCTGACACCTGTCTGTGATCACCGAGCGCGTCAGCGTGAACGACTGCGTGGCGGCGATCCGGTCGCTATGGGCATTGTCGGTCCTCGTGACGCAGGAAACGCCGTCCGCAAAATCTGATTCGCCACCCACCCTCTACAAGTATCCCCACGTCAGTCGTTGCGTATGGTCGATCTGATTTCTGTCGGCGGACTGATCCTCGCGTTCTTTCTCGTCTTTATGAACGGGGTCTTCGTCGCCGCGGAGTTCGCGTTCGTCAAGGTTCGACCGACCCACGTGGCGACGCTCGTCGACCGTGGCAAACCGGGAGCGGCGCTCGTGCAGGACGTCATCCGGAACCTCGACGGCTATCTGGCGGTCAGCCAACTCGGGATCACGCTCTCGTCGCTCGGCCTCGGGTGGATCGGCGAACCGGCGGTGGCGGCGCTCATCGACCCGGTCCTGGGGCAGTTTCTCCCGTCGGGGACGGTCCACCTCGTCGCCTTCGTCCTCGGATTCGGGTTCATCACGTTTCTCCACGTGGTGTTCGGCGAACTCGCGCCGAAGACGTTCGCGATTCAGGAGGCCACACGGATCGCACTCCTCGTCGCCCCACTGATGAAGTTCTTCTACTACGTGTTTATGCCCGGCATCATCGTCTTCAACGGGACGGCGAACTACTTCACCCGTCTCGCCGGCGTCTCCCCGGCGTCCGAGAGTGAGGAGAGTCACACCGAATCCGAGATTCGGATGATCCTCACCCGGTCGGAGGAGACGGGACACATCGACCTGGACGAGGTCGAGATGATCGAGAGCGTCTTCGAACTCGGGGATACGATCGCTCGTGAGGTGATGGTTCCGCGGCCAGACGTGGAAACCGTGACCGCCTCGCTGTCGCTCTCGGAACTCCGGTCCGTCGTCGCGACGGGGGCGTACACGCGCTACCTCGTCTTGGACGAGGACGGGAATCAGCCGCTCGGGTTCGTCCACGCGAAGGACATCCTCCGAGCGAGCGAGGCGGCGGACGAACAGGACGGTACGGACACGGCGGGCGATCTCGCACGACCCGTCCTCACGGTCCCGGAGACACGCCGGATCGACGCGATTCTCGCCGATTTCCAGACGCAAGGGGAGGGTCAGATGGCCGTCGTCGTCGACGAGTGGGGCGTCTTCGAGGGCATCGTGACTATCGAAGATATCCTTGAGGAGATCGTGGGCGACATCCAAGACGAGTTCGACACCGGGACCGAGGAGCCGTCGATCGAACGGAGAGACGACGGCGCGTACGTCGTCGACGGCGGCGTCACGATCCAGGATGTGAACGAGACGCTCGACGCTCGCTTCGAGAGCGACGACGTCGAGACGATCGGTGGGTTGGTCTTCAGTCGTCTTGGCAGAGTTCCCGAAGTGGGCGACACGGTCGAGGTGGCTGGGTACGTCCTCCAGGTCGAGGCCGTCGGCGACTCACGAATCGAACGGCTCGTGATCCAAGCGACACAGGCCGGTCCGGAGTCGGACGAGGAGTAGCGTCCGTGGCGGGGTCCGATGGACGTGAACCGCCCGGCCTGAGCCAGTTCCCGTCGCCATCGCCGCGGCCGCGCAATTGATACCCGAGACGCCCCGACCAGGCGCTATGTCGAGTCAGGACGCGGAGTGGGACGCCGATGCGGTGCGTCGTCTGCACGCTGACCTCGTCGAGTTGTACGGTCCTGTCGAATCGACCGACGCGCACGGCGCCGACGCTGACGCCGACCCCGCGGAGGGCGTCCGACAACTACTCACCACCATCCTCTCGCAGAACGTCGCCGACGCGAACACCGCCCGAGCCTCGGAGAGCCTCTTCTCCACCTACGACGACTTCGCCGACATCGAGGACGCCCCGCTGGAGGAACTGGCAGAGACCATCCGCGTCGCGGGCCTCGCCGAGACCAAAGCGACCCGCATCCAGCGTTCGCTCGCGGCGATCCGCGAGGAGACTGGTGGCGCGTACTCGCTGGCGTTCCTCGACGCGATGCCGACCGACGAGGCGAAGGCGTGGCTCACCGACATCAAAGGCATCGGTCCGAAGACAGCCAGCGTCGTCCTCAACTTCCACTTCGGGAAGCCGACGATGGCCGTCGATACGCACGTCGAACGCGTCTCCAAGCGGTTTGGACTCGTCCCCGACGCCGCGTCGAACGCTCGCGCACACGACGTGTTAGACGCGCTCGTTCCCGACGAGTTGATCTACCCGCTGCACGTCCTCCTCATCGAACACGGCCGCACGTACTGCAGCGCTCGCTCGCCTGACTGCGACAACCCGGTCTGCGAGCGGTACTGTGACTGCGAAGGCTGTTGACCAGACTTCCGAACGAATCCCGTCGCTACTCCGCCACTCAGCCGAGGAATCCGAGCGCCCACCTGACTACTTCTGACCCCGCGAACAGCGTCCCTTCGAGCCGAGAGAGCACCCGTCCGGTCCACAGCGCGGCCACCATCCCCACCGAGATGACCGCGAGCCACCCTACCGCCGTGAACGCGCTCTGACTGACCGATAGCGGGGAAACTATGGCGGCGATGCCGACGATGCCAGTCGCGTTGAACACGTTGCTCCCGACGACGTTGCCGACGGAGACGCCGAGACTGCCGCGACGTAGCGCCACAAGCGAGACGGCGAACTCCGGGGTCGAGGTGCCAGCGGCGACGATGGTCCCGCCGATCACCCACTCGGAGACGCCCGCGCCGCGGGCGAGCGCCGACGCCGCGAGCACGAGGCGGTCGCCGCTGACCAGGACGAGCGCCAACCCGACGACGAGCAACACGGCGTCGCGGCCGCGAGCGGGAATCCGCTCGGTGACGGCGGTCGTCGCCGCCTCGCCGGGCGAGTCGTCCGGCGACTCCGCCCCCCGACCCGTCCACAGCAAGAGCCCAGTGTAGGCGACGAACGCGGCGAGGAGCACCACCCCCTCGACGCGTGTGACGACCAGATCGGCGAGGACGGCGGCGACGGCGACGACACTCGCGAGGAGGACGACACCATCGCGACGGACGAGCGACTCCGAGATTGGGATCACTCGGAAGATGGCCACAACGCCGAGGATGAACGCGAGATTGTACACGTTCGACCCGAGGACGTTCGCCACTGCGATGTCGCCGAGCCCCTTCGCCGCGGCGTCGACGGAGACAGCCAACTCAGGGGTCGAGGTGCCGGCAGCGACGATGGTCAGTCCGATGACCAACTCCGAGAGTCCTACCCGGCGGGCCAGTCTGACGACGGCGTCGACCAACAGCCGTGCCCCGATCCAGAGGCCGACGACGCTCACACAGACGATGGCGATCTGAACTGCCGTGCCTCGGACCATACGCTCCAAATGCTCGGGCAGGAGTGACTTAGTTTCTCGTCCGCATATTGCGGCCGAGTCGCCGACTCCCTCCGAGCAGCGACGGATCGCTCAGTCGTCTGCGTCCCGTCCCGACACGGTGAGCACCGGTACGGGCGAGGAGCGAACGACCTTCTCGGTGACGCTGCCCATCAGATACCGGTCCAGGCCGCTTCGGCCGTGGGTGGCCATCACGACCGCGTCGGCGCCCGCCTCGTCGACGTAGTCGAGAATCTCGTCGACAGGCGTCCCCTCCCGGACCGCAGTGATGGCGTCGACGTCGTCGGGAAGCGTCGAACGCACGCGCTCGACGGACTCCTCGGCACGCTCTCGCTCGGCGTCCAGCCACGCCTCGGCGGCGATGCCCGAGGAGGGACTCTCGAAGCGATTGCGACTGTCGGCGACCGAGACGACGTGTACGGTCGCGTCGAAGGCCCGAGCCAGTTCGACAGCGTGGTCGACGGCGGCGTCCGTTCGCTCGCTTCCGTCCGTCGGCACCAACAGGTCCTCGTACATCGCGTCGGTGTTCACCCGCGAGCCTGAAAACGTCGGTGACTGCGACCTGCGGTGGCTCGCTGTCGCTGTGAACCGACTGCCGAGGGGGGCAGGCAGGCTTACGTATGGCGAATCAGGTCGTCACCCGCACCTACACTGCTTCCATCGGGAACCAGCAACAGGTGTCCGACGATCTTGATTCGCTCGGGTTCTCAGCCTCGAAACTCTGGAACGTCGGACGATGGGTCTGCGACCGAGTATGGTCTGAGATAGGCCACATTCCCGGTCACAACGAACTCACCGCCTACCTCAAGAGCCACGAACGCTATGATGACCTGCATTCTCAGTCAAGTCAGCGAGTTCTTGAAGAACTCGCTGAGGCGTTCAACGGCTGGTACGGCAAACGACACAACGGGGGCACGCGAGCGAACCCGCCCGGCTACCGCAAACACGGCGACGAACACCCGCGAAGCACGGTCACGTTCAAGAACAAGGGCTTCAAACTCGACACCGAATACGAGCGAGTACGACTCTCGAAGGGGTCAAACCTCAAAGAATACTGGTCTGACTTCATCCTCTGCGAGTACCAGACTCGACCCAACGTTGACCTCTCCACCGTGGAGAGCGTCCAACAGGTTCGGGCGGTCTGGACAGGTGATGGATGGGAACTTCACTTCGTCTGCAAAGTCGAAATCGAAGTGTCTGAGTCGCCCGGTGAGAAGACGGTGGGTGTTGACCTCGGCATCAACAACTTCGCCGCACTCGCCTACGAGGACGGCCACAGCGAACTGTACCCGCTCAATTGCCTGAAGCAGGACGACTACTACTTCAGCAAGCGAATCGCTCGCTGTGACGACTCGAACTCCGAGCAAGCGAATCGCTTGAACCAAAAGAAGTCGGCTCGTCGCACCCACTACTTCCATACACTCTCCAAGCACATCGTTCGGCGATGTGTTGACGAAGAAGTTGGAACGATTGTGGTGGGTGACCTCGCCGGTATTCGCGAGGATGAGGAGAACGGTGAGTCGAAGAACTGGGGTAAGCACGGCAACCTCGACTTGCACTCGTGGGCGTTCGATCGATTCATCTCGATGCTTGCGTATAAATCCGAGATGGAAGGCGTCACGGTTGAGCGAGTGTCTGAGCGAGATACGTCGAAGTCGTGTTCGTGCTGTGGTCGTACACGGAAAGCGAACCGTGTTGAACGTGGGTTGTACGTGTGCGACGAGTATGGTACGGTGGCGAATGCGGACGTGAACGGTGCTGAGAACATTCGGCAGAAAGTATCTCCGAATCCTCACGGAGAGGATAGGAGTAACGGCTGGTTGGCACAGCCATCGACGTTCTTGTTTGACAAGGAAACTGGTGCGTTCGCACCTCAAGAACAGGTCACGTCGTAAACCACAATCTCCCAACGGCGGTCGGGAATCCTCGCCCTTCAGGGCGGGGAGGATGTCAAGCGATGCCGGCGGCCATCCCGAACAGCGCCACTGCGATGATCGCGAACAGGACGCCGACGCCGGACTTGATCGTCGAGGTGTCGACGGCGGTGGAGACGTACGGTGCGATCTGACCGCCGATGACAGTCGCGGGGACGGTGAACACGACCATGTTCCACGGGATGTTCTGCAGCGACAGCGCGTGTCCGAAGTCGACGAACGCGCCGCCGAACACGTGGACGAGCGACGCGATGACGGCTGTGACGGCGACGACGATGTGGTTCGTCCCGATGGCGATGCGGACCGGCACGTCAGTCCGCAGCATCGAGATGATGCCGAGTTCGCCGATGCCGAAGCCCGCCAGCCCTTGGAACGCGCCGCCGACACTGTAGTTGCCGAACCGTTCGAGGTAGCCCGAGCGCTCGTAGGTGTACTCGTTGCCGTCGTTGTCGACGCGGGTGACGACGCCGTCGGCGTCTGTCTCGACGCCCGCGGGACCAGGTTTGGCGGCGTCGTTCGGGAGGTCGGCGTTGCCGCCGTCGGCGGCCGTCCCATCGGCGTCGGCGCTGTCGTCGTCGGCGTGGTCGCCGTGGCCGAGGTCGGCGGAGAACAGCAGGTACGACGCCGCCAACAGCGCCAGTCCGAGCAGGGCGTAGAACACCGTCTCGGGGATGACGAACGACGCCAGCGCACCCCCGACGACGAACGGCAGGCCGCCGCCGACGAGCGTGAGCGCGAGTTTCCGGTCGACGAGGCCGTACCGGACGAACGCCAGCGCGGAACTCGACAGGCCGAACGACTCGCTGACGAGGCCAACGAGTACGATCTCAGATGGTGATAGTGGCTGTGCGACTAACGGGAACAGGAAGATCAGGAATGGGACGAACAGCGCGGACCCACTGATCCCGACCGTGTTGACAATGGTCGCTCCGAGCATGAACACCGGGAGCAGCCACCAGTATTCGAGCCAGTATCCCGCTGCGGCGTCGGCGGGTGTCGGCGCGGCGAGGAAGACGCCGGCCACGAACACCACCGGTGCCGTCAGTACGAACAGGAGTTGATACCGTAGGAACGTCTCGACGAGTTCGTCGGTCGTGGATGCCATTGTACGATCTGGTAGGATGAGACCCGGACGGGACGGTGCGTGTCCGGTACGGGTAGTGTCGGTACCCGCTACTGCAGATGGTTGGCCACTTAACCCGTGGGATTTTGACGCGTTGCGGTTAATGTGACCGAGTCGCACAGATCCTGTCAGCGACCGTTCGTCTCACGGCCCTCAGCGACTCGGAACTGTCGAGAGGTTCTTGTGAGGGCCGGACGAACCGCCGGACGGAACGATGCTCCAAAGACGTGTACTGGACCGTAGTAACGGGCCGTCCGGCGGGGCTCGCTGTCGGACGCCCGCAGGCGGTCCACGCCGGAGGTGGTGCCGATGACACCCGGTACCGACGCCGAGGTCGACGTGGAGCGAGGGGCCGACGTGTCGACGCTCGCTGGCCTGTTCGCGCCCGACCGCGTCGCCGTCGTCGGCGCGACAGAACGGGAGGGGTCGGTGGGGCGCGCCGTCACCGAGAACCTCCTCGATAGATTCGACGGGGCGGTCATCCCGGTGAACCCCAAACGCGAGACGGTGCTCGGGACGCCGTGCGTCGCGTCCGTCGCCGAGGCGGACCCGGATATGGCGGTCGTCGCCGTCCCGCCTGGTGCGGTGCTCGACGTCGTTCGTGAGTGCGGGGAAGCCGGCGTGCAGAACGTCGTCGTTCTTACCGCTGGCTTCGGCGAGACGGGCGCGGAGGGGGCCGACCGTGAGCGCCAACTGCGCGGGGTCGCCGCCGAGTACGACCTCAACGTGGTCGGGCCGAACAGCCTCGGCGTGATGTCGAGTCCGGTCGGTCTCAACGCGACGTTCGGGCCCGATGCGCCGCCGGAGGGCGGCGTCTCCTTCATGAGTCAGTCGGGCGCGTTCGTCACTGCCGTCGTCGACTGGGCGGCCGACGCCGGACTCGGCTTCAAAGACGTCGTCTCGCTGGGCAACAAGGCCGTCCTCGACGAGACCGACTTCGTGCGAGCGTGGGGGAACGACCCGGACACGGACGTGGTCGTCGGCTACCTCGAGAGCATCGTCGACGGCCGCGCGTTCGTCGACGCCGCCCGCGAGACCACCGACGACACGCCCGTCGTCGTCGTGAAGTCCGGGCGCACCGACGCCGGCGCACAGGCCGCGTCCAGTCACACGGGCGCCATTGCCGGCTCAGACCGCGCGTACGAGGCGGGACTGGACGCCGCGGGCGTCCTCCGCGCCGAGTCCGTGCAGGAACTGTTCGACGCCGCGCGTGCGCTCGCGGGCGGTGACGTGCCCGAATCCAACGGCGTCGCGGTCGTCACCAACGCCGGCGGTCCGGGCGTGATGGCGACCGACGCCGTCGGCGACGCCGAGCGCCTCTCGCTGGCGAGTTTCACCGACGAGACGGTCGACCGTCTCGCCGAGGAACTGCCCGACGAGGCGAACGTGTACAACCCCGTCGACGTCATCGGCGACGCACCAGTCGAGCGGTTCCGCACGGCCATCGACATCGCACTCGAAGACCCGAACGTCGGCGCGGCGGTCGTCATCACTGCACCGACGGCGACGCTCGACTTCGGCGAACTCGGCGAGGCAATCGCCGAGTCGACCGACGACCACGGCGTCCCGACCGCCGCCTGTCTGATGGGCGGCGGTCGCCTCGAAGACGCCCGTCAGGTGCTCCGGGAACGAGGCATTCCGTCGTACTTCGACCCAGCGCGCGCCGTGGGTGGCCTGGAGTCACTGGCGGAGTACCGCGAGGTTCGGGGCCGGTCGTACCCCGACCCGGAGCCAGTCGACGCCGACCGCGAGCGGGTGCGTGAGATCCTCGAGACCGTCGAGGATCGGTCTGACAACCGCCTGGGCGTCGAAGCGATGGAGATCCTCGACGCCTACGGTGTGCCGACGCCCGAAGGCGCAGTCGTCGACGACCCCGCCGAGGCGCAGGCGGTCGCCGAGGATATCGGCGAGGAGGTGGTGATGAAGATCGTCAGCCCGGACATCCTCCACAAGTCCGACATCGGCGGCGTGAAGGTTGGCGTCCCGGTCGACGAGGTCGACGACGCCTACGAGGACCTGATCGCTCGCGCACGCAACTACCAGCCTGACGCGACGATCCTTGGCGTACAGGTGCAGGAGATGCTGGATCTGGACGCTGGCGTCGAGACCATCGTCGGGAGCCACCGCGACCCGCAGTTCGGCCCGCTCGTGATGTTCGGGCTGGGCGGCGTGTTCGTGGAGATTATGGAAGACACCACCTTCCGGCTGGCGCCCGTGGGGAGCGACGCGGCCAAAGAGATGACCGAAGATATCGACGCTGCGCCGCTGTTGCGCGGCGCTCGCGGTCGCGACCCGGTCGACATCGACGGCGTCACCGACGCGGTCCGTCGCGTCTCGCAGTTGGTCGCAGACTTCCCGAGTATCGTCGAACTGGACGTGAACCCACTGGTCGCGACGCCCGACGGGGTCCGGGCCGTCGACCTCAGACTCACCGTCGACCCCGAGGAGTTGGAGCAATGAACCCGCTACTCGTCACATCGACCGCAGAGAGCACCGGCAAGACGGCCATCACCCTCGCGCTCGCACGCATCGCCGCCGACCGCGGACAGTCCGTCGGCTATATGAAACCGAAGGGCACGCGCCTCCAGAGCGTCGTCGGCAAGACGCTCGACGAGGACCCGATGCTCGCTCGGGAACTGCTCGGCACCGACGCCGAGATGCACGAGATGGAACCCGTCGTCTACTCGCCCACCTTCATCGAGGGGGCAATCCGTGGTCGGGAGGACCCCGAGGAACTCCACGAGCGGATCAAACAGGCGTACGACGACCTCGCGACCGACCGCGACGCGATGTTCGTCGAGGGCGGCGGCGACGTGCGCACCGGCGGCGTCGTCGACCTGACCGACCCCGACGTGGCCGACCTGCTCGACGCACAGGTACTGCTCGTCGCCGAGTACGACGAACCTGGCGACGTGGACGACGTGCTCGCGGCGGTCGACGACATCGGACCGGACCGACTCGCTGGCGTCCTGTTCAACCGTGTCGGCGACGCCGTCCACGACGACGTCGAGAAAGACGTCGCGCCGTTCCTGCACGCTCGCGGCGTCGATACGATCGGCGTCCTGCCGGCGGAGCCCGAACTGTCGGGCGTCTCCGTGTCGACGCTGGCGAACGAACTCGGCGCAGAGGTACTCGTCGAAGGCGACGACGACGCACTCGTCCAGCGGTTTATGGTCGGCGCGATGGGCGCCGAGGAGGCGCTTCGGCACTTCCGCCGGGCCCGCGACGCCGCGGTCATCACCGGCGGCGACCGCGCGGACATCGCCACCGCCGCCGTCGAGGCCAACAGCGTCACCTGTCTCGTCCTCACGGGCGGTCACCGCCCCCCGGGGTCGGTGCTCGGAAAGGCGAAGGAGGCCGGTGTCCCGGTGCTGTCCGTGCCCGGTGACACGCTCACGACCGTCGACCGCGCCGAAGACGTCATCCGCAGCGGCCGGACCCGTGACGCACGGACGGTCGAGGTGATGGGCGACCTGCTCACGAAGAACGCCGACGTGGACGCGCTGATCGGAAGCGACCCGGAGTAATCACGGCCGGCGGCTGAACGCGGGATCGGTGTCGGACCGCTTCCGCTGTGACGACGGTCGTAGTCGTCGCTCTCCCGCCGCTGCTGTTCTCACTTGATAGTCGGCCGAACGGTCAACACCGCCACGGAAAGGACGTACGCGACTGTCGCGAGCAGGTAGGTGTCGCCGCCAGCGACGGGTACGCTCCCGAGTCCGAGTCCGACGCCGCCGAGCGCACTCCCGACCGCGGCGACGACCGGCAGCGCACAACTCGCACACGACCCGAGCGCGATGAGTCCGGCAGCGCCCGCGGACGTCCCGTACTCGGCCACGTCGCGGACGGCCAGCGAGACGAGATACGCCAGTGCCGCGTAGCCGACCGCCTGATACGGGAACAGAAACAGCGAGACGAAACTCCCCTGATAGCGGAGCATCGGCCCCCACCACGGCGGGAGCGTCAGTACGTCGACCCCGGCGGCCGCGCCCGACGTGACGCCGATAGCGCCGGTGAACCACCCGAGTACGAGGCCGTAGCCGATACCGACGAGAGCGGCGATCAAACGGACGCGCGGCCCGGAACTCGGTCGCTCGGCGTGGCGAACCCCGATGACGGCGGCGGTGACCCAGACGAACGGAATCGCGAGCGTCCGCGGCGACGCTAGGCCTGCGTCCGTCGCCACCAGGTACGCAAGCGCCAGCGCCGACTGGGCTCCGAGCGCGAACACCGCGGTCCTGAGGTACGCCGACGGCGACCCGACCGAGAACTGTGCGGCCAGTCGGTTCACGCCGGCTCACCTCCGTCCACGGCGTCAGCCGAGTCCTCGCCGTCGCCGACGGTCGGGCCGAGCGTTCGTGCGGAGTTGCCGACGACGAGCAGACTCGACGCGGCCATCGCCACGGCCGCGAGCAACGGTGTCACGACGCCCAGCACGGCCGCGGGGAGGGCGATCAGGTTGTAGAGGAACGCCCACGCGAGATTCTCGCGGACGCGCCGCCGGGTCGCCGCCAGCGTGTCGAGCGCCCGGTCGACCGACCTGAGGTCGCGGCCAACGAGGACGGCGTCTGCGGCGTCGGCGGCCAACTCCGTCCCCGACGCGACTGCGATGCCGAGGTCCGCCGCCGCGAGTGCGGGGGCGTCGTTACTCCCGTCGCCGACCATCGCGACCGTGCCGGACTCGCGGAGGCGGCGAACCGTCTCCGTCTTCGCCTCCGGCGGGAGGCCGGCGTACACCTCGTCGACGCCGTCGTCGTCGCGGAAGCGGTCGGCCGCCGGCCCCTCGTCGCCGGTGAGGACGACCACACGCCGGTCTTCACTGAGCGCCGAGACCGCCTCACGCCAGCCAGGGCGGGGGTCGTCGCCCGCGACGAGGACGCCGCGAACCGCGCCCGCCCAGCCGACGTACGCGGCGAGGTGGCCGTCGGCCTCGGCGGCGTCGTAGCGGTCCCGGAGGTTGCTCGGAACGTCGACATCCGCGGCGTCGAACAGCGACTCGCCGCCGACCGTGACCTGCGGGCCGCCGTCGACGACGGCGGAGACGCCGCGACCGGGGTGGGTCTCGAAGTCCGTGACGGTCGAACTGGGGCCGAACGCCGACGGCGCGTCGGCCGCGGCGTCGACGACGGCAGCGGCAACGGGGTGGTCCGAGCGTGCCTCGACGGCCGCGGCGCGCCCGAGCAGTTCTCCGCGCGCTATCCCGTCGGCGGGTGCGACGTCTCGGATCGCCATCTCGCCGGTCGTGAGCGTCCCCGTCTTGTCGAGTGCGACCACGTCGACGGCGGTGGCCTTCTCGACGGCGCTCCCGTCGGTCAACACGACGCCGTCCGCGAGCAACGAGCGCGTTCCGGCGGCGATGGCGAGCGGCGTCGCCAGGCCCAGCGCACACGGACACGAGACGACCAGCACCGCGAGGCCAGTGAGTAGCGCGGCCGTCGGCGGCGACCCCAGCAGGAGGTGAACGGCGAACGCGAGCAGTCCGAGGACGAGCACTACGGGGACGAATATCGTCGCCAACGCGTCGGCCAACTGCTGGGGCGCGCCCTCGCCGCGAACGTCCCACAGCAGCGAGACGACGCGGTCGAGCGTACGCTCGGCCCCGTCGTCGGCCTCGACGACCAGTCGCCCGTCGGAGACGACGGTCCCACCGCGAACGGTCGCGCCGGGAGCCTTCCGCACCGGCAGCGACTCGCCCGTGACGAGCGATTCGTCGACGGCGGCGGTCCCCTCGCGAATCGTTCCGTCAACGGGGACGCGTTCGCCCGACCGGACGACGACGCGGTCACCACCGGCTATCGCGTCGACCGAAACTGTCTCCGTGCCGTCGTCGGTGACGAGGCGGGCCTCGTCGACGCGGTCGCGCGTAAGATTGGTCAACTCACCGACGGCGCGGCGTTTGATCCGCTCTTCGTAGTACGTACCGACAGTGACGGCCATAATCACGACGACGGTTACGTCGAAGTACACCTCGATCCGACCGACCAGTATCGCGAGCGTGCTGTAGAGGTACGCGGTGGTCGCCGCGAGGGTGACGAGCAAGTCCATGTTCGGCTGACGGGTCCGGACGGCGACGTACGCGCCGCGGAGCAACGGCGCGCCCGTGTAGCCGAGGACGACGGTCGCAGACACCCAGACGTTCGCGAGCAGGAACGCTCCCGCGCTGCCGCCCAAGTCGAACAACAGCGCTTCCGGTGGCAGTCCGAAGTACGTCGGGTACAAGAACAGGACGTACCACAGCATTGCCATCATCCCGAAGAAGCCGCCGACGAGGAGACGGCCAATGGTGTCGTCGTCGTCGCGTACGCCGTCTGCGTCGGTCGTCGGTGTCGCCGCGTAGCCGACGCCCGCGACGCTGTCGGCGACCACGTTCGGGTCGGTCCGTTCGGGGTCGTAGTGGACCCGCATTGCGTCGGCAGGGAAGTTGGCGTCCGCCGCGGCGACGCCGTCGACGCCGTCCGCTCTGCCCTCTAGGAACGCCTCACAACTAGCGCAGTGCATCCCGTCGACGCGGAGGTACGCCGTCTCTGCGTCCTCGGGCACGGTCTGTGCGGTCGCCTCGTCGGCGTCCCTGCCACGAACCGTCGTCCGGGCTTCCTCGGCGTCGACGGCGGCCGGGTCGTCGAGCGTTCGCGCGACCTCCAGACAGCCGCGACAGCAGAACTCACCGGCTACGTCGCCGTCGGCGACGGGCGATTTGGGGGTCGAAAGCCCACACAGCGTACACCCGTCGTCAGCAGTGTCACCGTCTCGGACGTCGTCGCGGGTGGTGTCGCCGCTGTCGGTGTCGTCGTAGGTATCGTCGCCGACGCCGTCGACTGCACCGCTCACGGCGTGGGCACCTCGGCGTAGTGCGGCAGGTGGACCATCGGGACGGGGACGCCGAGGAGGCCGAGGCCGTGCAACAGCGGTAACAGTCCCAACAGCAGGAACGCGCCACCGAGCGCCCGGTGGACGTGGTCGCGCGTTGAGGCCGGGATGGCAGTGAGGACGGTCGCGTACCCGACCATCGCGGGCGCGGTGCCGACGCCTAGCGCACCGAGTGCGAGTGCGCCCGCCGTCGGCGACCCGCGTGCGAGCGCGTACAAGTACGCCGGATACAGTAACGGACACGGGAGTAGCGCGTGGACGGACCCGAGAAGCGCGATTTTGGGACCGTCGGCCCACGCGTCGGCCCGGTCGGCAGCGGTGCGCGAGATGCGTGCGAACACCGTCGAGACACCGGGAATCGGGAGCCGTCCGGGATCGAGCGGTCGCCCGCGGAGATAGCCCGCACCGACGACGAGGACGACGCCACCGGCGACGACGCCCGCGACGCCGCGGACGATGTCTGCGCCCGCGAGCAGGCTCCCACCGGAGATGGCGGCTCCACCGACCGCACCGAGCACAGCGCCGATGAGCGCGTACGTCCCGACGCGACCGAGCGTGAGCAGCCCCTGCTGTCGCACGTCGTGGAGCGTCACTCGGCCGTCGCTATCGGCGGGCTGACCGGCGTACGCGGTCACGAGCGGCCCGCACATCCCTAGGCAGTGTGCACCGCCGAGGAGTCCGACGAGGAAGAACGCACCTAGCTCGACTGCTCCGGCAAAGCCAGCGACCATTCCCTCAGTAGGCGTCTGCAGCCGAGTGGTCGTCGCTCGCCTCCTCGTGTGGACTGAACGCGATGTACAGGGCGGCGACGGTGATGGCGACCGAGACGGTGGACACCACCGCCTCGTAGAGCGCACCGGCGCCGAAGAGTGTGTACGCCCACAGCGGAACGAGAACAGTGAGTGCGAGCGCGAGTAGCGTTCGAGGTGTCATATTCTCACACCGAGATACGAAGTGGGAAATAAATTCGGGTCCGTTGGTTCTCAGTTACTGGGAAGGGAGTGGGTTTTATTTGCGATTCGAAAAGACGACCGAAAGTAATGGCACAGCAGTCAACTGATTCCTCAGGACCGACTCGCCGTCGCGTGTTGGCGACCGGGGTCGCAGCCGCGAGCGGAGCGCTTCTCGGGAGCGCCGCGCCGGCGGCGGCCCAGTCCGGCACCGACTTCGATGGCTGGTTCGACGGCGTCGCCAACTACGACGGCGTCGTCGACCGGACGGGTCAGTCCGAGGTGACCGTCGAGGTCGGCGTCGAGAACGGCGACGGCCCGTACGGCTTCGGCCCGGCGGCAGTTCGGGTTGACCCGGGGACAACCGTCACCTGGGAGTGGAACGGCCAGGGTGGATCGCACAACGTCGTCGCGGACGACGGCTCCTTCCAGTCGGAGTTGGTGTCGGAGGCCGGTCACACCTTCAGCCAAACATTCGACTCCGAGGGCGTCTACAAGTATCTCTGTCAGCCACACGAGGCGCTCGGAATGAAGGGTGCCGTCGTCGTCGGCGGTGGCGGCGGCAGTTCGTCGGTGTCGGAACCGGACTTCGGTGGCTGGTTCAGCGACGTCGCGAACTACTCGAGTACGGTCGACAGGCGGGGCGAGTCCGAGGTGTCCGTCGAAGTCGGCGTCGAGAACGGCGGCGGCCCGTACGGCTTCGGGCCCGCGTCGGTCCGGGTCGACCCGGGGACGACCGTCACCTGGGAGTGGAACGGCCAGGGCGGGTCACACAACGTCGTCGCCGAGAACGGCTCCTTCGAGTCCGAACTGGTCGCGGAGGCGGGGCACACGTTCAGCCACACCTTCGAGAGCGAGGGTGTGTACACGTACTACTGCCAGCCACACGAGGCGCTCGGGATGAAGGGTGCCGTCGTCGTCGGCAATGTCGGCGGTGGTGGCGGTGGGTCCACGGGCGGTGACGGCGGCGAGGCGTCGGGTGAGTCCGGCGGTCTCCTGTCGTTGTTCGTTCCCGACGAGTTCATCGGGTGGCTCGTCCTCCTCGTCGGCGGTTCGACGGGCATTGCCATCGCGAGCGTCCTCGGCGGCGAGGCGTACACCGCCTATCAACACCACGCGGACGCAGAGGAGGCCTACGTCCGAGAGCAGTCGGTCGAGGCCACTGCGGAGGAAGCGGAGGTCGAACTCGACGAGGGGTACGACCCGGTCGGGACGGCCGCGCTCGTCGTGGGCTACTTCGTGTTGATCGCCGCGCTCTGGGCGTTCATGTACTTCGTCGAATTCATCGGCGGTCCGACTATCACTGGGTAATCTATGCACGTCCACAGATTCGAGAAACTCTGGTTCGGCGCATCGCTCGTCCTGATCGTGGCGTTCATCGGGACCATCGTCTACGGCGCAATCGGTCCCGGCGTCGCGATGGTCGGCGACGATGGCGGGACGATAGACGCCGACGTCGTCGCCAACGGGAACTTCGAGCAGGCCGACAACTTCCGGGAACCTGGCGTCTACGAGTCGAGTGACGGCGACGGCGTCGATGTGTACATCGTTGCCCGGCAGTATCTGTTCAACCCCGGGACTGCGCAACCAATTGAGGTGCCCGCAGGTGAAGAGGTGACGTTCCACGTCACCTCCGCCGACGTGACGCACGGGTTCAACCTCGCCGGAACGAACGTCAACACGATGGTCATTCCCGGGCAGGTCGCTCGATTCGATGTGACCTTCGATGAGACTGGCGAGTACGGTATCGTCTGTCACGAGTACTGCGGGAGCGGTCACCACACGATGGCGGGGCAACTCCACGTCGTTCCGCAGTCGCAGTTCGACGTGAGTGCGAACGCAGACGCGAGCGTGGAGGGTGAGAACTGATGGCAACTGGACATCCAACCGACACTGGCACGCGGAACGAGGAGGAGTACGTCGAGACCGAAGACGGCACACGACGCCGCCGGGCGTTCGTCGACCGCTACCCGGACGCCGCGCAGATCGTACGGATCTGTCTGGGGGTCTCGTTTTTGGCGTTCGCTGGCGGTGCGCTGTTCGGCCTCATTCAGGCGCTCCACCGGACGAACGTGCTTCGGATCATCCCGTCGTCGGACTACTACACGATCCTGACGGGCCACGGCGTGTTGTTGGCGCTCGTGTTCACGACGTTCGGCATCGCCGGCCTGTTCCAGTGGGCGAACACGAGGAGCCTCGGCGTCTCGCCGCCGAGTTCGAGGCTGACCGCGTCGTGGCTCGGACTTATGATCTTGGGTACGCTCCTCGCCGGGGGGACGATCATCGCCGGCCTGTTCGACTCGATTCCGGCGAGTGCGGACGTACTGTTCACGTTCTACGCGCCGCTGCAGGCGCACCCGCTGTTCTACGTGGGCGCGGCGCTGCTCATCGTCGGGTCGTGGCTCGCCGGCGCGAGTTACTTCCTGCAGTTCCGTGAGTGGCGGTCGGAAAACCCCGACTCGCGCATCCCACTGCAGGCGTTTATGGTGTTGACGACGATGCTGATGTGGTACATCTCCACCATCGGCGTCGCCGTCGAGGTTGTCGTCTTCCTCATCCCGTGGTCGCTAGGGCTCATCCAGCAGGTCGATCCGCTGCTGACGCGGACGATGTTCTGGTACTTCGGCCACCCGGTTGTGTACTTCTGGTTGCTGCCGGCGTACCTCATCTGGTACACCGTCTTGCCCAAACTGTCGGGCGGGCGGCTGTTCAGCGACCCGCTGGCTCGAGTGGTGTTCGTCCTGTTCCTCATCCTCTCGACGCCCGTCGGGTTCCACCACCAGTACACCGACCCCGGTATCGCATCGGGCTACAAGTTCGTCGCGATGACGAACACGATGTTCCTGCTGTTGCCGTCGCTGTTGACGCTGTTCACCGTCGTCGCCAGTATGGAGCACGGCGCTCGCCAGCGCGGCGGCACGGGCTACCTCGGCTGGCTGAAGGCACTGCCGTGGGAGCGGCCGGCGTTCTCGGGCATCGCCCTCTCGGGCATCATGTTCGCCGCAGGCGGCTTCTCCGGGATGATCAATGCCGGGATGAACATCAACTACCTCATCCACAACACGCTGTGGGTTCCGGGCCACTTCCACCTCACCGTCGGCACGGCGTTCGCGCTGACGCTGATGGCGGTGTCCTACTGGCTGGTCCCGCAGGTGACCGGCAAGCGGTTGCAGTGGCGGGGGATGGCCGCGCTCCAGCCGTACGTGTGGTTCGTCGGAATGGTGCTGATGTCTAACGCGATGCACCGCGGCGGCCTCGCGGGCATCCCGCGCCGGACCGCTGAGCCACAGTACGACCAGTTCAGCTTCCAAGCGGTCGTCGGGAGCGTCGCCGAGATGCGCATCCAGATCGCCATCGGCGGCACGTTGCTGTTCGTCGGTGCCGTAATGTTCCTCGGCGTGATGTTGGCGACGTGGACGCTCGGCAAGCCGAACAGCCAACTCCGTGTCAACGGCTTCCTCCCCGAACCGATGTCCGGGGCCGAGGACTCGCCGCGGGTGCTCGACAACCTGAAACTGTGGGTCGCGATCGCGATCGTACTCGTCGCACTCGCGTACGGCCTGCCGCTGTACGATATGGTTGCCGACGGTCTGTTCGCTCCGGGGTCGCCACCGATTCCGGCGTAACGCCTCGGCGACCGTCACACCTTCCGTACGGATTTACTTGATTTGATGACCGACAACACCACAGATACGGACGAACCGTCGACGGCCGAGGAGCCACGCGAGGGTGACGACGACCCGAGCCGTCGACGGCTGATCCGCTGGATAGCCGTGCTCGCGTTCGCCGTGCCCGTCGTTGTCGAGGTGCTCACCTTCGGCGGACTCCTCAGCAACGAACTGCTCCCCGGCGGGGACGGGGAGGAGTCGGGCGACGGGACGGCCACCAGCGACGACTCACCGACTGCGACCGCGACGGCGACGCCGAGGGAGGGGGCCGTCGGCGTCGGCGACGAACTCCTCGCGGACACCCAAGCGGTGGAGACGGTCGAAGTCTCCGAAGTCAGGGGAGAGCCTGGGTCGCGAACGTACATCCTCCGGGTCACCGTGGAGAACACGACCGACGCCGCCGTCGAGCTCCGACTCACGGGCGTTACCCTTCACGATGGGACAGCGCTCGACAGTGTCTCCTCGACTGGTGCGATCCTAGCCGGCGAGCGTGGTGAGGTGACCGGCGCGTGGCAGTTGCCGATGGACTCGATGCCCGCGTCCGTCGACGCCGTCCTCGTCCGCGACGGCGAGGTACACACCGAGCGGTCGGTCCCGCTGAAACGACCGCCCATTCGCGGCTGAGATCGTCGACGGGGACGGACGCGTCAGGGATCGACGTCTAACGACCCCTCATCGGCGGTCGTGGCGTCGCGCCACCATACCAGTTCGAACTCGATGCTCTGTTTCGCCTCCGTGTCGCCCTCTGACCAATCTGACTCGCCCTCGAGTTTGAACGTCACTGGCTCGGTTGGGTTCAGTCGTACCCCGGTACCGCCGAGATCGAGTGTCACGGCTCCGTCGCCGTCGAGTTGGTCGGCCAGGTCTCGAAGGAACGTCGCGACCTCCGCTCGCGACCGCTGCTCCTCGGTTTCGAGTTCTCCCATAGTGTCCGATACGACAGAATCCCAGATAATCGCGCGGGAGGTTCCAACGGCCTTAGAGCGTGTCCGACGGTCGCGGTCGAACGGTCGTCGGCGTCTCCCGCACATCGGCGTTGGAGGGACCGATGTCACCATCTCTCTGCCCGGTCTGAGACAGTTCCCTCGGACCGATTTCCGTACCGCTGGACGGTGAGGGAGACCTATGGGCGCACGCAGACAACGTACGGCGTCGACCGGCGGCCGAATCACACCCAGGGTACCTGCGACAGACATGAATACTGACACGCACACAACTCGGCCAACACCTCGCCGAGCAGCCGCGACCCGCAGTGTGTCATCTGCGAACGGGATTGACGGATTCGACGAGGCGTTCCCCCACGACTCGATGGTGAATCCGATAGCCACTGTCGACGGGGGACGGGAGGACAGATGATCGCAGTCGAGGTGTCGACGAACCCGACGCGGGCCCTCACCATCGCGTCTATCCTGCTCACCGTCGCACTCGCGCTGGTTCACCTGTCCACGAGTCGGTGGGATGCTGCCAGGTTCGAACGGAAGCGGGACCTCCTCTCGGCCGCGGGCGGCGCGACCGTCGCGTACGTGTTCGTCCTCCTGCTCCCCGAGGTGAGTGAGGCGGCGCTGGTCGTGGGCACACTCCGTGGCGACGCGCTGATCGCCGAACAGTACGTCTACCTGATGGCGCTACTCGGGTTCGTGCTCTTCTACGGAGTCGAAGTCGCCGTCGTGCACCGCACCGGCGACGATCTGACTGAATCACCGACCGCTTTCTGGGCGCACGTCGCCATCTTCGCTCTCTACAGCGGACTCATCGGCTACCTCCTCTTCCACCAGGAAGCGCCGGGCGTGGTGAACCTGTTCTTTTACGCGTTGGCGATGGGACTTCACTTCCGGATTACGGACTACGGACTCCGCCGCCACCACGGCGACGCGTTCGACCAGAAGGCTCGCTGGATACTCGCCGGCGCGACGCTGCTTGGCGGCGGAATCGGGATCGTACTCGAACTTGGAGCCCTCCTGCTGTCCACGCTGTTCGGGTTCGTCGCGGGGGCGGTCGTGTTCAACGTGATCAAAGAGGAGCTCCCAGAGTTGCACGAGAGCCGGTTCATCGCGTTCGCTTGCGGTGCACTCGTGTACACGATCGTCATCCTATTCGCGTGATCAGCGAGGGCTTGTCCACGAGTCGCCGATTTCGGAATTGCCCGCAGTGCGTTCACGACGGCAGGCGGGCCCGGGCCGTCTTCCTGCAAGGAGGGAATCACGGCCTTCAGGCCGGGAGGGAATCCGACAACTGCTGAACTAACCACGTTTTGACAGCCAGCCCGTATGCCGACCACCATCTTTAACTTACGCTACTTCTTACGTTTTCGTGGATGAGAGCCGACTTCAATATGGAGCGAGGCGGGCCACTTCACGAAGCCGTGAAGGAATACGCCCGCGACCACGGGATACGCCACTCACGAGCATACCCCGAACTCCTCCGCAAAGCACTCGAATCCGAAGGCTACGATGTCAACGACCCAGACGGCGAATAAGACGCTGGAAGCCACGCTCGCACCCCCAACACGGTGCAAAGAGCAACGCCTCCAGCAAACGCTGTCTGAGTACCGAGAGGCACTCCACGAGGCGTTCGAGCAAGACTGTACGACGATGAGTGCCACGAACGACGTGGTGACGCCGTACAACCTGCCGTACCAAGCGAAAGACGCCCTCAAATCCTACGTCCCCAAACTCCACAAGACGTACAACGCCAACGAGTTGGACGACGAACACCCGCTCCGATTCGTGAACCGGGCTGGGAAGTTCGACCGCGACTCTTCGCGTGAGTACGAAATCTGTTGGAACGTTCCGCAACCCGGTCGCGGAACCAACTTCTGGATACCACTCCGACTGAATCCCGAACAAGAGAGACTGTGGGACGACCTGTTCGATGACGAGTCGAGTACGAAAGTGGGCGAACTCCGCTTGCAGAAACACCGAAAAACGTGGACGCTCCACGCCACCGTTGAATACGAAATCGAGGACACCTCTGAACTCCCCGAGAACCCGACTCGGGTTGGCTTCGATATTGGTGAGTCGATGTTGGTTACGGGCTGTGCCCTCCAACACGACACGCCGACGAACCCGTTGCTCATCAACGGGAAAGAAGCCAAGCGACTCCGCAAGGAGATGTTCACGACCCTGAAACGCCTGCAGGAGCGAGACGCTTTTGAGTGGCGCGTCGAGGAACGCGTCTCGTACTACCAGAGCCGACTCACGGACATCATCGAGAAGGCATCTCGTGAGTCTGTGGAGTACGCCCGTCAGTTCGAGAAACCCGTCATCGTGATGGAAGACTTAGCGTACATCCGCGAGTCATTGGACTACGGGAAGTATATGAACCGACGCCTGCACTCGTGGGCATTCGCTCGATTGCAGGGGCGTATCGAAGACAAGGCGAAGGACGCAGGGATTCCAGTCCGGTACGTTCACCCTCAATACACGAGTCAGACGTGCCATTCGTGCAAGCATATCGGGTATCGACCTCGGCAAGCCGAGTTCAAGTGTAAGAACCCAGAGTGTCACGTATCGACGTTTCAAGCAGATATTAACGCGAGTGCGAACATCGCACGTCGCGTCAACCCGTGGGGAGAGAGCCTACCAGTGAAACAGGTAGGCGATGACTCGCCACAGGATGGGCGCGGTTGTGACACCGCCACGACTCAGTGTGAGCAGAGCGAGACACCCTCGCAGATGACACTCACATCGTTTCAAGAGTCGAAACCCACTGCCAGCGACGATTAACTGGCATTCCCACCGTGTGGGAAGCCCCGGCGTTCACGCCGGGGAGGATGTCACAGTTGACCGTGTTGCCAGCACGTACGAACCCCTGTACCAGTTCGACGAGAGCCGGGCCTCGAACTTCATCGGATCGCTCTCGTTGGTGTCGCACGGCGCCGCGACGTGGGCCGATGTATTATGCCGGTACGTTGTCGGTCGATTCGACCTCCTCGGAGAGTGGACGTCGACGCCAGTATCTGGCGACGAGCAGCGATACAATGAGCATCACGACGGCGAGTGTGGCGATGCTCTGGGCGACGCCAGACTCCGGGAACGCTCCCGTCGCGATGAACAACGCGACGTTGATGTTGCGGCCAGCCGTTCCGAGCGCGAGGATCCGCCGATCCCGCTGAGTCGGACCGCCCACCACCCAGCCGACGAGGACGGACGCGAGGACGAACACCGTCATCACTGCGAGCGCCCCGGTTCCGAGCATCGCGGTGAACGTACGAATCGTCGTTCTGAGGTTGAGGAGGATGACGAGCACGAGTGCGATACCGAGCGTCGCGTTCGCCACCAAGAGGAGCCCCCGCGCGAGGGGGACCGCGAGGTCCGGTCGATAATATCGGAGGGTGCTGCCGGCGAACATTGGGACTACGAGTAGGGCCACTAACGGCCAGAGGAATCACCACGGTGAGAACCGGATGTCCACGCCGAATAGAGTCAACAGCGTGGCGACGATCAGCGGCACAGTCACCGTCGCGACGAGCGTCAGTGCGACGGTCAAGTGAACGGCCTCTTTGGAGTCCTCGCCTGCCATCGCGACGAGTTGTGGGATGAAGGGTGCACCGGGTGCGATGGCGACGAGCAGTAGTCCGAGGACGAACGGATCGGCTAAGTCGAACACGACCCCAGAAGCAACGCGAAAAGCGGGACGGCGAGGAGGTTCGCGAGGGCCCACCGGGAGATGAGGTTGTACTGACGGATCGTGCCGACGACGTCCCCCTGTGTTAATCTGGTCCCCAGGGCGGCCATCAACGAGACGATCGAGACCGTCACGAACAGGCCTTGGAGTCTCGAGAGGACGAAGACGAGTGCGTCGACGAAGTCGATCACGTTCGGTTGCACGGTGGAGATTGCGTGTGACGGTCGCGGCGTCAGATCGAATCGATCGCCGCGACGACGGCGAGCACGAACGCGTGGTCCTCGCCCGGCATCACCTCAACCCCGTAGGTGTCACGCACACGGATCCACCGCTTGGAGACCGTCGCGACCGGAGCTCCGTTTCGGGTGATCCGATACTCGTGATCGAGGATGTTCCCCTGTACGTGGAGCGGGGGGCCGCCAACCACGTCCACATCGAAGCGATCTCTGAAGGGTGTCACGAGCGCCTTTTGTACGGTAGCGACGGTCTGGCCGTCCCGGTCGATGGCCATTGTCTGTTTCAGCCTGAGGACCCTCGCTTGCACGCGATAGAGGAGGCGGCCACGCTGGTCTAAGATCCGAATGGTGTTTCGCAGCCTGAGGGCCTTCCCGTCGACGCGATACGCTGGGACGCCCCCCGCCGTCTTGATCACGTAGTCGTTCCCGAAGGCGACGAGTCGCTCACGCATCTGGTAGCGCGTTGGCCCGGTAGGCGTCTCTATACCCTGACGGGCGTCTCGTCGCTTCTGACGCCGTTGTCTCCCGCGTCGGGCGTTCATTGTGACTCCTCCATTGCGGTCGGATTGGTCGTCGAGGCGGTCAGCCGGCGGTCAGTTGTCATTGCATCCTCTCCGTGTCGTTGTGGAATGTCAGTCATTATTGGTTACTCCCACGGCCTGAGCCGGTTGTGACCGCTCGGTTCGCTTGCCCAACTCGCCAGCGAGGACGATGAGCAATCCCATCAACGTCGCACCGACGACCAGCATCACGACGACGTCCGGGTCCTCGAAGTTCGCCGCACCGACGACAAGTGCGGCGGAGACGTTGCGCTGAGCCGTTCCGAGGCCGAGTACCGCTCTGGTGTCGGTGGTCGGTCCACCGACCAACCACCCGACACCCAGCGACCCGACGATGAGTACCGCGAATGCGATGATCACACCCGTCCCGATCACACTGATCAGCGTCTGGACGTTGAGGACGAGCATGAGCACCACGAGGAACACCAGCGCAGTCGAGGAGGTCTGATTCACGGTCGGCTGCAGGCGCGCGGCCGTGTCGGCGTAGCGGGCTCTCACGAACAGACCGAGTCCCAGCGGCACGAGCATCAACACGACCAGCGACTGCGCGATCTCGACCGGATCGACCTGCACGCCCGGCAGGAGGAACGGGAGTACGATCGGCACGTACGCGACCGTCACCACCATCAACAGCACCATCAGGCCGACACCGAAGGCGACGTCCGCCTTCGCCATCTCGACGAGTTTGGGCAGGAAGGGTGCGCCGGCAGCCGTCGCCAACAGAATCAGCCCGATGGACTGCGCCTCGGTCAGCGGGATCACGAGCAGGATCGCGTACGCGAGGAGGGGCACGAGGACGAAGTTCGCGACCAGCGCCTTCGCGACCAACGCGAGGTCCCGAAGGGGGTCGAGTATCTGTCCGACGGTGAGGTTGAGCCCCATCGCCAGCATACTGGTCACGACGAACACCAGCACAGACAGCGTAGCGAGCGATTCGAGGATGACGACCATCGTCGCTCACTCCACTCGGGAGTCGTCGAGAAGTGGTTCGGCAATCTGCTCGCCCATCTTCCCCATCCAGTGGAAGGTCCCGTGTCTGGCGAATCCGACGTCTTCGTACGCGCTACGGATGTGCTCGCGATCCTGCTCGTCTATCTCGACGAGGTGGACGAGCGGGTGGCCTGGAAGCACTCGGGGGTTCGCCAGAATCCCTGCGAGGAAGCCGTCGAACGGGGCGGTGACGACGTGTTCCTCCGTTCTGAAGTGATCCGAGATGACGCAGATGGTCTCGCCCTCGTCGACGACGGGTAACGGTCCCCACTTCATCTCGACAAGACCGCCGTGGTCGGCGCGGATCCACTTCTTCTGGTTCTCGCTCGTGAGGACCTTCTGGAAGTCAGATCGCCGCGGCGTCGCCTCAGGGTACATCTCGTAGGCTGCCAGGACGTTCTCGACCGTCTGGAGGCCTAGGTCGATGAGCATCGGTTGGAAGCGGTTCGCCTCCCCCATCTCCACGGTGACGATGGGCGTCCCTTGCTCAGTTGCCACCCGTCGGAGCATTCCTGAACTCCCCTCCCCCGACATCACGAGTGGAATCCCTGCAGCCTCGACGAGGCGCTGGATGCCCTCGTCTTCCATATCGGCGCGGCCGTGGAAGACGGTCATCCGGTTGCGCGTCGACGTGTGGAAGTCGAGTCCGATGTCGCACTTACTGACGAAGTGATCCCAGATGCTCCGGGCCATCCGCGAGGCCGTCGATCCCGCGCTGGTCCCCGGGAACGACCGGTTGAGGTCTTGATCGTAGATGGGGAGGTAGCGTTGCTGGGCGATGTAGCCGGGGACGTTGACGACGTGTAGGCAGACGATAGCTCCGTGGAGGTTCGCCGGATCGTAGCGGTCGGCGACCTCTTGGAGCACTTTGACGCCGTTGACCTCGTCGCCGTGGATGGCCGCGCTCAGACACAGTCGGGGGCCGGGGTGTTCGCCGTTGATGATCGTCACCGGCAGTTCGACGGGCCGCCCGAGGTACGTCTCGCCGACTTCGTACTGGATGTGTCTGATCTCGCCGGGGTCGACCTCGGCGTCGTAGCGGAACGGTCGTGGTGTGTCGTATTTGTGGTTCATAATCTTCGGCGAGTGTTGACCGACTCGTCACTGTTCTCAGGCACCGATGGCCGTCGAGCGGCTTTGTTATACCCGCTGAACTGAACGTTCGCTCTCCTTTCCACAGTGGACGGTCCGCTTACCGCACGACTGCTCTGGCCCGAGGTTGACGACGCGAAGCCTGCCCTACTGCGTCACTCATCGTCCGAATCGGTCACGACCGTTGGAGCCGGGACTCGTTCGATCCGCTCTGTGCGCCGATACGATCTGTACGCCAGACGGGTGACGCCGCCGAGACCGAGGAGGAGAACGATCGACTCGACTACCGGGCCCACCACTGGGAGCAACACCAGGAGGCCGACGACGGCCGTGCCAACGAGTAGCCCGGCCCATCGATTCTCGATTGGTCGGCTGTCTGCCCCGAGGGCGGCCAGTACCCGCGGGATGGCGCTGAGCACCCACATCCCGACGGTGAACCGACCGTAGACAGCGCCGACCCACGAAAGCACGAGGTAGACGGCGGCTCCAGCGAGCGCAAGCGGAATCCCGAACAAGCTCAACCCGAGCAGCAGTAGCACGATGGGGACGATTAGTACGACAGCAAGGCCAGTCCCAGCGGTGCGCAACGGGTCACCAGTCCCGAGGTCGGCTACCCGGCGAGAGAAGTTCGGGAGGAGGCCGATCAACACGAGACCGAGGACGAGCGTCGCGAGTTGCCAATATGCGTCGAACAGCGAGATGCCGAGTCGCCGGAACGGATTGAGTTGAACCGGCGCGACCGAGGGCGTGGCTACCGAGTGCTGTTGGGCCACTTGATCGTCCGCGCTACTGATGTCCAGCGACTCGAGTTGAGTAGATCCAAAGCGCGAGTCGCCTGGAACGCCTGTCAGGGCACTGTGCCAACTCGGTCCAGCAGCACCAGCGGTCGGTGACAACGTGGTTGGTGGGGCTAGTGCCGCTGCTCCACCAAAGTCGCTAGCATCCCCTTCGAACGTGAGGAGTACGCGGCTCGCGTTGACGATGCCGACAACTTCGCCGCGGAACGCGAACTCACCGAACGGCTCGGCCAGGGCCACGTCGTAGGTCCCTCCGAGGTCTGTCTCCTGGGTGCCCGTGTCCAACCGCCCCTCTGCCATCGCTGTAAGCTCGAACCATCCTGCGGTCACGACGAGTTCGCCAGTGAGGGACGCTTGGAGGTCTAGTTCCGTGACCTGTGGCTGCTGTTGTACTGGTGCAGTCGTCGCTGCTCCGCTGACTGGAACCGCGTTGCCCGCGAGTACGAGCACCACGAGGACTAGCGCGAAGACGGTTCGGGCGGGTGCTACAGTCATCTTGTATCGGTCACCCCCGGCGTGGTCGCCGGGGTGACGTGGACCGAGGAATCGGTCGGTCGGCCGATGTTCGTGCCGTTCGTCTCTGCGGCCGTGGTCGGCCGCTCACCGGTTCGGATCCAGCGGCGGACCGAACCGGATGCACGCTCACGGTCCGTTCTGTCTCTATTCTCTGGCCATGATGCGGTCCATCTCCTTTTCGTCGTGGACGAATGGTTCGCCGCTCACGTCGACGGTCACTCGGGCGATATCGCCGGTGAACGCGAACGGCGCCCGGTCGCGGTACGCATCACTGATGGCGCTGACGGCGTCGCGTCCGCAACTTAGACCGCTGACAATTCCGATGATGATCGGCACCGTCTTCGGGAGGTCGGCCTTGCCCACCTCTTGGTCGCCGTAGAAGAGGCGAACGGTCGCAGGGACGCCCTCGCCGTTGGCGATGTCTGGCTCGCCGGTCGCCTCGAACTCCATCCGGACCGATGTCTCACCTTCGGGCAGTGGCTCGTCCGCGGACACCCGGTACTCCTCGACGCCGACGTAGTTGTGGACGTAGTGCAGTCGGTTGTCCTTGACGAAGAGGCTGTAGCCTCCCGACCTACTCCCGTGGGCGAGCAAGACGCCCTCGGCACCACCCATCGGAACCGTCAGGTCGGCGGTGATGCTGTGATCGCGGTTCAAGACTTTCACGGCGGCGTTCTCGGGGATGTGCTGGCCCCCGGGGTAGTACACATACTGGTCGCGCACTTTCCCGGGCTGTGGCCGCGGCTCTCCGAGTCGTTCGACGCCACGGCCGTCGAGCGGAAGCACGTCGTGTTTGCCGGCTTCCGACCACCACAACTGGGCAAGTTCGAGCACCTTCTCCGGGTGTTCGCTAGCGACGTCGTTCGCCTCGGCGAAGTCCTCCTCCAGGTTGTACAGTTCCCATCCCGCGTCTTCGAGGCTCGTCGCCGAGAGGTCTGCCGCCGTGATCCGTTTGCCGAATGGCCACGGGCGGACGGCACGCCAGCCGTCGTGGTAGATGGCGCGCGTGCCGATCATCTCGAAGTACTGGGTCGTGTGCTGTTCTGGGGCGTCCGATTCGTCGAAACTGTACGCGAAACTCGTCCCCTCGATGGGCGACTGCGAGTAGCCTTTCACCTCCTCGGGCGGGTCGATACCCACTGCCTCGTAGATGGTCGGGGCGACGTCGATGGCGTGGACGAACTGATCGCGGACCTCGCCTGCGGCCTCGATGCCGTTCGGCCACGACACGATCAGCGGGTCGCTGGCGCCGCCGCGGTATGTCTCTCGCTTCCAGCGACGGAACGGCGTGTTCCCCGCCCAGGTCCACCCCCACGGGTAATGGTTGAAATACTCTGGCCCGCCGAGGTCGTCCATCGCCTCGAGGTTCTCCTCGAGGCTCTCGGGGACATTGTTGAAGAACCGATTCTCGTCGACCGAGCCGTTCGGCCCGCCCTCGGCGCTGGCGCCGTTGTCGGAGACGAGCATCACGAGCGTGTTCTCCAGTTCGCCGAGTTCTTCGAGGTAATCGAGAACCTTGCCGATCTGGGCGTCGGTGTGTTCGAGGAAGCCAGCGTACACCTCCATCATCCGACTGTAGAGGCGCTGTTCGTCCTCCGAGAGCGAGTCCCAGCGGGCGACATCCTCGTTCTGCGGGGAGAGTTCGGTCCCCTCAGGGACGACGCCCATCTCGATTTGTCGTTCGAGGATGCGTTCGCGGGCCTCATCCCAGCCCATATCGAACTCTCCCTCATACTTATCGGCCCATTCCTTCGGCACCTGGTGGGGCGCGTGGGCCGCGCCGGGACAGAAGTACGTGAAGAACGGTTTGTCGGGGTCGACCTGTTTGGCGTCGCCGATGAAATCGATGGCACGCTGAGCTAAGTCTTCAGTGAGGTGGTAGCCCTCCTCAGGCGTCGACGGGGGGTCGACCTGATGATTGTCGTGGATGAGTGTGGGCGTGTACTGGTCGGTGTCGCCGCCGAGGAACCCATAGTACCGCTCGAAGCCACGCTGTAACGGCCACTGGTCGTACGGGCCGGCAGCGCTGGTCGACTCGGCGGGTGTGAGGTGCCACTTGCCGAGGTGGTAGGTGCTGTAGCCCTCTTCGACGAGCGCCTCCGAGACCATCCCGTTCTCGTGGGGGATGTGGCCGTTGTATCCCGGGAAGCCAGTCGACGCTTCGGCGATGGCGGCCATCCCGTTCGAGTGGTGGTTCCGCCCGGTCATTAGACAGCTCCGCGTCGGCGAGCACAGCGCGGTCGTGTGGAAGTTGTTGTACCGGAGGCCGTTCTCTGCGAGGCGGTCGATGTTCGGGGTGTCGATGAGGCCGCCGTAGCAGCCGAGCTGTCCGAAGCCGACGTCGTCGAGCGTGATGAGGAGGACGTTTGGAGCGTCCTCGGGTGCTCGCGTCTGTTCTGGCCACCAGGGTTCTGATTCGTCGTACGTACGGCCGATGTGGCCGTGGAATTCTTGATTTGACATTGGGTTCTCCAGTTATTCTCTCGCCATAATGCGGTCCAGTTCGGCCTCCTCGTGAACGACTGCCTCGCCGCTGACGTCGACGGTGACGCGGGCGATGTCGCCCGTGAATTCGAAGGGCGTCTGCTCGCGGTAGGCGTCGGTGACGGCGTTCACGCTGTCCTTGCCACAGCTCAAACCGGCGGTAAGTCCGGTGGTGATGGGGGTCGTGACGGGAATCTCGCCTTCTCCGACCTGCGTGTCGTCGTAGTACAGGCGGACGGTTCCGGGTGTGCCCTTTCCGTTTTCGAACTCGGGTTCGCCGGTCACTTCGAACTCCATACTGACGGTGACGTCGCCCTCGGGGAGCATCTCGTCAGCGACAACCTCGTACTGGTCGACGCCGACGTAGTTGTGGACGAACTTGAGGCGGTTGTCCATCACGTACAACGAGTAGCCACCGGAGCGGGAGCCGTGAGCGAGCAAGACGCCCTCGGCGCCGCCTATCGGTACCGTCAGGTCGGCGGTGATGCTGTGGTCGCGGTTGAATACCTTCACAGCGGCGTTCTCGGGGACGTACTGGCCGCCCGGATGGTAGACGTACTTCTCGCGGGGTTTTCCGGGCTCTGGGCGCGCTTCGGCGAACCGCTGGACGCTGCGACCGTCCAGCGGAAGGACGTTGTGCTTGCCGGCTTCGGTCCACCAGAGCTGGGCGAGTTCGAGCACCTTCTCAGGATGCTCGCTCGCGACGTCGTGTGCTTCAGCGAAGTCCTCCTCGACGTGGTAGAGTTCCCACCCGGAGTCCTCCAGGGTGGTTGCTGAGAGATCCTCCGCAGTCATCGGCTTGCCGAACGGCCACGGGTGGACGGCGCGCCAGCCGTTGTGGTAGATTGCCCGGGTCCCGAGCATCTCGAAGTACTGGGTGGTGTGCTGTTCGGGCGCGTCCGCATTCTCGAACGTGTACGCGAAGCTCTGGCCTTCGATTGGCGACTGCGAGTAGCCTTTCACCTCCTCGGGCGAGTCGATACCGACCGCCTCGTAGATAGTCGGCGCGACGTCGATGGCGTGGACGAACTGATCGCGCACCTCGCCTTCCGCGTCGATACCGTTCGGCCACGACACGATCAGCGGGTCGCTGGCGCCGCCGCGGTATGTCTCTCGCTTCCAGCGACGGAACGGCGTGTTCCCCGCCCACGTCCAGCCCCACGGGTAATGGTTGAAGTGCTCGGGGCCGCCGAGGGTGTCCATCGCCTCGAGGTTCTCTTCGAGGTCCTCAGGAACGTTGTTGAAGAAGCGGTTCTCGTTCACGGATCCCGTCGGGCCGCCTTCGGCGCTGGCGCCGTTGTCAGAGACGAGCATCACGAGGGTGTCGTCGAGTTCGCCGATCTCTTCCAGGTAATCGAGCACTTTGCCGATTTGGGCGTCGGTGTGCTCGAGGAAGCCCGCGAACACTTCCATCATTCGCGCGTACAGTTTCTGTTCATCCTCGGAGAGCGAGTCCCAGCGACGGACGTCCTCGTTTTGCGGGGAGAGTTCGGTATCCTCGGGAACCACGCCTTCTGCCTTCTGTTGTTCGAGGATTCGTTCGCGGGCTTGGTCCCAGCCCATATCGAACTCCCCTTCGTACTTATCGGCCCACTCCTGGGGAACCTGGTGCGGTGCGTGGCACGCACCGGGCGCAAAGTACGAGAAGAACGGCTTGTCGGGGTCGACCTGTTTCGCGTCCCCGATGAACTCGATGGCGCGCTGTGCGAGGTCCTCCGTAAGGTGGTAGCCCTCTTCGGGCGTCGCCGGGGGGTCGACCTGATGATTGTCGTGGATGAGTGCGGGCGTGTACTGGTCGGTGTCACCGCCGAGGAACCCGTAGAAGCGCTCGAAGCCACGGTTGAGCGGCCACTGGTCGTATGGGCCGGCAGCACTCGTGGATTCGGCGGGTGTGAGATGCCACTTTCCGAGGTGGTACGTGCTGTACCCCTCCTCGACGAGTGCTTCGGGTATCATCCCGTTCTCGTGGGGGATGTGCCCGTTGTAGCCCGGGAAGCCGGTCGAGATCTCGGCTATGCCGGCCATACTGTTCGAGTGGTGGTTTCGCCCGGTCATCAGACACGAGCGGGTCGGCGAGCACAGCGCGGTCGTGTGGAAGTTGTTGTAGCGCAACCCGTCGTCGGCGAGGCGGTCGATATTCGGGGTGTCGACGAGGCCACCATAGCAGCCGAGCTGACCGAAGCCGACGTCGTCGAGCGTGATGAGGAGGACGTTCGGAGCGTTTTCAGGTGCTCGTGTCTGCTCGGGCCACCACGGCTCCGATTCATCGTACGTACGGCCGATGTGGCCGTGAAATTCTTGATCTGGCATGTGTCTCAGTGGGTTCATCGGGCCGCGGTCAAGAGTGACAGAACACAGACACGAGGTCGGCGGGTTTCGTTCTGACTTCGAGACAATCGGCCGTCGCACCCGATGTGAACTGTCCCTCCTCCTGCGTTCTTTGTTATGTATTGACAGTTTGTTGATAAGCCGACCTTTGGGGCTGGTAACGAGTGATTTCGAGCAGGAGACGGACCGACTCCAAAATCAGCGGGGCCGTTCTTTCGGCACTTCCTACCGTCTCTCGTTCCCCGAGAGTCAGCTACTCCGCTTCCGGCACGATACAGCGGAATCCGACGTGACTCGTCGAGGTGTCGATCGGTTGTGGGTATCGGGCCGCTGGGCGGTAGCGGAAGCAGTAGTTCGGCGCACACAGGTGTGACCCACCTTTCAACACCCGTCTCGGGATCGCGGAGGGGTCACGCGGGTCGATACTCTGTTTCTCGTCGGCACTGTGCGGATTCGTCGGTGTGCAACACGCCGGGGAATCACCAGCCGTCGGGTCCGCGCTGAACCAGTCGCGGGTCCACTCCCAGACGTTCCCGGCCACGTCGTAGAGGCCGAACTCGTTGGACGGAAACGCCCCGACCGGGGAGGTGCGCTCGTATCCGTCGTGGACCGTGTTCTCCTGTGGGAACTGTCCCTGCCACGTGTTGGCCATCGGTGTTCCGTCCGGCGTGTGCTCGTTGCCCCAGACGAACCGCTTGTGTTCGAGTCCGCCGCGTGCGGCGCGTTCCCACTGCGCCTCGGTCGGCAGTCGCTTCCCGGTCCACTCGGCGTACGCTTGGGCGTCCTCGTAGGTGACGTGGACGACGGGGTGGTCGAGCAGGCCGTCGAGGGTACTGTCGGGTCCGAGAGGTTGGTGCCAGCACGCGTCCTCGACGTACTCCCACCACTGGTTCGGGTTTCTGGTGTCGACGGGGCCGTCTGGCGACATGAAGACGGCAGACCCCGGGACGAGGTCATCCGGGGCTGCACCCGGGTAGTCGTCGGGATCTGGGTCACGCTCGGCGACCGTCGTGTAGCCCGTCTCGTCGACGAACGTGGCGAACTCGGCGTTCGTCACCGGCGACTCGTCCATCCAGAACCCATCGACGGTCACTTCCCGGACGGGCGCTTCTTCGGGGTAGAACTCCTCAGACCCCATCGTGAACTGTCCACCGGGCACCCAGACCATCTCGTCGCTCGGCGATTCGTGCGGCGGTTCGACGTCGGTTGGTGCGTGTGTCATCGGTGTGGTATCTCCTCGGTGTACTGCGCTCCTCACCGTCGCACGTCGGCATCGGTGCAGGTTACAGCGCCTTGCAAGCCGAACACGAGCGATTTGCCCTTTGTAACAGCGTCCGAAACGCTGGTGTGGCTGTGCTTACCAGCGGAAGATTCGCCTCATTCGGGCGGTGTCACCGACGTGTGGATCATCTTCAGGAGCCTCGTCGCCGAATCGAAGCGATATGAACACCCACCCGACGATCACTATCGACGGAACCGACGGCGGTGGCCAACTGCTCCGAACGGCGCTGGCGCTCTCGGCCGTCACCGAGACTCCGTTCCGAATCGAGAACGTCCGCGGCGCTCGTCCCGACCCCGGACTCAAGCCGCAACACTGCACCGCGGTCGAACTCGTCGCGGAGTTGTGTGACGCCGACGTCGACGGCGCCGAGATCGGGTCCGATTCGTTGACCGTTCGGCCCGGGAGTGCGCGCCGGACGCCCCTGCAGGTCGGCGTCGGCACCGCAGGGAGCGTCACGCTCCTGTTCGACACTGTCTTGCCGATCGCGGCGACGTACGACGACCCGTTCAGCCTGACTGCGACGGGGGGAACGAACGTGAAGTGGTCACCGACGGTCGAGTACCACGAGTTGGTGAAGGCACCGCTCTTGCAGAACTGGGGGCTGAAAACTACCGTCGACTGCGCGAAGACCGGCTTCTACCCCGCTGGCGGCGGCGAGGCAACCATCGAGACGACGCCGTCAGCGCTCTCGTCGTTCGACCTCGACGCACGCGGCACGCTCGATACAGTGGAAATCTACTCGAAGGCGTCCGAAGAACTCAGCGAAGCCGAGGTCGCGGACCGACAGGCCGACCGCGCACGGGAAGCACTTCAGGAGGCGGGACTCCCAGCCGAGCGACGACGTGTCGAGTACGTCTCGACTCTATCGACGGGGTCGTCGCTCCTGCTTCGAGGGGTCTACGAACACTCAGTGGTCGGGTTCGACGCACTCGGCGAACGAGGGCGCACGTCCGAGGCCGTCGCCGACAGCGCCGTCCAGCAGTTCACCGCGTTTCACGCCAACGACGCCCCGGTGGACGTGTATATGGCCGATCAGTTGATGACCGTCTTGGCGCTCGCGGGCGGGCGCGTTCGAATCCCGTCCGTCAGCGAACACGTCCGGACGAACCTGGAGGTGGTCACGGCGTTCGGGAGCGATATGACGCTCGGCCGAACGACAGACGGTGAGCCGGTGCTGGAGGCGTCGCCACTCTCGGCAGTACACTCCTCGTAGTGGAACTTCCACTGTCCCCCTCCAGTTTCTCAACTTCCGGCGACGACCAACGAGTCCTTGTGAATTGGTAACGAATTTAAATGCGCCATCAGTGTGGCCGTAGCCTGATCGCACATCGACCAACCGAAACACAGTCACAACAATGGATATCGCCGATATCGTCTCAGAGGACTACGTAGAGTTCCCACCGGACACGCCCGTCTCGAAGCTCGTGGGCGCGTTCGAGGATCCAACCGTCAGGGGAGTCGTGGTACACGGCGACGAGTACGAGGGAGTGGTCACCCGGAGACAACTCGCAACCTCACACCACCAACCCACCGAGAAGGTGGGATCGCTCGTCTGGCACGTCCCTCGCCTCGACCCCCACGAGGACGTTCGCAAGGTCGCGCAACTGATGATCGACAGCGACGCCCACATACTCCCAGTCTTCGAGGGGCGCGCCCTCCGCGGCGTCGTCACCGACGACGACATCTTGGAGGCCGTCCAGCCGTTCCTCGACGCGGCGACCGTCGAGGAGGCGTACACCGCCGACCTCGTCACGCTCGACCCCGAATCGACCTTCGGCGAGGCCCTCCACATCCTCCGGGAGAATCGGATCAGTCACGTCCCGGTCGTCGAAGACGACGCGGCGGTCGGAATCTTCAGCCTCTACGACCTGACTGGGCTCACCGTCCGCGCCTCGACGCAGAGCCAGGGTGGGAACGCGGGTGGGACGGACTCGTTCGGCGGCAACATCTCCACCAGTACCGGTCGGGCACACGGCGGGTTCGGTGCCAGAGAGGGAGAGACCAGCCGAATTCTGGACCTTCCGGTTCGGGACGTGATGATCACTCCGGTACACACGATCCAACCGGATCAGACGCTCGATCAGGCCGTCGAAGGGATGTTCGCGATAGACGCTTCCTCGCTCGTCGTCACGGGAGACGGGCGACCGTTTGGAATCGTCACGAAGACCGATATCCTCGATTCGCTCACCTGGGAAGCGGGTGGCAATCGCTCCGTTCAACTCTACGGTTCCGAACTTCTGGACGATATCCAGTACGAGGATATCGTGTCGATGATCGAAAAGTTCGACGACAGAGATCACGGGATGGCCGTCCTAGACGCGAAGATCCACCTCCACGAACACGACGAGAAATTCCGCGGGACGCCGCTGTTACTCGCTCGTATCCGCCTGTACACGGACCAAGGCCTGTATATGGCGTCCGGAGAGGGGTATGGTGCGAAGCACGCCATCAACGAGGCACGAGACGTACTCGAACGTCAGATCCGTGAGCGCAAGACGTACGCCAAGAGCAAGAAGCCGCCGAGCGAGGAGTTCTGGGAGAAACGGTTCGGCTGGCTACTCGAGGAGTGACTCACCGTACCGCCTCGTCGATTCCTCTGGCGAACTCCTCAGCGCGTTGTGAGCCGACGAGGACTGCACGCCCGTCCGTCCGCTCGATCCAGACGCCCTCGGTACCACTGACGTTGTACGCGATTTTCCCGGGTGCCCAGCGGAGACCCCAACCGCCGAAATCACGAAGCGGCCGGTACTCCGTGGCTTCGTATCGCTCGATCTCTGACCAGGGAATGTGACGGAACGATCGATGAAGCGGCCACATCTTCAGATAGATTCCGTCTGCGCGAACTTCTGTCTGGAGACGAAGACTGTAGACGAATCCAGCGACCACGCTCAGGATAAGGAGTCCTCCCCACGAGACGGGTCCCAACGCGAGCACGAAAACTGCGACTCCGCCGAGTAGTGCCCAGACCCACGGCTGACGAAACCGTTGGACTTCACGAAATACTGCTTCTTGTTCCATACCTGTGTCGTATGGAGTTGGAAGTGCTGGGTAATGGACTCTCCGGCGTTCGAGGGCTACTTGTGGGACGACGCTCTCTCGGTACGATGTACCTGTGACGGCTGGCGTCAACCGCAGGGTTGTTTGTCTCCGCGCTGCGACCGCCGACCGTGTTGGGCCGCGCCACGCTTTCGTCGGTGCCGTCCACCGCCCTCCTCTCCGGACTCGTCGTTCCGGTCGGTGTTCTCTACTTGGGCTGGCCGATAGCGGTCGTTCTCGGGGTGTTCGTCCTCGAAGTGTGGGCCGTCGTCTTCTGGGCCATCGTGAAAATCCCGTTCGCAGCCAAGCGCCCCCGGAATATGATCGACGGAGACGACCGCCTCCTCGGTCCACTGCAGACGAAACGGGGATCACTCACTCTGCCGGGACCTCTCCCTCCGGTCTACCTTCGGAACATCCCGACGCTGCTCGTGACAGCGGGTTTCCTCGCGCCCCTCGAAGTCGGTGTGACGGTTCTCGTGTTCGCGTTCACCGATCCGACGATCACCACTCCGGTCGTCGAACAGTTGTTGCTCGGTGGCGCGGGCGTGTTCCTCGCTGAAGGGATCGAGACCGTACGCGAGTACTTCCTCCGTAGCGGATTTCGCGAACACTCGGCGCGGTCAGTCGTCCTCGTACCATTCAAACGGCTCTTCGGCGTCGGAGCGCTGCTGTTCGTCGCGGGGCCGCTTCAGGGCTCCGCAGTGAGCGGTGAGGCCGTCCTCGGACTCGTCGTCATCGGCAAGTTGTGCTACGACCTCCGGCGGTTCCAGGTAGCGCGCAATCCCGATGCTCGGGGGCTGTTCTATCGCCTCTACGGGAGCGCCGAGACCGAACCGAACCCGGTCCCTGTCGAGGTCCCCCCGGGTGAGCCACTCGTCCGCGAACGACCACCCCGGGGCGCGGCACTGTTCGACGCGATATACCGTGGTGTGACGTACACGCTCACGAGCGGCGTCCTTGTCGTGTACCTCGCGGCTGTATTCTTCCTCGTGTTCGGCGCGACGGCTGTCGGCAGCATCGCTCTCGGAATCGCTGCCGTGTTCGCGTGCGTCAGAGCGGGTTCGCGGTACCTGCGGTACGGGACCGTCGAGTATCGGGGGTACGACGGCACGCTCGTCGTCTACGACCGACTGCTTGGGGAGCCACAAGCCAGGCTCGAACGGACCGCAGTGACCGACGTCGAGGTAACTGGGGACACCATCGACAGCGTGTTTGACACACAGACGGTTCGCTTAAGCGGGGCAGACGACGGCGACACGCCACCAGTCCGACTCACGATCCCCGACCCCGAAGAACTGGATGGCGACGACGCCAACGCGAACTCTTCGGTATCACTCGTCCACGTCCGCGCGCATCGGGCACTGGTCGACGCCCTCGGCGTCAGTTGGCACTTGGACGAGTCGACCGGTTCGGCGTAGCGAGAGTCGCCGTCGTCGTTGTGAGTGTGCTCACGCCACTCCGTCACACGAATGCAAGGAGGAAGCCCACGGCTTTAGCCGTGGGAGGAATCCGACTCTCGCTTGGAGCGAAGCGATGCGAGGCCGTAGGCCCCGCCCGCCGAGACGAAGCCAGCGACGCCCGTGGCGGCGAGGTAGATGGTCGCTCTGAACCCAGGTTCGAAGACGGGGATCGCTACAAACGCACCGACCGCGACACAGAGACAGACGTACGCGAGGTATCGGTCGTACACGGCGGGGTAGTCGAGTTCGCTCAGGGCTTCACTCGCTGATTCACCGGACCGCGCTCGCCGCCGGGTGAGCCCGCTGTCGGTTTCTTCGGCGATGAATCGGAGTCGGACTCGGGCCGCGAAGAGGCCCAGCGTGCCCCCACCGAGCAGCGCTTCACGGAAGTCGATGTGAACGACGATTGGGAGTACTGCCCCGAGAAGAACGCAACAGACGGCGAGCGCGACCGCTTCAGCGAGGTCACGACCCAAGAGAGGACGAGACCCTACCACGGGCCCACTCCGGAACGATGGGTGATACGCTCGCGTACGGGTGTGGAACCTGGGGATGAACGATAGTGCTGAAGAGTGGTCAATGGAGGTACTGTTGCTGCCGCGTCTGTTCGAACGTCTGTCCCAACGCTTGGGCCGCCGCAGCATCTGCACACGACACTCGATACTCACTGTGGACGAAGTACTGGCGTCGCAGTCGGACTGTATCGTCACGAATGGAGACGGAGAGCCGATCCCACGGGACGTACGTAGCCCCGAGTGGTTGCTCCTCGTCGAAGACGACTCCAGAGTCAATGACGGTCAGGGAGCGGGTTTGTTCGCCAGAGAACTGCGCGGCGACGGCCATCACAATCGCCGCTCCTGCCGCACCGCCGATGTCGAGTTGTCCCAGTGCCGCCGTGATCACGAGGAACACCGGGATCGCGCCTACAGCAAGTGGGAGACCGTACCATCGAGTGACAAAAGTCGCCTCGGCGGTCGCGTGTGCCTGCTCTGTCCGCGCGCGTTGCTGACCGCGATGTGCCGTCCCCGCGACTATCGGGACGATTCCGACACCGACAGCGACGATAGCCCGAACGACAGTCGCTCGTGTGAGTCCGAACTGGCCTGTCGCCGCCGCTACGACGACTGCGGTGGCCGGTGCAGCGATGGCGACGCCGAACGCGACGTCGGCTTTCCGAGTGACCGCAGTCTCGAGTCGCTCGGGAACTTGGCCGATACCGACCCACCCGAACAGTGCGGCGAGGAGTCCGAGTGCGATACCACCTCCTGGGGCGGTTGGCCACAAAATGGGTTGAAATAACCCGACGATAGCACCGGTCGAGACCGCGAATGCGACGGGGAGGGGTCCAGTAGCGGGGACGCGAGCGCGCACAGTTTCGAGTGTATAACTGGCGACATAATACCGATGGGTTCGATCGCTGTCGTGCGACGGGCCAGTCGTACAGTCGGGTGCAATAGCTCAGTCGTACTGCCTACTCTCGCTCAGTCACGCCGACACCGACCGCGACGTGTTCCTGGCCCAAGCCACCGCGCACGGTGTCGAGGACGTCGTCGACGAACTCTGCAGCTATCTCGAAACCAGCGTCGGCACTGTCGCTCCACTACGTATCACCCAAGACTCCATTGCTACTCAAGGCGAACACGTACGTATGGTGTCAAAACGGTACCACCGCTGTAACCTCGACGGCAGGGATTTTGCGAGGGGTGACAGACTCGAAGGCCACGTCGAGCGTCGGAACCCGAACGAGGATCTCCACAGGTGGGTCGTCGCCGAATCTTCCGAGCGAGACCTCACGTTCGAGTGATCGTGCTCGTTCCTCGTCTCGAACCGCGACGGGGTGACGCGTCGGATATGCGAAGTCGATCTGCACCCGCTCCCTGGAAGCCGGCCGCCTACTCGACTGCCGTCTTGCTCCTCGCGTCCGTCGTGCCGTCACCGCTCGAACGACGGTCCGAGTGGGATCGCGTGGGTCCGGACAAGTTCCTGCACCTCGTCGGACACGCGGGGCACTCCGTGACGCTCGCGAACGCACTCAGGGCCGAACGATACACCGACCGAGAGGCGGCGATTCTCGCGGTTGCGCTGTCGACGACGCTGAGCCTCGCGAGCGGTCGTCTCCAGCGGTGGGTTCCCGGGCGAGCCTTCGAGTACGAAGACGTCGTCGCTGGGCTGATCGGTTCGGCCCTCGGCGTGTCGTGGTGGTACGTGACCACCGACTCGGAGGGCGAATAGGGCACGACGGGTGAGAGTTCGACGCGGTAGTGTGGCCAACGACGACTAGATGGCGTGGACACCACGCCGGTCCACACGGTCGCGCTCAGTTCTGTGGCTCCTCGGGTGTCCGAGAGACCGCTCCCGAGAGCAACGAGTCCGCGAGGCGTTCGGCTACTTCGGGAGTGAGCGTCCCCGCTATCTCTAGCGCCTGCCGTTCGTAGTCGTCGAGGTCGAGAACGCCACGGAAGAACCACGAGAGCGCCACGTACGTCTCGTGGAGTTCGGCCGCCCGTTCGCGACCGGGTTCGGTCAGCGACGCTCCCTTGTACGGTTCGTACTCGACGAGGCCGTCTTCGGCGAGCGCTTTCATCATCTCAGTTGCGGACGCCGGTGTCCGGTCGAGTCGGGCGGCGACCGTGCCCGTCTGTATCGGTGGCTCTCGTTGGTGTTCGCAGATGTACAGCGCGAGTAGGTATTGCGTCGAGTTACTCATCGCTCGCTCCCTCATCGGGTGTTCGCGGGGTCACTGCTCCCGCCGCGCGCTCCGCCGACGGGACCGTAGTCTGTCGAACGCGCATATTTTTCGGTTAGCCTAAAACATCAAAGGTCTGTCGGTGCGACGGGACCGCGGATGCGGCGCGTGCCGGCACGGGCCGACTGCTCGACTCGCAATCAGTCAAATTACAACACGAATGGGCTATTTTAGGTTGCTCAAAACCAATTTTTGTGGTTTAGGCTTCCCAAACTGGACAATATTATAATGTCTCGCCCCATTGGTCAACGTGTATGAGTGCACAAGGGCTCGAACGGCGAACGGCGAACTACCTGAGCAACCACGTCCCGCAGATCCAGCAACACGGCGGCCACTTCGAGATCGAAGATGTGAACGAAGAGACCGGTGAGGTCACCGTGGCCATCGGCGGCGCGTGTTCTGGTTGTGGCATCGCGCCGATGACGATCAAGGCCATCGAGCGTCGTCTTCCCGAAGACCTCGACGAGGTGACATCGGTAACGGTCCGCCGCGCGGGCGGCCCGCGAGCGGCGGTGATGCCGAACAAGACGGACGAGATGGAAGAGATGAACGAGTACGAGGACTACTCGCCGCCGTTCTAATCGAAACCGGCGTCTAATCGTGCCCCGATCGACACGCCCGTGCCGGGTGGTCGTCTGGGCCGCCTTTCTGGGCTCCCGAACTCACTCTTCGGGCCGGGGAAACGCGACGAACGTCTGCTGTTCGATGGTGAACGGGTCGTACACCGACTGGTGACACGGACAGTACACGAGATCGCTCGCGCCAAACCGGGCGCTCTGTTCGGTCGTTTTGTACCCGGGGACACAACAGAAGTGCGTACATTTGTTGAGGAACGCGATGACGCCGTCTTGCGTGCTCGCCGCCAGCCACTCGTCGTCTGCGGCCAGTCGTTCGACGACCGGGCTTCGAATGATCTGCACTGGTAACGGCTGTTCGACATCCTGTGAGCGCCACTCTGCGACGGCGGGTTTACCGAGGCCTGCCTCCCCGATATTATTGCCCCACGTCTCGTAATCGTCGAAATCGGAGATATTGACTCGGTCTCCAGGGGTCACGTTGGTCTCTTGCCATTCGTACGGGGGGTTGTTCGTGTACCTGAGGAAGTCGTCTTGGTCGGCGTCCGGGACGACACCCTCGGCATTCTGCACACCGCAGTACTGGAACCACTCGCTAGAGTAGGTAACACCGCCGAGTTCCATCTCTGCGACCGCAACCGTGCGTCCACCCTGCTGAATCTCAGTGACCGTGGGCCAGATGCCGCGGATGAATCCCTCGTCGTCGATTCGGATCGGAACCTGTGGCATCCCGCGCGGGGCGGGGCCGTCGACCAACGTGTTGCCGAAATACTGCGTGATGCCGCCGCCAGCCCCCTGTGGACTGGTCGCCGAGTTGACGACGGCGCTGCCGGTGGCTCCGAACCCTACCAGTACCGCGCCGCCCAACACGCCCTTCACGAACCGTCGTCGCCCCGACTCACTGGGGTACTTGTCTTCGTCCATAGTCTCTCCCGAACGGGCCGAGGCCAGCGACGCCACTCCGATCACACGCGCCGCGAGCGACTTGGTCACGTTCGATTATTTCCATACGTTCTCTGACATCATAGCGGTTGCGCGGCGAGACGAGAGCGTCGCACTCGTCGTCGTCCATTCGTACGCGCGCCGTTCGAACCGGGGGCCTCGGTCGATTTCCAGCGACGTCAATCGGCGTACGTCGACGCAGCGCGGGCGCCCTCTGAGCGGCAGCAGCCGTCGGTGTGACCGCCCTCCGCGTCGTTCACGGCGAGGTCGGTCATCTGGTCGAACGCCGACAGCGGATCGTTGTCGAACTTCCAGCGAAGCCGCGCACGGGCGAGTAAACTGAGTCGCCGCCGCATCGTCAGCGTTGGCCGAGTCGACAGCACGTCGTAGCCGTGGTCGCAGACGAGGCGCCGCAGCGTCGCCCGTTCGTCCGCCAGTCCGCCGACCGCGCCCGCCGATTGCTCGGGCTTCGTCGCTTCGAGGCGCGTGATTGGGGTGTCGCGACGGGCTGATTCCTCGGCGTCCTCGGTCACCTCGACGGGGCCGGCCGAGTCGAGGGCGTCGACGACGAGCGTCACCACCACGCTCCCGCCGAACAGTCGCACATCGGCGCGGTCCTGACGGTCAGATGTCGTCTCGCGAGGCCGCCTCGTCCACCCACTCGACCCGAACGACGGCGACTACCACCCGTCGTCGAACTCGTCCATCCAGTCGCGCAGTTCGCGGAACACCCCGTCGAGTGCGCGTGCCCGTTCGGTGGCCTCGTACTCGACCCGCGGGGGAATCTCCTCGTACTGCGTCCGGGTGATCAGCCCCGCTGCTTCGAACTCGTCGAGGCGGGCCGAGAGCGTGTTCGGCGAGATGTCGAGTTCTGCCTCCAACTCCGAGAAGCGCCACGGCGCTCCTCGCCGCTCGCCGCCGTGGACGACGGTGTACAGCGTTCGGATCGCGTGTGCCCGACCTAGCAACTCCAGGAGGTCGGAGGCGGGGTGGTCGCCGTCTTCGGTCGTCGGGCACGCCGCCGGCGGGGCGTCCGTACGGCCCGCGGCCCCGTCCGCGTGAGTTCCTGTCTCGTCCATATGTACTACAGATTCTATAGTGGCTTCAATACTCGTACTTTTTCGTTCCACTCCCTCACTACGGGGGATCGTAGTGACTCCGAGTGACGGGACGTTGATGGTTATTGGCTCTCGCGACGTACTCGGTGCTGTGCGAATTACGATCCTCGGCTCGACTGGCAGAACCGGCCTCCCACTCGTCGACCGGGCGCTCGACGCCGGCCACGACGTGGTCGCGTTCGCCCGAACGCCCTCGAAACTCGGCGACCGCCGCGACCACGAGCGACTCACGGTGGTCGCGGGTGACGTCACCGATGCCGACGCCGTCGCGGAAGCGGTCGCGGGCGCGGACGCGGTCGTCTCCGTCCTCGGCCACGCCGAGGGGGCACCCGACGACCTGCTGACAGTCGCGGGCGACCACGCGATCGCGGCGATGCGTGACCACGGTGTCGACCGCTACGTCACGCTGGTCGGCGCAGGGGTCAGGACCACGCGCGACCCCGGCCAGTCGCTCGGCGGGCGGGTGATGAACGCGGCGTTGCGCCTGTTCGCTGGCACCGTTCTCGAAGATGCGAGACGCCACGTCGACCACGTCACCGACACCGACCTCGACTGGACCGTCGTTCGCCCCCCACGACTCACCGAGGGGCCGTACACTGGGGAGATAGAAGCCGGATACCTCCGTTTGGGCGTGGGGGATTCGCTCTCCCGCGAGAACCTCGCGGCGTTCGTCCTCTCGTGTGTCGAGGACGACGAGTGGGTCCGTGAACTCCCGATGGTTACCGAGCGATGACGGCGTCCGACACCGACACAGACAGCGTCGGCGACGCGGTACACACCACGCCGACAGTCGGCACGAGCGACGTCCTCGTGACGGCCGCCACGGGCACCGTCGGTCGCCACGTCGTCGAGTATCTCCTCGACGGCGGCGCGACCGTCCGCGCGGGCACACGGACCCCGGAGCGCGCGTCGCTCCCGGACGGCGCTCACCCGACGGCGTTCGACTACGAGCGACCGGAGACGTGGGGGGCAGCACTCTCCGAGACCGACGGCGTGTTCCTCGTCCTCCCGCCCGGCACGACCGGAGCAGACCGCGTCGCAGCGTTCGCAGAGGCGGCCGACCGCGTCGGCGTCGACCGAATCGTGTTCCTCTCGACGCTCGGCGCAGACCGCCTCCCGATACTCCCGCACCGTCGGGTCGAACGGCGACTCGAACCGCTGTCGGCGACGACGACGTTCCTCCGGGCGTCGTTCTTTCTGCAGAACCTCACCGAAGTGCACGGCGAGGAGATTCGCGCGACGGGCGAGATTCTCGTCCCCGCGGGCGACGGGCGCACGTCGTTCGTCGACGCCCGAGACGTCGCCGCCGTCGCGGCGGCGGCGCTGACCGACGAGACGCCGCCGCCGGGTGCACTCGACCTCACCGGGTCGGCGGCATTGACGTACCACGAGGTCGCTGCGGTCTGTTCGGAGGCGACGGGCCGCGACATCGACTACCGAGCGCCGTCGGCTCTGACGTTCCTCCGACAGAGCGTTCCGAAACGCGGACTCGGCTTCTCGCTGACGATGGTCGGCATCTATACCACCGCACGACTCGGACTGGCGGGGCGTGTGACCGACACGGTCGCAGAGATACTCGGTCGACCGCCCCGAACCGTTCGGGAGTTCGCCGCCGACAACGCCGACGCGTGGCAAGCGTAGCCGACCGGTCGCCAGTTCACCCATCGGTACGCGCGGATTTCGACGCCGAAAGCCAAGCATACGCTGAGTGTGACCGCCACACTGCCGCCGGCAGGGCTCGCTCGGTACATCCCGAGAACCCCTCAGTAAGCCTTCAGACACCGTTATGTACTCTGGTCGCTGGAACGGTGGTAGGTACCGAGTAACATGCACAGGCCCTCACGATCCACGACCGACGTGACGACGCGGATCGACTGCGAGAACACCGGCGGCTACTCCGTCAAGCCCGGGCTATTCGGCTACGAATACTGCCCGTTCTGCGGCCACGCCGTCGGAGACGCCGACACGCACCGCGTTACCCTCACGGCACCGCCCTGAACCTGGGCTGGCAGTTTGGACCGGACAGTTCCGGTGTACAGACGCGTCGCCATCGCTGGATCCGCCGTCGCCGCGTGAGCGGCAGTCTGTGACCAGTTGTTCACCTCTCGACTGGGCTCAGTCGGCGCGCCCCGGGTCGCTCGCTTCTGGCGTCGACTCGGTCGGATCAGTCTCTGTCTGTTGCCATCCGTCGATAACAGTTCTTGCGGGAATCGGATCGTCGGGTGACGGCGTGAGCGTGAGTAGTCGCTCCAGCCAGGTGAGGTCGTGTGGCTGTTGCTTCTCGATCACCTCGTAGTCGACCGCGACGTCCCCGTCGACCTCGGCGATCCGGACGTAGTTGAGTTTGAACGACGGGTAGTACACCCACGGGAGCAGTCCCAACACGACGGAGCGACGCTGGAAGCGCTTGAGCCACGTGCCAGTGTTGACGACCGCTCGGTCGTCGACCGGCGTGACGGCGGCGCGGTGGGTGTGCCCGTAGACGAACACGGCGACGTCGGGGTTGTTGGCGAACACCGTTCGCGCGGCGTCGACGTAGCGGTCAGCGACTGTTTCGGGTTCTTCACTGCGGACGATACCGAAGCGCGCGAGCGTCCCCCTGACGTCGCGCGCGAGGACGTACAGCGGCACCGCCATCACGACCAACAACAGCATCACGACGATGTTGACGACGATGATCAGATCGATGACGGCTCCGACGACGTTGAGCGACGCGAGCAGTTGCGAGAAGGCCGCGTAGGGTGCTCCCCACACACCGGTCGCTGACAACACGAACAGGAGGAACACTATCGAGCTGATGTTGAACAGCAACAAGAATGGCAGCGCGACGTACCGGAGGAATGGGCTCATCTCGCGGTAGAAGTACATCGAGGTGACCCAGGACGGAATCTCGGTCATCGGCGTCACGGACTGGATGTCCTTGAGCCAGTTGTACTTCCCTCGCTTGGAGAGTTTCCCGGCCTTGCTCGTTACCTGTTGGTTGACGAAGTAGCCCGGTGGGTTCGCGTAGGGGTTGCCGAAGTCGGGGCTGGCGTTGTTCGGGTCGCGCTGTTGGCCGTGTTCGATCCAGATGGTCCGACCGGCGACCTCTCGGGTGATGACGACGTCTTGCTCGAGGGTGACGTTGTACTCCGCGAGGCGGTCGACGTACTCCGGGTAGCACGCGAGTTCGTAGTCGTGGTTCCCGGGGATGATCGTGATGGGGACATGTTCGCCGGTCGCACGCAACTGCTCGAACAACTCGGGGTACAACTCCACGAGTGCGTCGAACTTCTCCATCCCGTCTAACTCGGTGAACTCCCACAGGCCGAACAGGTCGCCGTTTACGATCAGTTCGGCGTCCTCCTCGCGGGCCGCGAGGTCACGCAAGAACGCGAGCAGTTCGGACTCGAACTCCATCTCCTGGAGCGCCTCGTCGCCGCCGATGTGGAGGTCGCTGATGAAGTAGTAGCGCGTCGCGTCTGTCGGCGTCGCGTCTGTCGAGGTGTCTGTGGGTGTCATCGATGCTCGTATGAAAAATCAGTTCGGACGAGGACTTCGGTGGTCGCTGTCCGGGTAGTACAGTGGTTGCGCGCGCTCAGGCCGCGGGGCGGCCCATCTCGACGTCGGTGTCGCCGTGGAGCAGTCCGCCGACTGCACCACCGACGATGCCGGGAACGGCGGTAAATACGATCAGCGCCAGCGCGGCCAGTCCGATGCTGAGGCCGAGGAAGCCTGTGACGAGCGTTCCGAGGACCGTCAGGATGAGCGTCACGACGACTGCCCCGAACGTGGACCCGAGTGCGCCGTGGAACGCGTCGCTGACGAGCGACCTGTTGTTCATGTAGCCCGCCACACCACCGGCGATCAGGCCGGCCAGTCCCGCTCCGATGACCGGAAGGGTCGCGCTCGTGAACGGGAGACCAAGGCCGCTGATCAGTCCGATGAGGATCGACGCCAAAAACCCGCCCAGTACCGCTCTCCAGTTGACCATACCACGATGACGACGTGTCAGGTATTAACGAAAGTTTCAATTTCCGGACCCCTGTTCGCCACCAACTGCCCCGTTGAAGCCGCATACGACAGGAACAGGCCTTCGTCATCCGATTACCGCCCACGCTCGTTCGACCTGCCGTCCAGTCGGGCAGCGAGTTGGTCGGAGACGCCGGTCAGGTGCGCCGTCGCGAACACGGCGACGAGGATGCCACCGATGGAGTTGTACACCAAGTCGAGGATGGTGTCGTCGAGGCCGTACTGCGTGAGCACCTGTGTCATACCGAGTGCCGACGAGACGACGCCGATGTAGAACTCCACCAGTTCCCAGATGACGCCGAACGCCATCACGAACAGCAGGATGTACGCGAACATGAACAGCGGCGGCAACTCGATGTGTTCGGAGTGGACTTGGAACGCCCGGATCACGGCATAAGCACTCCCAGCGACGAGTGACGACGACAGCGCGTGGGTCATATGATCCCACCATCCCAGCGCCTTGTAGGGGCTGAGAAACTCCAGTCCGGGGAGCGGCAGCGTCCCCAGGGCGTGCAGGAACATCGCGACCGTGATCCACAACACGAGGCCGACGCTCATCGTCACGTCGAAGCGGCGGCGCAGGAGTGCGGGCAGGAACGTGACCAGTAGCCCGACGGCGGCGTTGACCGCGACGCCGGAGTTGCCAAACACCACGCCGATCACGACCATCACCGCCAGCAGCACCTGCATCAGTCGGACTGCGACTGACGGGAGTGAGCCAGGGATGGTCCGACGTTCGGTGATCACGCGACCACCTCCTCGGGCGGTTGCACGGCCTCACGCGAGAGCAGGCGCCGGAAGTACCACCGGAACACCAAGCCAGCGCCGACTCCGGCGACGGCCGCGGCGGTGAAGACGTACATCAACTCGTCGTTCGTCTCGACGAAGGCGGTCCCGACCAACACCGCCGAGGCGGCCGACCCCACAGCCCAAAAGCCCGCTGTCGCCAGGGTCGCGATGACGACGAACGCGATAGCGAAGTTGGGCGTCATCCGCACCGTCGTCACCAACTGGAGTGCGACGACGACCAACAGCGCGAGCGTGGCGACGCTGAGGCCGATGATCACCTCACCGAAGAAGCCCGGCTGACCCGTGCCGACCACTAACGGAATCGCCGCAATCGCCAGCAGCGGCCACGAGATAGTACGCGTCCACACGCCGGCGACCAGCGGTGGGACGACGGCGACGAACGTCGCGACTGCCGCCACCGCCAGCACCGCCAACAGCCCCGCGAGGAACGCGGCGACCGCGATGCCAGCGAGGACGACGGTGATCACCCACGAAATCGCGGCGTTGACGCGAGCGTCGCGAACGAACCACTCCTCCGGCAGTTGTCGACTCATTATGTGCTCCGATCGGCGTGCACCGGCTACCGCTGCACGCCTGAACGGTTAGTATGGTCGACACGTACGCCCAAATACGAACGTTCACACTCGGGCCATCTCTGACCCCGACACGTTCCTCGAACTGTCACGACTACGTCTTATTCTCGACAAATGGGCGCACCTGACTCCTTTTTGTTGTCTGACGGTGACACTCGTGGTATGGAGTACGACATCACGTCCAGACCCTCGTACGCGTTGCTCACTGTCTCGCTCGACGCCGAGGAGGCGATCCGCGCCGAATCCGGCGCGATGGTGAGCCACGACGCTGGCATCGACATCGAGACGAACGCGACTGGTGGCTTCCTCAAGTCCGTCCGGCGCGCCTTCGGCGGCGAGAGTTTCTTCCAGAATACGTTCACCGCGCGCGAGGCGGGCGACGTGTCGTTCGCGCCACCGCTGCCCGGCGACGTTGAGCACGTCGCCCTCAGCGACGAGACGATGTTCGTGCAGTCGGGGTCGTACCTCGCGGGTGCGTCGACGCTCGACGTCGACACTGACTTCGGTGGCGCGAAGTCGTTCTTCGGCGGTGAGGGGCTGTTCCTCCTGCGGGTCAGCGGCACCGGACCGCTGTTCCTGTCGAGTTACGGTGCGATCGAAGCGGTCGACCTCGACGATCGCGACACGTTCGTCGTCGACACCGGCCACATCGTCGCGTTCGAGGAGTCGGCCGACTTCACCGTCCGGAAGGTGGGCGGCCTGCGCTCGACGCTGACCAGCGGTGAGGGCCTCGTCTGTGAGTTCTCCGGATCGGGGACCGTCTACCTCCAGTCGCGCAGTCAAGACGCGTTCCTCTCGTGGCTCATCCCCCAGTTGCCGACGCAGTCGTCGGCGTAGTTGGAGAACCGACGTGCGCGGTCAGACGGAATCGCCCACGGTTCGGGCGGCGCACGGGTCACGACACACCGTTTGTCTCCAGTCGCAGGCCCGTGCAAATCGTCGCGCGAGATAACCGCCCGAACGACGAACCGTTCGCCCGATGCGCCTCGTCCGGACGCTGGTCCCCGCCGACGCCGTCGCTGCCGTCGAGGAGGTACTCGACGGCTACGACATCGACCACGTCGTCGTCAAAGAGACGGGCGGCGACGACGACCGAGTCCTCGTCGAGTTTCCAGTCCCGACCCAGGCGGTCGAGTCCGTCCTCGAAGCGGTTCGTGAAGCCGCCGGCGACGACGCCGGGCACGACCAGGAGGGGCGTGACGCGTACACGGTCGTCACGGCTGCCGAATCCGTGTTCGCGCCCCACGTCGACGAACTGGAGGAGCGATTCGTCACCGGCGACGAGGAGGACGACAGCATCCCCACCGAGGAGGTCCGCTCGACCGCGTTGGATCTGACGCCCAGTCCCGTGACCTACTACGCGATGACGGCGCTGAGCGCGGTGGTCGCGACGGCCGGACTACTGTTGGACTCGCCGGCTATCGTCGTCGGGTCGATGGTGATCGCACCCCTCGTTGGCTCTGCGCTCACCGCCAGCGTGGGGACCGTCCTCGACGAGCGTCCGATGCTCAAGACGGGACTGTCGACGCAACTGCTCGGCCTGGCGCTGGCGGTCGCGGTCGCCGCGGCGTTCAGTTTCGCGCTGAAATCTGCCGCGTTCCTCCCGCCGGCGCTCGACGTGACGACCACCCGGCAGATCGCGAGTCGTGTCTCGCCAGGCCTTCTGTCTGTCGTCGTCGGCGTCTGTGCGGGCGCGGCCGGAGCAGTCGGCCTGGCGACGGGGGTGTCGGTCGCACTCGTCGGCGTGATGGTCGCCGCGGCACTCGTCCCGGCGGCCGCGGCCGTTGGCATCGGTATCGCGTGGGGGCTTCCATCCGTCGCGTTCGGCGCGTTACTCCTCCTCGTGTTGAACGTCATCGCCATCCACCTCGCGGCGGCGGGCGTCCTCTGGATCCTGGGCTACCGGCCGACTGACTGGACCGCAGGCGAGGACGACCGGATCTCGCCGTCGAAAGTTGCCTCGCTCGTGGCGGTCGCGTTCGTACTCGCGACGGCGTTCGTCGGCACCGCTGCCGTCGCTGGTGAGCAGGTCGCCTTCGAGCGACAGGCAAACGGCGTCGTCGCCGACGTTCTTGACCGGTCCGAGTACAGTCGGCTGGAACTCGTCTCGGTAGACACGTCGCTCCCAGTTCCTGCTCCCATCTCTGTCGGAGCGGACCGAACAGTGTCGGTCGTCGTCGCTCGGCCCGCAGACACCGGGTATCCCGATCTAGCGCGAACGATCGCGGCGGGGATCGACCGCGAGACGGGGCACTCGGTGACTGTGACCGTCGAGTACGTTGACCGGCAGCGATACCCCGCTAAAACCTCCGCGATGTCGTCTAGTCGAGTCGGTACGCGCTGGTCGACTCCACTCCTGGAATTCCGTCTTCCGACCAACGACTAGATGGCTCGCTCCGCGCTCGCTCGCTTCGGTTAATGTAGCAAAAACCGTACGACAGCGTTGACTTCGTTGTGACGGCTCTCTCGACCGAACTTGGGGTGGCTACGAGTGTACTAACACGTCGGCACCCGCTCTATAACAAATGTAGCCTGGTAAGTATCTGGAGGTAACGTCGGCAACAAGTGAGTTGGAATCGGTCCGAGTCCGTTGGTAGCCGACGAAGACAGATGAAACTCGCATCCCTCATCCAAGCCGCCCGTAACGAACACACGAACTCAGACGACCGCGCTGTCTCGCCAGTCATCGGCGTCATCCTGATGGTCGCCGTCACGGTCATTCTCGCGGCCGTCGTGGGGTCGATGGCGCTCGGCCTCGGCGGCAGCCTCCAACAGATCGCCCCCAACGCGAACTTCCAGTTCGAGTACACTGCTGACGGGCCGGACAACTACGACGTCACTGCGACCCACATGGGTGGCGATGTCATTACGGCGCAGGAGACCTCCTCTCTCTCGCTGATCGCAGTCGGTGTTGCCACTCCCGAAGAATTCAACCTCTCTGTCAGCTCTGTCAGCGCGGGTAACTCTGTGACGCTCGAAGACGTCTCCAACAACACCGTTGTCCGCGTCGTCTGGACCTCCGCTGACGGCGGGTCCAGCCAGACGCTCGCCTCCGGTCGGACTCCCCAGTAATACCACTGAACGACGGCAGCTACTCGGATCTACTTAACTGGTTACATCCGCTTCTCTGGATTTCTCTGGTCACGTTCTTCTACAGATACTATTGTTGCCCGCCCTGCATTCGATCCCACGTCACAATCCACCACGAGTGATTCGAACCGAAGGGCCACACTACACCCTAATGATTTATCACCCAGTATCTGTTTGATTGATGTATGGGTGTACGTGACACACAAACTGGGGAACCAGAACGGTCACCGGAACCGGTGACGCCGACGACAGGCACGCGAGGAGTCATCCAGACGCTCCGAGAGAAACTCGCTGCGTGGTCGCAGGTCCACGCGCAACAGCAGGTCGAACTCCTCGCCGGACAGCGACCCGAGCAGTAACGTTCAGTTCTTCTCGAAGGCGTCGAGGCTCGCCTGTCCCATTTCGTGACTCGACTTGTCGTCGGTGTTCGCTTCAGCATTCGTCCGGTCGCCACCTCGCTGTGACAGCGACAGTCGGCGCCGTATCTCTGGATCGTGTGCCGCCTCTTTCGCACGCTTAGCGAGTGCAGAGAACTGTTCGCGCGCCTCTCGACGCCGTCGGTCGAAGTCGACGACCGGGTGCGGGTAGTCCTCGCCGATACGGACGCCGAGTTCCGATTGCAGCGACAGCGGCATCTTCTCGGGGCGGTCGAGGTGGGTAGCTGGAACGTCGGCCAACTCCGGCACCCAGCGATGGACGAACGTTCCCTCCGGGTCGTTCTCGCGGACCTGTTTCCGGGGGTTGTACACCCGGACGGCGGCGATGCCGGTGAGGCCGGTCTGATACTGCCACTGAGTGTAGTTGATCGCGGGGTCGGCGTCGATGAGGTGACGGTAGAACCAGTCGGCACCGATCCGCCACGGCTGTTCAAGGAGGTAGCCGAACACGGACGCACACATCGCCCGCATCCGGAAGTTCAGCCAGCCAGTCTCCTTGAGACACCGCATTGACGCGTCGACCAGCGGAAATCCGGTTCGGCCCTCCTTCCACCGGTCGACGCGTTCGGGGTCGTAGGTATCGCGGTTGAGACCTCGAAACACGGGGTTCACTGCGTGTTCCGTCCACCCGGGCCAGTCGAGGAACTTCTGTGTGTAGTGGCGGTTCCAGTAGAGGCGGTCGCGAAACATCTCTTTCCCGACGCCGTCGGGTGCGTCCGCCTCCACGCGGTGGAACACCTCACGGACGGACAGACAGCCGAACCGGAGGTACGGTGAGAGTCTGCTCGTCCCCGTCTCGGCGTCGGCGGGCGCGGAGATAGAACTGGGATACTCGTGGATACAGTCGACGAAGCGGTCGAGTCGAGCCAGCGCCGGGTCGCGACCGCCGACGGGTACGGACTCCTTCTGGCCGTCGACGCCGTACGCGTCCTCGATGTCCGCGATGGAGACGGCCGAGTCGACGCCGTGGCTCTCGAACCCGCTCGAATCGGGCGTCGTAGGCGACGACTCGAAGTACGACTCCACCCGGTCGGCCCAACCGTCGCGGGGGTTCTCACGGTCACGGGTGAGGCCGTCGTCCGCGACGAACTGCACGCCCGCCCGCCCGGTGGCCCGGTCGTCGCGTCGTCGCCCGTGGCGACTCGTCGGCTCTGCGGCCGTGACCACGTCCCACCCTCGCTCCGCGAACGTCGACAACACCTCGACGGGATCACCGTGGGCCAACACGAGGCTCGTGTCGGCGTCGTCGTACTGGTCGGCCAAGTCCGCGAGTGACTCGTGGAGGAACTCCCGCCGGGCGTCGCACACCAGTGCGTCGCCCTGGTAGAAGTGCGGGTCGAACACAAACAGGGGGCACACTGTCGCGTACGCGCGAGTGGCGTGCGTCACCGCCGGCTGGTCGGGGATACGCAGGTGGCGACGGTGCCAAATGACGCAGGCGTCGCCGTCAGCCGACGGTGGGTCGGGGAGTGTCGCCGTCGTGTCGCCCGGGCCGCTCATACCCACGCCGACGAGTGGTGGCCGAATAACGATTGGCGTCGTGTTCGCCGCCATACCGACCGTTATTAGCCGGGAGTCGGGAGGTGCTCGTATGACTCAGACGCCGGAGCGGAGACTCGCCGCGTTTGTCGCCGAGACCGACTACGCCGGCCTTCCCGCGGGAGTTGCAGAGACGGTCACACGGGCGGTCGTCGACACGGTGGGTGTCACGCTCGCGGGCGCCGTTGAGGGTGCGGGCGAGACCACTGCGAGATCGGCGGGCATCGACCTCGAAGAGGCCGACGCGGCGACGTTGTTGGGGCTCACCTCAACCACCGTCGCCGCCGAGACCGCGCTCCGCGTCGGCACCGCCGCCCACGCGCTCGACTATGACGACCTGTCGTGGGCACTCGATGGTCACCCGAGTGTGACGCTCGTGCCACCGTTATTCGCACTTGCTCGGGAAGCTAACGCCACGGGACGGGACCTGATCACGGCGTTCGCTGTAGGGTTCGAGGTCGAGTGTGCAATTGCAGAGCCGATTAGTCCGGCCCACTACGAGGCTGGCTGGCACGCAACTGCGACGTTCGGTGCCTTCGGTGCAACGGCTGCGGCGGCCTCGCTGCTCGGGCTTGACGCCGACGCGACCGAGCGTGCGCTTGCAGTGGCGGCGTCGACGCCCGCGGGGACGAAGCGCAACTTCGGGTCGATGACGAAGCCACTCCACGCGGGACTGTGCTCCCGTTCGGGCGTCACCGCGGCGACGCTCGCGCGTGATGGTCTCACGGCTACGCGGACGGCGGTCTCCGGCAACCAGGGGTTCTGGGACTTGTACGACCCCCGCCCGTCCGACGACCGCGACCCCAACGAGGACTTCACTTTCGACCCCGACGGCCCGTGGGCCATCGAGACGGAGGGCATCCACACGAAGGCGTACCCCTGCTGTTACTTCACGCACACGAGTATCGCTGCGACGGCGGATATCGTCGCAGACGAAGTTGACCCCACGGACATCGAGCGGATCGAGGTGCGTGCGGCCGGCGGTGCCGGCGACGCGCTCTCGTACTCGGATCCGGAGACGGGGCTGGAGGCGAAGTTCTCGATGGAACACGCCGTCGCGTGCGCCGCCGTTCGCGATCGGGTCGACCTCGAGGCGTTCGAGGTGGAAGCACTCGATGACCCAAAAATCGCGGCGCTTCGCGACCGCGTGGACTTCGTCGTCGACGACGACCTCGCGTACGACGCCCACGAGGCGACCGTCCGCGTCGTCGAGACAGACGGGACGGTCCACGAGCGCCGCCGCGTCGATCCACCGGGGGTCCACACCGACCCGCTCCCGCCAGAGACGCGCCACCGGAAGTTCGCGGAGTGCGCCGGACGGGCGCTCCGCGAGTCGGAAGTCGAGCGGCTGTACGAACGCCTGTGCGACCTCCCGAAACTCACAGACGTGGCGGCGACGGTCGCGGGTGAGCAGTCGGCGTCGGACCTGCCGTAACCCCACCGTTTATCGGCTCGCTATCTGCACTATCGAACACTAGAATGGTGGCGACTGACACGGTCGAGACGACCGAGCGACAGGCGCGCGTCCGTGAGTCGATCCGCGACATCTGTGCGGGATTCGACGCGGCGTACTGGCGCGAACACGACGCCGAGGGGACGTATCCGCACGAGTTCGTGAACGCCCTCGCCGACGAGGGGTGGCTGGGTGTCCTCCTCCCCGAGGAGTACGGCGGGAAGGGGTACGGCACCGAGGAGGCAGTGGCGATGATGTACGAGATCGCACGCAGCGGCGCCGGATTCAGCGGCGCACAGACTGTGCACGCGGCGATCTACAACTCCGCACCGCTCGTCAACTACGGGAGCGAGGAGATGAAACAGGACCTCCTCCCCCGCGTCGCCTCGGGCGAGGCGTGGATCCAGTGTTTCAGCCTCACCGAACCGGAAGCGGGGTCAGAGTCGACGGCGATCTCGACGCGCGCGGTGCGCGACGGCGACGAGTACGTGATCGACGGGCAGAAGGTGTGGACCTCGCGCATTGACGTGAGCGACTACCTCGTGCTCGCCGCTCGGACGACACCCCGCGAAGACGTCGAGAAGAAGACCGAGGGCGTCTCACTGTTTCTCGTCGACATTGAACGCGGCCGCGAGGCCGGACAAATCGAGTTGGCAGAGATCGACAAGACCGTCAGCGGCGTCGTCAGTTCCTTCGAGGTCACCTACGACGGCCTGCGCGTCCCCGCCGACCAGTTGATCGGCGTCGAGGACGAGGGATTCTACCAGGTGCTCGACGGCCTTAACGAGGAACGGCTGGTCATCGCCGCCGAGACGGTCGGCCTCGGTGAGTTGGCTATCGAGGCGGGCGTTGACTACGCGAACGAGCGCGAGGTGTTCGACCGGCCGATCGGACAGAACCAGGCGATCCAGCACCCGCTGGCGGCCGCCCACGCCCGCCTGCGGGCGGCAAAGCAGTTCACCTTCGACGCCGCACGCCGGACGGGCGACGAAGACCGCAAGGCCGTGGGCGCGTGGGCCAACACCGCGAAGTACCTCGCGGCGGAGGCCGCCTTCGATGCCGCCGACGCCGCAGTGCAGACCCACGGCGGCCGTGGCGTCGACCGCGAGTACGACGTGGAGCGGTACCTCCGTGAGGCACGCCTCACACGACTCGTCCCTGTCACCCAGGAACTGGCGCTGAACTACCTCGGCGAGAACGTGCTGGGACTTCCGCGGTCGTACTGAGGGCGGAGACACGACTGGAATCACCCGACACGCACACACGACCACACGACGACACCACACATCCACATCAATGACTGACACCGACACGGACGCGGACGACGGAACTGACGACACCGAACGGCGACTGGTCGAGGGCTGGCAGGGACGCTACTACGAGGACTTCACGGTCGGCGACGTGTACAAACACCCGTACGGCCGGACGGTGACCGAGACGGACAACGTCTGGTTCACCAACCTCACGATGAACCTCAATCCGATGCACTTCAACGAGGCGTACGCCGCCGAGACGGAGTTCGGCGAGCGGCTCGTCGACGGCACGTTCGTCATCGCCCTCGTCGTCGGGATGAGCGTCATCGACGTGAGCGCGAACGCGACGGCGAACCTCGGCTACGACGACATCCGCCACCACGGCCCCGTCTACCACGGCGACACCATCTTCGCCGAGAGCGAGGTGCTCCACAAACGCGAGAGCGAGTCGCGCGACCACGTCGGAATGGTGACGACGGAACTGCGCGCGTACAACCAGCGCGACGAACTCGTCCTCACGCTCGAACGCACCCCGATGGTGCTCAAACGGGAGTATGCACAGCCGTCGGCCGCCGCACCTACCGGTTGGCCCGAGGGCATCGGCACGCAACCGGAGGACCTCGAGGAGTGACCCGCGAGCGACCACGACCGGACGGCGGCACCGCTCCCGCCGACAGAATCCCGGACGATCGGATCACCGGCGACCTCCCAGTCGCCGACGCCGCGACAGCGGTCGACCACATCCCCGACGACGCGACGATGCTCGTCAGCGGCTTCGGGAGCGTCGGCTACCCAAAAGCCGTCCCGCGCGCACTCGCGGACGCGGCCGACGGTGGGGGCGCCGAGGATGGCGACGCCGGCCGCGACCTCTCCCTGACGGTCGTCAGCGGCGGGAGCGTCGGCGAAGAGCTAGACGTTGCCCTTGTTGAGGCCGACGCAATCGACCGCCGCTACCCGTTCCAAGCACGCGATGCGATCCGCGAAGCGATCAACGACGGGCGCGTCGCGTTCGCCGACCGCCACATCTCGACGCTTGGCGACGACGTGCGCTTCGGCGGGATGGTCGACACCGTGGACAGCGTCGCCGTCGTCGAGGCTGTCGCGGTCGGGCCAGACTGGCTGATCCCCTCTACCTCGCTCGGCCTCACCGACGCGTTCGTCGCGAGCGCCGATCGGCTGATCGTCGAGGTGAACCACGACCAACCGCTGTCGCTGGCGGCGTTCCACGACGTGTATCGTCGCGACCTCCCGCCGAACCGAGAGCCGGTCTCACTCACCGACCCCGGCGAGCGCATCGGTGGGCCGCGCGTCTCGTTCGCCCCCGAGCGACTGGCCGCCGTCGTTGAGACGACGGGCCGAGACGCCCCCTACGAGTTCCGCGATCCGACGGAGACAGACCTGACTATCGCCGACCGCCTCGGCGACTTTCTCGAACGCGAGGTGGAGCGCTCGCCGCTGTACGACGACTCCGTCCGCATCCAGTTCGGCGTCGGCAGCCTCGGCAACGCCCTGATGGGCGCACTCGGGGAGGCAGACCTGGGCGACCGCGACCTCGTCTACTACGGCGAGGTGCTCCAAGATGGCCTGCTCGACTTGCTCGACGACGGCGCACTCCGGTCGGCCAGCGCCACGTCGCTGGCGCTGTCGACTGAGGGGCAAGAACGACTGTTCGCAGACGCCGAACGCTACGCCGAGGACGTCGTGTTGCGCACGGGCGACATCTCCAACGGCGCGGCGTTCATCGACCGCTTCGGCGTCGTCGCGGTCAACAGCGCCGTCGAGGTGGACCTGTACGGTCACGTCAACTCCACGAACCTCGGTGGCTCGCGGATGATCAGCGGCCTCGGCGGCAGCGGCGACTTCACCCGGAACGCGCCGCTGTCGGTCGTCACGCTCGGGTCGACGGCCGCCGGCGGCGACATATCGAAGATCGTTCCGAAGGCGACCCACGTCGACCACACCGAACACGACGTCGACGTGGTGATCACCGAGCACGGCGTCGCCGACCTCCGGGGCACCTCACCGCGCGAGCGCGCACGCCTCCTCGTCGACGTGGCTCACCCCGACTATCGCGGTGACCTCCGTGCGTACCTCGACCGCGCGGGAGCGGGTGGCGGCCACGAACCCGTCGATCTGGAGACGGCGTTCGACTGGACCGACCGGCCGTAACGCGGTCCCTGGGACCACGTTCTGCTCTTCTTCTGTGTCAGCTTCGTTCTCGGTTACGGGAAATCGAGGAGAAAGCCCCGTGCTTTAGCGCGGGGATGAATCCGATATAATTCTCCACGAACAACGTTCAATGGCAGGCTGGATATTCCCAGTGAGCGCCGCCGCTGACGGACGGGGAAGCCAGCGCGAAAAAATCTCGAACCTCAGTCGGTCGCTACTCGCGGTCGGCCCGCTCGGTTCCGGGGACACCCCCACTCGACAGGCCGAGGTTCTTCTTGATGACGCCGACGGGGTCGGGCCGCCCGGCGTACGTTTGGATGACGTACATCGCGATGGCGACCAGCACCGCGGCGGTCTGCACGATCCGCGACGGGTACACCATCGCGAGAACGCCCGTGGTGAAGAACGCGATCCGCGAGCCAACCGTCACCACGTCGCCAAAGACGAACCGGTAGTTGATCCCGTGAATCATCGCGATTGCGCCGAACAGCGCGAACGCACCCGAGGTAAGCGTCTGCTGGTTGAACTCGGCAGAGACGACCTCGGGGTGGTAGACGAACGTGAACGGCAGGATGAACAGCGGCGCGGAGATCTTGATCGCCTCCCAGCAACTCCGCCAGAAGTTCGCGCCCGCGATCCCACAGGCGACCGCCACACACGTCGCGATGGGTGGCGTCAGTCCCGCGAGGATCGCCGCGTAGAACACGAAGAAGTGCCCTGCGAACTCCGGCAGGAAGAACTGGCTGATGAGCGTCGGCGCGACCAGCAGCGCGACGATCGTGTACGACGCAGTCGTCGGCATCCCCAGTCCGAGGATGATGCAGATGATCATCGAGAGGATGGCCGCGACGAGTAAGACGCCACCGGAGAGGTCCAGTAGCGTGAGCGAGATAGCCGTCGGCACCCCAGTCGCGGTGAGAATGTCGACGACGCCGTTGATCGCCGCGAGGATGATCGTCACTGGCGCGAGCACGACCACACCCTCGCGAGCGCCGTCGAGCGTCTCCCACAGCGTGCGCTTGAGCGACTCGACGACCGTCTCCTCGGAGTCACCGGCGGCCGCGTGGATCACCGGGAACAAGATGCCCGTGAGCAGCATCGCACCGGTCGTCCACAGCGCGGCGGTGCCGACGGTCACCTGCTCGACACCCAGCTTGTAGATGAGTACCGCCAGCGGGATGCCGTACTTCAGGCTCTCGGACGCGAACTCCGACCGCGGCATCTTGTCGTTCAACAGCGTCGACGGGTCGGTGTCGTCGAGTTGCGGTGCGGCTACGTAGTGGACCGCGACGAAGATAGTCAGCGAGAGAACGATGGCGGGGATGATCCCAGCGATGATCACGTCGACGTAGGTGACACCCGTGATGAGCGACGCCATAATGAACGCGCCCGCGCCCATCACCGGCGGGAGCACCTGTCCAGCCGTGGATGCGACCGCCTCGATAGCACCCGCCGTCTCTGGCTTGACGCCGTTGCGTTTCATCAGCGGGATGGTGAACGAGCCAGTCATCCCGGCGTTGGCAGTCTGACTCCCGTTGACAGAACCGATGACTGCACTCGAGAGCACCGCCGTCTGGGCGATGCCCGAGTCGATGTACTTCGCCGAGCGGAACGCGATCCGCATAATCAGGTCGAACGCGCCGTACGCCTTCAAGAAGCCGGCGTACAGCAGGAACAACGCGATCCACGCGGCGACCAACTGCGTCAGGAAGCCGAAGAAGCCGTCGACGCTGACGACCACTGTCCGGAGGATGCGCTCGACGCCGAGCCCACCGTGTTGGAGCGGGCCGGGCGCGTACATCCCGAAGTAGCCGTACGCGAACCCGGCGATGACGACCGCCAGGAACGTCCCACCGAACGACCGATACGTCAGGTAGATCATCACCAGCGAGAACACCGCCGCCATCACGTACTCGTGCGGCAGCGCGCGACCCGCACGTTCGACGTATAGCGCCTGGAAGTTCACCGCCATGTACACGGTGGTCGCCAACACGTCGACCGCGGCCAGGCTGAGCAGTGCCGCGTCGAGCCTATTCCCGGGTCCGTAGGCGCTCTTGAGGTCGGCGAGGAGGCCCCCGTTCCCGTCCCCGTCCGACATCGACATCAACTCCGTGAGGATGTACAGGATCAGGATGGAGCCGAGGAAGATGATCCCGTACTGGGCACGCGGCATCGGGTAGTACCGAGTGTAGAACATCACGATGGCCCAGAACACCACCGAGAGGCCGATGAGGACGTTCCGCATCGACACCAGTTCGGCGTCCCACGGCTTTTCGCGGTCGAAGCTCACGTCGCCGGTTCCCGCTCGCGCTCCCGCCTCCGCGTCACTCATAGGTTATCACTCCCGATACTTGTTGTCCCGGTGACCGCCGCTGTTGGATAATTGTGCGCATTTAATGATGTGGTAGTGGTGGTCGTACGTATAAATTGTCCCCACTCAGGGGACGCTGGTCGATGCTCGGTTTACGCGTTCTCGCCGTCCGTCCAGCTGTCGTCCCAGACATCGTTCGCCTGGAAGAAGTCGGCTACGCCGGCGTGAACCGGGAGGTCCTCGAGGACTGCCGTCGTCATCGTCTCGGGGTCGGAGTGGTCGAGCGTGGTCGGGTCGGCCTCGCGGATGGCCTCCCAGTGTTCGCTGGCGAGACGTGCGACCTCCTCGGTCGCGCCCGCGGGCACGTCCGGTCCGAACGCCCACTGGCCGGCGAGCACCCACGCGGTCGTCGTGTCTGTGATGCCGGTCACGTTCTGCTCCCAGCCGTACGGTTCGAGACCTTCCTTCTTGATCGCGCCGCCGACGTTGTCGATGGCCTGCGAGAAGTTGTCGTCGACCTCGATGATGTTCAGCCCGCCGCCGGAGCGAACGTCGACCTCCTGCACCCAGCTAGAGAGAGCGACGCCGTTTGCGCCGTAGATACACATCGCGTCCACGCGACCCTCCTCGACGGCGCCCGCGATGTCGCTGGTGCCGACGTTGAGGATGTCGTTGTTTTCCCACACGCCGGCCTCGCGGATGACCTCCTCGGTCAGCAGGCGCGTCCCGAATCCAGGCTGGATCGGGTAGATGGTGTAGCCGCCGTCCTGGAGGTCGGCCGTCGAGGTGATCCCCGACTCCTCGGTGGCGACCCAATAGATCTCGAGGTTCGTGAACACGTAGCCCTGATGCGGGAGGCTGTCGACGGGTTCGTCCGCGAACGGCCCCTCCTCGTTGAGCGCCTTCGAGAGCGAGTTGTTGTCGACACCCATCGAGTCGATGTTGCCGCTGTCGTACTCGTAGAGGTTCGCTGTCCAGCCGTCGGTCACCTGGACGGAGATGTCCAGAATGTCGCTGTGTTGGCTCGCCGCACGGGCCAGCGCCTGCCCGGCCTGCTGCGTCGAACTGCCGGACGACGTCCCGGCGATCGTGAGCTGGTAACTCTCGCTCCCACCGTCACCGCCGGAGCCACCGTCACCGCCAGAGTCACCGTCGCCGCCGTCCCCGCCAGAGCCACCGTCGCCGCCGTCCCCGCCGTCACCGCCGCCAGTACAGCCAGCCAGCGTGATGACGCCCATCGTTCCTGCACCCGCCAGTACGTCGCGTCTGTTCATTCCGTCATCAGACATACCTGGACCGAGTAACTAAGTGATTGTTAACGATGTTGTTCCGGGTGATGTTGCCAAATAAACTCACACAGTTACGAGTAGTAATTACGCTCTCGTCTATCGATCTGTCTAATCGAGTCTGTGGTGCTTACGCCGATTGATCTGCGACGATCACCGGGCGCTCGCCGTCGAGGATAACTCGCTGGGTGACGCTTCCGAACAGCGCCTTGCCTGCGGGGCTACGGCGACGGGCCCCTAGTAAAATCACGTCGACGTCGCGTTCGTCTGCTTCGGCGAGTACCTCGGCCGGGGGTTCCCCTGTTCGCTCGGTCACCTCCACGGTAGCACCGAGTTCTTCAGCCGCGTTGGCGACCGACTGCACGGTGTCCGGGAGGCCTTGGAGTGCTTCTACTTCCTCGTTGATCGACTCGATCACCGACCGGCCCGCCTCGTCTGCGGGGGTGTCGACCAACTCGTGAACGAACAAGACGGTCACTCGGAGGTCGTCGTCTGTGGGCAACGAGCGGAGCGTCTCAATCTGATCGGCGACACGCCCCTCATCGTTGTCCACGGCTATGAGTACGTGGTACACACCGACCTGCTTCTCTGCCGACTGGTATATAGTTTGGTCGCGAGGCCCGACGACAGCATCGGGGTGGCGGCTCACTCCGCGAGCGATGCCGTCGCGTCAGCTGGTGGTTCCACTACTAGCACGCGTGCGACGAACACTGCACCGAGCAGCGCGAGCGTCGCCAACAGCAGCCACCCCTCGCGGTAGCCGAACGCGTCCGCGAGGTAGCCGAACGCGGGAGGAGCGAACAGCGCACCACCAGTGAGCGCGAGTTGGCCCCCGCCGGTCGCGCCACCCATCTCGTCGGCCGGTACCACCGTCGCCATACACGAGTAGTAGACGCCGGTAAACCCCAGGAGGAAGAAGCCGAGCGCGACGAACGCCGCGGTGGTCGCGAGTCGCCCATCGACGACCCCGACTGTCGCCAATAGGGCCGCACTCGCTACCGCTTGAACGAGCAACACGCCGCCGATCCGTCGTCGGGGGTCGCCCGGGAGCGCGTCGCTCAGCCAGCCAGTGACGACGCGCCCGACGCTCCCGGACACCTGAACCGCAGCCAGTACGACGCCGCCGAACGCGACGGACGCACCCACAGTGTCGGTGACGTGGACGACGACGTACCCCGTCGTCGTGAACAGACCGGCACCGAGACACAGTCCGGCAGCGGTGAGCGCGCGGTAGGGGCGGTTCGCGAGCAGACGCCGAAAGTCGGGATAACTCGGCTCTCCGTGGGTCTCAGCATCGCGATACACGAGCCAGAACGCGGCGGCGACGACGCCGCCGACACCAGCGGCGACGTAGAAGCCCGCCTGCCAGTAGAGCACGCCCGCCAGTCCCGTCACGAGTAGGGCACTCGCGCCACTCCCCGCAGTGACGCCGACCTGCTTCACGCCGACGACGAGGTTGCGCCGCCCCGGCGGTGTGTTGTCGAAAACCGCCTTGTTCGTCCCGGGCATCGCCGTCCCGTACAACGACCCGAGCAAGAACGCACTCCCCAGTAACAGTGGGAACGACGGCGCGCGGGCGACGAGGAACGCGCCGACCGAGACGCCGACCAGTCCGACGGTGAGCATCCGACGCTCGCCGAACCGGTCGGTGAGCGCTCCCAGCGGAAGGAGGAACGTCGCGTAGCCGAGCGTGAGCGAGGTGACGACGAGGCCGACGGCCGCACCCGAGAGGTCGAACTCGGCCCGAAAGAACGGCGTCGCGGCGAACAGCGCGTAGTAACAGACCGACGCCGCGACCTGCCAGGTGAACACGAGGGTGACGACCCGGACGAGTCCCATTCGTCGTAGCGGTGAACGGTCGCCGGGTAAAACGCGCGGGTTCCGGCAGGAGACGGGACCCGATAATCGCACGCGGCCGACTGGGTCGCCGCCGGCCGACGTCGGTTCGCTACCGACTTCTGAGGTCCTCAGTCCGGAGTTCTCCCGTCGAGTACCACGTCCGGGGTCGCAGGGCGACGACACTCGCCGCGAGCATCGCGACGCCGACCGCGCCGGCGACGACGAGGCCCGGAATCATCCCGATTGCGGCGCTCGCAGGCCACGGTTCGGCGGTGAACGCCGTCACGCGGAGCACCCACGCGCCGTTGAGGATAGCGAACAGTGGGAGATACACCCGACGCAGGCGGTGGGCGATAGCTTCCTCGGCGGTGATCTTCAGGGTCGGCTGGTCGTAGTCTTCCGCGAGGTCTCGCCGCCAGTTCGCGTCTGTGAGCGGTCGCTCTGGGTCGAGTCCCCTCGCCCACACGTGTTGCTGGATCGTTCGGACGCGACTTCGCCACACATCGTACGCTCGGTAGCGCCGCGCCTCGATGACAAGGAACAGGCCGACCGCGAGGTTGCCGACGAGGATGACGTAGTGGGGGTTCGACGTGGAGGTGAACGCCCACGTCAGCACGGCCGCCAACAGGATGACCGCCCAGTTGGTTGTCCGGTCAAGGCGCTCGCGCCACAGTTTCATCCGGTGGAGCTCACCACGGTAGAGGTGTGCGAACGCCGAACTCGGCCCCATCGACGCGTCGAGGAGGCCCTCGCCGACGCGCGGGTCGCCGGGGTCGCCCGTCGGCCCGACGGTTTCTTCGCGGCTCTCGGCTTCCGTGCTCTCCGGGGACTCGGACCCTGCCTCTCTCGCTGACTCGGTCTCGTTCACGTTGTCTTTTCCGTCGTTGGATCGTTCTGTTTGCCCCCGTGCGTTCGCCTGCGCGTCCGACTCGGTGTCCTGCGACATCTCAGACGGCACAGTTGTTGCGACCGGTTTCGAGCGTCACCGCGTCGAGGTCGTCGGCGGCTTCGCCCCAGCCGCGGTTGATGTCGATGACCCGTTCGTAGTTCGGCGGTTTCTCGGGGAGGTCCCCGGTCATCCGCTCGACGAACGTCTCCTCGTCGAGGCCGTACAAGTCGAGACCATCAAGGACCTCGTCGAGTCGCCGCCCGACGAGTTCGTTGGGTGTGCCGGTTCCCCACGTGCCGTCGGGGGCGACGTGAACGTGCCCGGGCAGCACCTGCAGGTCGCCGGCCATCTCGCCGAACACGTCGTGAAGCGTGTCGTATGCGAGGCGCGCGCCATCGGCGGCTCCGGACTCGCCAAACTGGAGTTCTGTCCGTCCGACCGAGTCGACGAACAGGGAGTCGCCGGTGAACACCGCAACGTCGCCGAGCCGGTAACTCAGCAGTTCGGAGGTGTGGCCGGGGGTCGCGTGGGCAGTCAAATCAGTGGTACCGACGGCGACCGTCTCACCGTCGGCGATCGGTTCGTAGCCGAGTTCCACGTCGCGTTCGCTCGCACGCTCTCCGAGTCGGTACGGGACGCCGAGCTCGTGTGCCAGCGCCTGCCCGCCGCTGATGTGGTCAGCGTGGACGTGCGTATCGAGCACCTGTGTGATCTGAAGGCCGCGGGCGGCGGCCGCCGCGAGGTACTGGTCGGTGTGGCGACCGGGATCAACAATGACCGCCTCGCCGGCCGACCGTGATCCGACGAGGTACGAGAGACAGCCCTTGCCGCGTCGTTGGAACTGGACGACGACGAGGTCGTCGTCGGGTTCGAACGCGGCCGTCTCGTAGATGTCGTTCCAATCACGCATCCCGCCGGAGACGGCATACACCTCGTCGTAGCCGGCGCGCGAGAGCCGAACCGCAAGGTTAGCGGAGGTCACCCCCTTCCCGCAGATGGTGTAGACGGTGTCCGAGGACGCCGCGATGTCGGCGAACTCGTCGAGACGGTCGTTACTCAACGCCTCGGTGGGGCCGAACGGGAACGACACTGCCCCGGGGACGCGCCACGATTCGTAACTGTCGACGGGTCTGGTGTCGACGAGCGTGAACTCACGGTCGGCGTCGACGGCGTCGGCCAGTCGGTCCACGGAGACCACTTCGAACATACTGTATTGTGGGTTTCACGCAATATAATTCCTTTCCATCGGACATCGATGGTCCTATGGCTGGATCAGTTAGAGGTGGCAGGCGTCTGTTGTCTTGTAATATTCGGTCAATTCAGACCCGACACACCGGGTTCGCGCCGCCGACGTGCTCTGGTTCGGGTGCCGACAGTGATTCCAGAATTCGATCCAATCTGCGACAATTTGTGTACGATTGGCTCACTCCTTCCCACACACCCGTTCGGATTCTGAGATTCTGAGGCAACCACCAAACGTATACCAACACGTCTCGGATAGCAGGGTAGACGCAGATGGACTTGACCAGTAGCCAGCGGGAGATTCTCAACGCCCTCGTCAACGGGTATCTCGAGACCGAGTCCCCGATGCCGGCCACGACGATTGCCGAGACGTGCGACCGACACGTCGGGACGATCCGAAATCTGATGCAGATGATGAAGTCGCTGAACCTGGTCGAGGGCGTTCCAGGTTCGAAGGGCGGGTATGTGCCGACCGACCAGGCGTTCGAGGCACTGGGTCGACGCCCGGACGAGGACGGTGAGACTCTTGGGATGGCCCACGATTACGACCGAATTGACGTCGACGTGGATACCATCGACTTCACCAACGTCCACCACCCCGACCGCTGTCGCGTCCGGGTGCGCTTTCGTGAGTCGGTCGAGCGGTTCAACGTCGGCGACCCGGTCGTCGTCGGTCCGACGCCGTCGGCCGGCCTCGTCATCGCGGGACAGGTCCTCGCGGTCGACCCCGGCCGCAACGAACTCCACCTCGACGTGGCTCGACTCGAAGCGCCATTGGCGGAGTGAACGCCCGAACGCGAACGGGGTCACCGCTCACCGAACGAGCCACGTAATCTCACCGGACGACCGTCACCGGCACTGGTGAGCGCCGGAACACCTTCTGAGCAACATTCCCGACGAAGAGTCGTTCAGCCAACGTTCCCCCGTGACTGCCGATGATCACCGTATCGAAATCCGCTGCTCGATTGACGATCTCTTTGGCTGGGTCTCCCCACGCGACAGCAGTCGTGACCTCCCCGTCGTACCGCTCCGCGATATCGCGGGCACGCTGATGAACCGTCGATGCGTGTTCTTCGGCAGCCTGTTGAATGTCGTCCTCCAACGCGAGACCCACTGCTTTTCCCATCATCGCGGATGGTTCCCCGACGACGTGGAGTACGACGATCTCAGCATCGGGATGTGCTTCGAGGGCGTATCGAACGGCTCGATCAGCCATCTCAGAGTCGTCCACTGGAACGAGAACACGGGATATCATACGTTAGCTACGGACGATACTCATATAAACTCCGTGTCAATTTGGATCGCTCAGCGATCAGTATCCAACTCTGTGCGCCGGGCACAACAAGACACACAGCAAAGCCAACCGACTCGAACTATTCGAACTTCAGTTCCAAGTCGTAGAAGTAGCCGCGATCCGTCTCCGAGGGTGGCGTAGGAGCGATGCGAGTGCCGTCGCGCCGCTCGGCGTGGTGGCGGGCGTACTCGCTGACGAGGCTGTCGTCGACGCCCACGGCGGCGGCTGTCCGCGTGACGCCACCGTCTCTGTCGATCAGCCACTCGAGGATCGCGTCTCGCTCACTTCCGCTGTGGTGACTCGACTGCTCCGGGACCCCTGTGTCGCTCTCCGCGTTGATATCGAGACTCACAGACTGCTCGCTCGCTGGACTAGGGATGTCCAGTCCGTTGGCAGCACGCTCGACTTCCGAGCGATAGTGCGCACCTAGCGGGTGCACGTCGCCGATGGCGTCACCGAATGGGGTGAACGTCCCGAGGTGATGGTCGGTTCTCGTGAGCGTGCCGACGACGAGCGACGAGGTGGTGTTCGCGACGTAGTAAGCGCACGCGAGGCGAACCCGAGCGACGAGCGCACAACTGCCAGCCACGTCGGTCGAGGTTTGCACCCGCGTCGGGAGCACCCCCTCCAGTTCCGAGACGAGCGGTCGGACGTTGACGCGGTCGAACTCGATACCGAGTGTCTCTGCGATTGTCTCGGGGTCGACACCATCCGAGCGTGGGCGCTTGTAACACGGCAGGTGGAGTCCGTGAACGCGCTCGGGACCGACTGCACGCGCGGCGACGGCGGCCGCGACGCTCGACTCGACCGACCCGTCGAGCGTCACCACGAGGCCCGACGCATCCGTCGACTCGACGTACTCGCGGACGAACGGTTGTGCACACACGAGCAGTCGCTGTGCTGCGTCGGCGTCCGTCTCGGCGGTCGACGACTCCGCTGAGATGCCGACGTGAGCGAGCCCGGGCATTCGTTCGGGGGTGGGTGGCGTCTGGCGTTTGTGCTCGCTGGCGTCGACGCGGCGGAGTTGTCGTGCAGCCATCTCCGGTGCGACGCTGACGGTATCGGTTGATCCGACGGCAGTCGTCGGGTCGCGGCCGTGGTCGACTGCCTCCCGTAACACGTGGTCGAGTGCGGCGTACGACGCGCCGAGTTCGGCCTCGTCGGTCTGTCCCTCCCAGAAGCCGGCGGTCGGGCGCTTCTCGACGATAGAGTCGGGCACGCCGACGTGTCGTGCCACTCGGCGCACGGTTGTCTTGTCGTACTCACTCAGGGGAAACAGGTCGCCAGCGCCGTCGCCGTACTTCGTGAAGTAGCCTAGGAGGCGCTCGGTGCGGTTGCTCGTCCCGACAACGAGCGAATCCGTCGCGTCGGCGACGGCGTACAGACAGCACATCCGGAGTCTGGCGGCGAGGTTGCCAGCGGCGTACTCGTCGCCGGCGGGTGCGACCTGCGGCGCGACGTACCGTTTGAACACGTCCATCGCCTCGGTGAGCGAGACCGTGTCACAGCGAATACCGAGCGCTTCGGCGTATCGTCGGGCGTCCTCTACGTCTGCGTCGCTCGTCGTCGCCGTCGGCATCACGAGTGCGGTGACGGCGTTCGCGCCGAGTGCCTCGACGGCTAGCGCCGCCGTAGTCGCGGAGTCGATACCGCCCGAGAGACCGACGACGACGCCGCTCGCGCCCGTGGTGTCGACGCGGTCGGCGATGTGGGTGGTTGCACGGTTGACGACCGCCTCCGGGGTCGGTCGCTCGTCGTCGACCGGTGGGACGTACCGTGGCGACTGTTGGCCGGTCGCCATCGTCAGTCCCTCCGGATGTCCGGGAGATCGCTGGCTGGCGTCGACACGTCACCTGAAACCGACGCACCGTCTACCGGGAGTGGAATCGCGAAATCCGACTGGATCCACGCGTCCGTGCAGGAGCGGTCGTACACGATGACGGAGTCGTCTTCTAACAGCAACCGCGCGTAGCGGTCGGAGACCGCGGGACCCGTTGGGTCCGCGAGTTCGTGATCGATGCGGTTGGTGGAGTCTGGGAGGTCGTCGGTCATTGGGGCTCGGTGGTGTGGAGGGCTGCAGGGACGGTCGATTCGGGGACACATCCGATCAGTTCGGCCGTGGCACAGGTTGCCATATTAGTGGTCATACGTCCGTCAGTAGTTGGTTATGAACTACGTTCCGGGTCGGAATTGCAACGTTAGCGAGTGATCGTACTATATTCACACCAGTCTCTGGACACTCGTCGTTGTAAAGCGTATCGTACAATCAGCTAGTGTTGTGGGGGACACCGCTAGTGAATTTGCAGTATATTAGGTAATATACGTTCACTTGTGCGCTACATCCGTTCAGAACCCAACTGATACGAAGTTATGGTATGCGTTCCGGCACCGGTGACGTGGCTGAGAACGCGACGCCCGCGCTCAGTAGTCGCCGAGGACGCCGAGGCGGCGCGCCCGTCGGGTCGCCGCCTCGAACACGACGTAGCCGAACGCCAGGTATCCGGCGGCGACCGCGACCAGCAACAGCAGGTCCGTCGCGGGGAACTCCCACAGACGCACACCGTCGACCATAGCACGTTGGAGCATCCCGCTGCCGTGCGCCAACGGCAGCAGCGACAGCCACGGGATGTCGAACGCGGGCGCGGAGATGAGGACGATGAACCCGAACTGGAGGAGGTTCAGCCAGTTGCCGATCTGTTTGTAGAGGACTGCAATTCCACCGGCGGCGAAGCCAAGACCGAGCACCGACAGCACGGTCAGCACGGCAATAACCGTCACCGTGCCCACGTTGAGGCTGAGCGTCGTGCCGGTGACGAGTAGCATCGCCGCGAGGACGATCGACGAAATAAGGAACGTCCGAACGACCTTCGCGACGCCTTTCAGGAGGGCGACCGGAGCGAACCCAAACGGCGTCATTACGTGGCGTTCAAGCGTCCCCCACTGTACCTCGCTGCCGATATCGTTCGAGATAGACGAGTACGCGCCGACCGACAGCGACCACAGGAAGTAGCCGACGATGATGCCCTCGATGGAGTCCGTGAGCGCTTGGCCGGCGACCATCCGCCCGCCGAAGAACAACACGCCGAAGAAGAACAGCGAGATGACGACTGCGCCGACTGCGTTCGCCGGGTAGCGTACGAAGATGAGGTACTCACGTTTGAGGACCGCCGCCGCGAGGTGGCGGTACGTCGCCGGACGCGGTCCGGTCGCGTCGTCGCGGCCCCCCTCGACCGTCTGTCCACCGTTCATCGCTCGCCTCCGTCGAGGCCCGTCAGCGAGACGAACACGTCCTCCAAGTCTGGTTCGACGGTGCGGACGGCCCGGAGCGTGACGCCCTCCTCACGGAGGAACGCGAGCAACTCGTACAGGCCGTCGCTGTCGACAGCGGCTTCGATCCGGGTCGCATCGCCGTCGTCGACCGACTCGATCGATCGGAGGTCGACGCGCTTGCGGACCGCTGTTACGAGCGACTCGTCGAAGTCGGAACTGGTGATCTGGACGGCGTGAACGTCGCCGCCGCGGAGGAGCGCTTCCACCGTGTCGTCAGCGACGATGCGGCCGTCGGACATAATGATCACCCGGTCACACACGGTCTCGATCACGTCCATATCGTGACTGGAGAGGACGACCGTGAGGTCTTCCTCCTCGACGAGACGGCGCAGTTCACGCTGGAGGGTGCGCGAACTCTCCACGTCGAGACCGAGCGTCGGTTCGTCGAGGAACACCACCTCCGCGCCGCCCGCGAGAACGCTCGCCAGCGACACCTTCTGTTTCATCCCGCGCGAGAGGTCGCGGACGGGCGTGTCGGCCTTCTCCGTGAGGTCGAGTTGCCGGAGGATACGCTCGTGACGGTCGGCGACGGAGTCTGGGTCGACGCCGCTGATGGTTGTGAAGTAGCGGAGGTTCTCCCGAACGGTGAGGCGCCAGTAGTCATTTCGCGCCCCCTCGAGCATCGCGTCGACGTGGGTGTACGCGGATCTGGGGTCCTCCAGTACGTCGTGACCTAGTAGTTCCACACGACCCTCATCGGGGAGTACCATCCCCAAGATGCACTTGATGAGCGTCGTCTTGCCCGCGCCGTTCGGCCCGAGGACACCCGTCACCGACCCTTGCGCGAGGTCGAACGAGACGCCGTCAACCGCGGTGACTGCGTCGTCACCCTCACCGAACTGTTTGCGAATGCCCTCGACCGAGACGGCGGTCGTTCGCTCGCGACCCGTGGCGTTCGTTTCGGCAGTTGCACCGGTAGACCCGGACGCAGACTGCTGGTGCGTCGAGAGCGTGGCGGCCGTGTTCTCCGCCCGTGGATCGGCGGTGTCGCCGACGCCTCCGTCTGTCATTGCACCTCGTAGCACCCCGAGGCGAAAAGGTAGTTCGGTGCTGGCGGCGTTCGGCGGTGGAACTTCGTCTCAGCGTCGGACCGTCCGGAACGCGATGCGGCCGACATCGCTGCGGACGGTGAGGCGGTGACCGCCGCGGTTCTGTCGCCCTGCGAGGCGCGTCGAACTCCCGGACCTACGCGTGAGTTCCAGATCGGAGTCGATGCGACTCGACGTCTCGGCGACCAGATCGAAGTCGAGGTCGTTCGCTACGTCGACGCTGATGTCCCCCGCGAGCGTGCTGATGTCGACGCCGCGACGGATGCCGAACAGGTCGACGGTCACGTCGCCGACCTCCGAAGTGATGCTGTCGATGCCGGTCACGTCGACGGCGCGTACGTCGCCGACCCCCGACCGGACCGAGAGGAAGCCGTCCACGTTCTGTACGTCGATGTCGCCGACGCCACCGCGAACAATGGTGTCGCCACGTGTGTTGCCGATCCTGATATCGCCGACTGCGGACTCGACGCTCGCGACTGTGAGCGCCGTCGCCGCACGCGGAACACGAACGCTGATCGTCGCTGACTCGCGGTCGATAGCTCGAGTGCGGTCGCTGTCGTTGATCCGCGTGGCGACCGTGAGGACACCGTCTTCGACAATGTTCTTAACGACGATCCTGTCGAGTCCCACTTGTCCGTCGCCGGACGCTTTGATCACGTCGACGCCGATACGGTCGGTGGCTGCTCCTTCGACAGTCACGTCGCCGATGGCGTTCGTGACACGAATCGTCGAGACTGTCGCGGGATCGAACGATGCGGTCGAGCGTTCTGACACCTGATTCTCGACGGAAAACCCACCGAGACAGCCGGCCAGCGAGGTGGTTGCGAGGGTGGCTCCAAGACCAAGCACCGTTCGACGGGTGAGCGTGGGGGACTGCTTCTTGTTCATCGACAGGTTGGATGCTACACCCGATAATAACTGAGCGCAGAAACCCGCTTCTGTATGTGAAGTCGTCGCAGGACACGTGCTGTCTCTCTTTCAGCCAAGAATCTGCGTTTAGGGCGGACGTGGAGCCGACAACTGCCGCACATTCAATCGTTCGGCTCGTGTGCTGCGTCGCCGACAGGGCTAGGAGGGGTATGTGGGCACCGGGAGTGACTGCTTGTGCGTCACCGATCCGGGTCGTCGCGGACGAGCGGTGCGGTGTACACCGCGTCCAATACCTTTCGCTCGGCCTTCCGAAGGTGTTGGTGGAACGTCGAAGGGGCGACGCCCATCGACTTGGCGACCTCCTCGGCAGCCATTGCCCGCGGCCACTCGAAGTACCCACCGTAGTAGGCCGCTTCTAGCGCAGTTCGCTGGCGATCGGTGAGCGACGACCCGATTTCGTGACTGACCTGTTCTCTCGTCTCTCGCGACCTAGTGAACTGGCGGCGTCGCCGGAGATGCGTGACCGGATAGTGACGCTCGATGGTGTCCAACATTCCGCCGACGTCGACCGATGGAGCGAGCATAATCGTCGCGTTGAGGTCGCCGTCTTCGACGACGACTTCCTCGATGTAGCCGCCGCGGGCCGCGATAGCCGAGAACACGGGAAGGTCAACCGCGTGCAGTTCGATGCGGACGGTCTGTCCGCTCTCGAACGTCCGGACAGACTTCCACAGTGGGTTCACCTCGGCCAACTCCAGCAGATGCGGAACCGACTCGGAGTCGGCGGTGCCGTGGACGATGAACTCGCCATCGTCAAGTGGGATGATGTGATCGAATGTGTACCGGCCTGTCGGTTCGATAGCTGTTTCCAATGTTCCGTATACGTCGTCGATCTGGAACGTAATCTCGACGAGTTCATCGCTCACGAGTGCTAACTTGCGGTCAGCCGCGGCGATAGCGTGGCTGGCCACTGTCGCCACCTGTTCGATCACCTCACGTTCGGCCCGTCCGAAGCCTTCTGTCCGACTGGTGTGAACGGTCAAGACGCCGTACGACGTTTCGTCGTGACTGATCGGGACCGCGGCGAGCGATCCGAGTTCGTCTGCGTCCACTCCTGTCCTGTCGTGTGCTCCAGCCTCGTCGGCTTCAAGGAACTGTGGCATACCTGTCCGAAGTGCAGTTTCGGTGAGACTCCGGGCCGGTCGTTCGGGGTCGGTAAGAGAAAACTGGATTTCATTTGTATCGTCGCCAGCGACGACGCGTGAGTGAATCACACCGGCGTCGTCGTCAGCCTCGCCGATCCACGCGACCTCATATGAGTCCGACTCCGCCAGGTGCGCACAGAGCACGCGTTCGATCTCCGCGCGTGTCGACTGGTCGAGGACCGCGGCGGTGATCTCACGAGCGACGGTGTTGAGGCTGTTTACCGCTGCGAGGGCGGTTCGCTGCGCGTCGAGTTCGCGTGTCTGCCGGCGTCTGTCGATGGCTGCCGCGAGGACGCTCGCGACCGACTGGACGAAGGCGGCGTCCTCACTCGAGAACGCCATCGGTTCGGTGTCGTAGACCGCGAGGACGCCCCACGGGTCGTCGGACGGTCCGATCCGCGCGGTGATCCCTGCTTTGATCTCGTGGTCGACGAGGACGCCCGGGACGGTGAATCGAGACTCGTCGTCGATGTCTTCGACGACGGCTTCCCGACCCGTCCTGAGAGTGAAGCCAGCGTGGTGGTCGTCTGTGGCGTGGACCCACGTCTCTCCGACGATGCCCTCTTCCCAACCGACGCCGTGGGCGAGGTGGAGGCGCTCGCTGTCGCTGTCGAAGCGCATCGCCGTACAGTGACTCGTTCCGAGCGACTCACAGACGACGTCGACTACCCGCTCGATCAGTTCTTCGGCCGAGTCGTCGCCGAGGGCGTCCTGTCCCAGTCCGGCGAGACACTCCTGTTGACGGACGTGTTTCCTGAGAGTTGCTTCCGTCTCCCGCTGTTGGGTCACGTCGATGGAGATGCCCATCGCCGCGACGACCTCCCCGTCGGAATCGCGTATCGGGACGTACGTACTCTTGTACCGAACGTCGCCGACGGTCGTCTCGAACGTCACCGTCGACCCGTCGAGGGCCCGGCGGTAGTTCGCCGCGATCCGAGTGCCGATGCTGTCCGGAAGCACGTCGAGCACTCGCTCGCCGACGAGTTCGCTCACGTCGGCGGCCACGGCGTTCGTCACCTCTCCCCCGACGGTGACGTACCGGAGGTCGGGGTCCACGAGCGACACCGTCCCGTTGGGGAAGTTGTCGACGAGTGCGCGGTAGCGGCGGTTGGCGGCGGCCAGTTCGGCCTCCCGCTGTCGTGCCGCCGTCACGTCGCGGACGACGCCGACGCGTTCGCCACCTGCTTGCGTCGCCAGCGGCGTGACGATGGCCTCACCGACCCACGTCCGTCCCGTAGGCGTCGTGACCTCTACTTCGTAGGTAATCTGCTCCCGGTCACCGCTGGCGAGTCCGGTGCGGGCCTGTTCGACCCGGTCGACGCCTTCGTCGTCGAGGACAGTCGAGACGTGCGCTCCGATCAACGACTCACGGTCGCGACCGACGAGCGACGCGTACGCGTCGTTGACCGTCGTGTATCGGTCGTCCTCGTCGAGGACGAACACACCGTCTTCGATGGTGTCGATGATGCGCTCGCTGCGCGCTAGCTCCACCATTCGGTTCACCCGGTCGGTCACGGTCCGTGCGTACACGGACACGCCGGTAGCTGCGGGATACACTGAGAACTCGACCCACTCGTCAGCCTCTGTGAGATACTCTTGGAACCGAACCGACTCGGAGTCGTCCAGGTCGTCTAGAACTCGTTCCCGAAGTGTCGCCTCGACAGCGTCATCGAGCAACGTGGATACGTCGCGACCGACGAGGTCGGCATCAGTGTCGCCGAACATCGCTCGGGCGCGGTCGTTGAGATACGTCAGCCGCCAGTCCTCGTCGACGGCGAAGAACGCGTCGCTGATGCGCGCCAGCACGGTCGTCAGTTCCGTCTCGACCGTCTCCCGACGTTGCTCAATGCGGTTCGCCCGCGTCTTCTGTTCAGTGACGTCTTGGGCCGTCACGATTACGTGTTCGACGGTGCCGTCGGCGTCGAACACCGGCGAGGCGTTGACCGTCAGCCACCGCGTTCGCTCGCCTGACGTCTGTATCTGCGCTTCCCAGTCGAGGACGCGGTCGGCGGTGTCGAGCGCTCGCACCCCCGGATGCTCCGCGAGTGGAACCGCCTCGCCGTCGGCGTCGTACAGCGTCACCTCTTCGGGCGAACACGGGAGCGATGCCCCGTCGCTCAGTCCGAGGAGTTCGCGGCCGCGACCGTTGACGCGGACGTATCGCCCGTCGGTGTCGACGATGGCGATACCGACCGGACTCGCCTCCAGAACGCGGTCGACGTGGGGGTTGCCGCCCTCGAACGGCTCGCCGGGAGGGCGAACTCGCAAGATCGCACCGAGTTCGTCTGCGGCCGACGAGAGTAGGCCGACGAGACGCTTGTCAACCTCACGGGCGGTTCGCGAGAGGAACACCACGACACCAGTGACGGCGTCGTCTACACTGACGGGGACGGCCACCGCTGCTGACACGCCGACGTTGTCGAGTGCCGCCGCCCGCGACTCGTTCGGTTCGTCCTCGGCGACCGCAGACGTCCACTCCGGTTCTCCGCTCGCCCACACGCGTCCAGGTAGTCCGTCGCCCGGCCCGTAGCCGATCTCGCGAGACGCGGCCGCCACCTCCTCGAGTTCCTCCCCGACGTATGCTGCGTTGATCTGATGCAGATCGCCGTCGTCGTTCGGGAACCACGCCTCTGCGTACTCCCACTCGGTAGTCTCACAGACGAGTCTGAGTGCGGCCGTCACGCCCTCGTCGCTCGCCTCGGCGGTGGCGACGGCGTGGGCGGTCTCGTATAGTAGTGTCCGCTCTACGTCGGCGTGGCGGTGCTCGGTCGTGTCTCGCGTCACCGTCGCGAACCCGAGATGTTCGCCGTCGGGGCCGGTGATCGCCGAGATGGTCACCTGCGCGCAAAAGCGCGTGCCGTCCTTCTGGCGTCGCCACCCGCTCGTCTCGTATGACCCCTCAGAGAGGGCGGTCGCGAGGTTCCGTTCTGGAAAGCCAGAATCGCTGTCGGCGGCCGTGTAGAACAGCGAGAAGTGCTCGCCGATAACGTCGGCTGCGGTGTATCCCGTGATTCGTTCTGCGCCCGCATTCCACGACGTGACGAGCCCATTCGGATCGAGACTGAATATCGCGTACTCCTCGACGGCGTCAACGAGGAGTCCGTACTCGCCGGTGCCGGTCGGGCTCCGCACTTCGGCATCGCCTTCGGTGTCTGCGGCGTCAGCCGTTCCGTTCGCTTGCTCGTCGGTCCGGGTTACTCCCGGTGCGTACGTGGCGATGCGCCACCAGACGCGGGCGTTCGCGCCGACCTTCTTGGTTTCTATCTTGCCCAACTCAGCGAGTCGCTGTAACCGGTTGTAGGTGGTGCGCCGTCCAACGTCGAGGGAGTCAGCCACTTCCGGCGTCGTCCGCGGTTCGCCGTCGACCCCAAAGACGGCGAGGGTGTCACGCAAATCCGCGTTGAGTCCCTCCGGTGTCATCTGGAAGCCTATGTCGCGGGGAGTATATTGCAGTTCCGTCGACGGAATGATTCGGTGATGCTGAACTGTCGCTAATCGGAACGTATCTGGAATTCTGCCGATAGCGTGCGTGTGAGAGGAATCTCCTCGAAAATTGAACATGTCTCTCGAACGGTACCGAAGTACTACTAGCGTAGCCTTAGGCCGGTTCGGTTACTCCGCTGTAGTATCCGAGGATGCCGGGAACTCGGTATCAACTATGCCCAACACGACAACCGCCCTCACGAACGCCGGTGTCAGTACCGCCGACTTGACCATCAGCGAACAGTACCGCCTGATCGCGAACGAGCGTCGTCGCCTCTTGATCGACGTTCTCGCCGACCAACCGACGGCGCTCTCGCTTGAGTGCCTCGCAGCGACACTCGCCGAACGGGAGACGGGTGAGCAGGTCCCATCCGAAGACGTCATCGAACGGGTCGCGATATCGCTGCACCATGCCCACCTCCCGAAACTCGCCGACTACGGGCTCATCGAGTACGACGCCGAGACGAACTGGATCGATCCGTGTGGAATCGACGCTGCCGAGTGACTCGTCGCTCACGCATCTGGGGTCGCCGAGACTCTGCCCCACGCGGTCGAACAGGTTCGACCCGATCGAGTGCCAAATTATATATCAGATTATTATGTATAAATTTACATACGTATGACAAAGAAAGATGGCGCAGGAACGGAGCGTAATGCCTCTGTGGGGCGAGCGCCGCCGCACTTGCGTCTCTCCCGCGCCGACTACGTCTTCGAGGCGTTGCGCGAGCGCCGCAGACGGGTGATCTGTCGTATCCTCCAGACGACAGACGACCGAGAGATCGAAGACCTCGCGATGGACGTCGCGACACACGAGTCGGACGACGACGAACGGACCGTGACGAACAACGAGTGGGAGTTGGTGTTCGCGTCGTTGTATCACTCGCACATCCCGAAACTCGACGACCTCGAGGTTGTGACGTACGACGACACCACTGGCATCGTGAACCCTGGCCCGCGATTCGAACCGGTGGCGGACGTGCTTTCGGCGGTCGAGCGGGTGTTGACCGTCGGTGACGACTTTTTGCCTCGCTCCGACGAGTGAGCGTACACCAACATCTCGTCGCCGGGTTTCGGTGACCGGTTGCAGGCCGCTTTTGTCGCTGCTCCACTTCGGGAGGCTGTATGAACGTCGCCATCCTCACCATCGGTGATGAGGTGCTCGCCGGCGAGACGGCGAACGCCAACGCACACTGGCTCGCCGGAGAGGTGACGCGCAACGGTGCCCGCGTCCGCCGAATCCTGACGATGCCTGACGTGCGTGCCGATATCACCGACCGCGTTCGCGCGTGGGCCGACGAGTTCGACGCCGTCATCGTCACCGGCGGTCTCGGCGGCACGCACGACGACGTCACCGCCGACGCCATCGCCGACGCGTTCGACCGTGACCTCGTCGTCGACGAGGCGGTTCGCACCGCCGTCCTCGAAACCGTCGCCGCCTACCGCGACGCCAACCCCGAGGTGGTCGACGAACACGACCTCGACATCGACGTAGCCGCGTGGGCGGCGCTCCCTGAGGGGGCACGCCCACTGTTGAACGACGAGGGGTTGTGTCCGGGATTCGTCATCGAGAACGTGTACGCGTTTCCGGGCGTGCCCGCAGAGGTTCGAGCCATCTTCGGTCTCGTCGCCGCCGAATTCGCCGGCGACGGCGTCGCGACGACGCTGTACACGCCCCAGCCTGAGGGGTCGATGACCGGCGTACTCGACGCGGCACGAGCGACGTTCGACGTCGCCATCGGCAGTTACCCCGACACGGAGGGCCACAATCGGATCACGGTCCGTGGCGACGACGCCGAGGCGGTCGCTACTGTAGCGGAGTGGCTTCGAGAGCGTGTGACCGTCGTCGACGACGCGTGACGGCGGACGGTTCGTACCCACCGCACGCGCCTTCCGCTACCCGTACGCTGTGGCTGAACGACCGCTCGTGGGTGTCCCGTTTCGCGTTGTAGTGCCGTCCCGTTTGGTGGCGACGTTCCGCCGGAACACCCGCGCTTGTTAACACGCCACATAGACATAACCACTTCGGCCCAACGATCCGTATGCCCGTCGCTGTCGGGCGACGACGGCGAGTTCGTCTGGGACGCGAGCCTACTTTCGGTTCCGGCACGTAACCCGTTCGATGACCGACGACGCCGTCTCCGCCGACCGACCCGACAGTCTGATGCACGCCGCTGGATGGGACCACGTTACCCTCGTCGGGAGCAACGCCGCCGACACCATCGCCTTTTACCGCGACGTCCTCGGCCTCCCGTTGGTGGTCCGACAGCCGAACCTAGACCGCGAGGCGGTCGAACACCTCTTTTTCGACGCTGGCGACGGCCGCCTCGTGACGTTCTTCGTCGACGAGTCGCGCGACTCCGTCGAAAAGCAGGACCCGGATATCGGTGCGGTCCACCACCTCGCCTTCCGGATCGAACCCGACGAACTCCCCGGCATCCGCGACCGCCTCCTCGACGCCGGCCACGAGATTAGCGAGTTCGACCGCGGGGCGTTCCACTCGCTGTACACGCACGACCACAATGGCCTCGTCATCGAACTCGCGGCCGACAAGTACGAGATTCCCGACGACCGACGGGGCGAGATTCTCGCGCGAGCGCAGGCGGCCCGCGTCGCCACCGGCGACGAGTACATTGACTCCGCGCATCTGGAGGCCGCGATGGAGGAATTGGGATTCGAAATCGTCCCGAATGACCTCCCGGACGCGGCGACCGGCCGCGACTTCTGACCGTTCGCTCGGTGGCGGCGTCCGGGGGGTAGCCGGTGCCTGGTGGCGTGCGGTTCGCCAGGTGACACGCACGTCAGCGCGTACTCAAGTCGCTTCGTCTCGTAGTTGGAGTCGATGACCGATTTCACACCCGCACAGGGTATTCACCACGTGACTTGCATCGCCGGCGACCCGCAGCGAAATATGGACTTCTGGACCGAGACGCTCGGCCTCCGCCTCGTGAAGCGCTCGATCAATCAGGACGACCCGAGCACCTACCACTTCTTCTTCGCAGACGCGGAGGGGACGCCCGGCACGAGTATGACGTTCTTCCCGTGGGAGAACCTCTCGCAGGGGAAAGTCGGATCCGGGCAGGTGTCCAGAACCGCCTTCCGCGTCCCCGAGGGGAGCCTCGACTACTGGGAGGACCGCTTCGACGAGTACGGCGTCGACTACGACGACCGCGTCGAGCGATTCGGGGAGACGGTCCTGCCGTTCCGCGACCCTGACGGCCTCCCGATCGAACTGGTTGCCGTCGAGATTCCCGACGACGACCCGACTGTCCCGTGGACCGCGTTCGTCCCTGAAGAACACGCTATCCGCGGGTTCCACTCCGTGACGCTGTGGCTGGCGAACCCCGACTCGACGATGGGGCTCCTGCGGACGATGGGACTGGAGGAGGTCGGCACCGAAGAGTCACCGGGCGACACGCCTGGCGACGAGCGCACTCGCTTCGCTGCTGCCGGACCTGTCGGCAAGTACGTCGACGTACTTCCGACGATACAAGCGGGACGGCAGGGGCACGGCACCGTCCACCACGTCGCGTTCCAGACGCCGACCGACGAGGATCAAGATGCGATGCGACGGGCGGTCAGCGGCGAAGGTCTCTCACCGACCCAACAGATCGACCGCCACTGGTTCCGGTCGGTGTACTTCCGCGAGTTCAACGGCGTCCTGTTCGAACTCGCGACGAGCGATCCGGGCTACGACAGCGACGAACCCCTCGACGAACTCGGCGGGCGACTCGTCCTCCCCGGGAAGTTCGCGAGCCAACGCGAACAGATCGAGGCCGGTCTTCCTGACGTGACTGTCCCACGCACCGACGCCGTCGAAGCCGACGACTGAACGGTCGGACGACTACGACTCTTCGGTTCGCTGCCTACCAGACTCGAACAGGTCGTTGTAGTTTTTGCGTGACACTATCGTTATACGCTTGCGCCGATATGTACTAGTATGACAGAGTGGTCGATCGGAACCGGCGACGGACCCGGTGAGCGAGCACTCGTGTCACAGCGACAGTACGACTGGGGGATGACTACGCCCGTCGAGGGTATCGTCGAGACGGTTGCAGAGGCGACTGGACGCCCGTTCGATACGCTTCCACCGCTCGAACACGTCATCGACACTGGCGCCGTCACGGCGTTGCTCGCTGCGGCCGGTCGGCGCGGTCCTGCGGACGGCGTCGAGATATCGTTCAGATATGAGGGCTTCCTCGTCACGGCGTACAGCACCGGACGAGTCACCCTGTACAGCGACTGACCACGACGCTCGGAGGTGAGGAGTCTACGGTCGGTATCCGTCGCGGCACTTGTGGCTCGTATCGATCGGCGACGAGCGCCGCTGCCGTGTCAGGTGCGTTTATGTCGCGTGCGCCTACTACCTGAACGAGTATGAGCCAGGGCGACGACGCACCGACGACACCACGACGGGTCGCCCCGTCGACGACGCCGGCAGCGGCGCTCGCGGCGTTCGTCGGACACGTCGGGAAGGGGGGAACCGGCCGACACCGCGGCGAGGTCGAACGCGTCGTCGGCGGGTTCGTCGACCGCGTCAGCGACGCCGGGGTCGACCGCGTCGGCGACCTCACCGACCGCCACCTCGAGGCGTACGCAGAGTACCTCGCGCAGCGAGCGTGGGCCCGCGAGGACGACCCCGGTGCCGGCATCACCGGGCGGACAGCCCACCAGTACTACGCGCTCGTCCGCTCGTTCTGTGGCTTCCTCCACGAACGCGATGCGCTGGAGACGAACCCCGCGACCCACGCCGTTGCGACAGGAGCGCTCCCCGACCGGAGCGTCGGCGTCCGCGAGGACGACCGCGAGCAGTTCTGGAGCGCCGAAACGCGCGAGGCTATCGTTCGCTGGATGGACTGGCGAACCGAAGACGCACTCGACCACGGGTGGCTCGACTCGGCGCGCGCCACTCGCGACCGGGCGCTCGTCGCCGTCCTCGCGTACTCCGGTGCTCGGGGTGCGGAACTGTTTCGCGACCCGCAAAACGAGCGAAGGCAGGGGATTCGTTGGCGACACGTCGACATCGACGAGGGGACGCTTCGCGTGTACGGCAAGTCGCAGGAGTGGCAACGGACGCCGTTGCTCAACCCGGGTATCGACCGCCTGCGTGCGCACTACCGTCGACAGGACCCACCGACCAACGAGTGGCCGGTGTTCCCGACGAATCACTTGCCGAGTCTCTACGCGGTGGTTCGCGACGCCGAGTCGGTGGACACCGAGCCAACGAAGGAGACGGTGTGGGACCTACTTCGCGAGAACGACCTCGTCCCACCGTCGCTGTCGACGGCGGGTGCCCGGACGCTGCTGAAGGACCTCTCCGCCGAGAGCGGCGTCACAGAGGGGGGAGAACCGCTCTTGCCACACGGTGCGAGACGAGGACTGGGCGACACGCTGTACGACATGTCGGCTGAACTCGCACAGGAGGTGCTCCGCCACCAGTCGGTCGAGACCACCCACCGGAGTTACCGCGACGACGACGTCGAGCGACTCCGGCGGGCGGCCGAAGACGCGCTAGACCGCTGAGTTCGAGCGCGTAACCGGGGTGGTCGCGTCGGCGCTCCCGAAGCACACGGGTACGCGAATCGCCTGTCACGCTTATTGTTCGCCCACGCGACACGTCGATGCGTGGGCGCTGCTCGCTTCCGACTGCACACGTCGTGGCCGCCAAGATGACCGAGTGGCACGCGGCGGACCCCGACGCGGTTTACGCCGAACTCAACACCGATCCGGCGGGGCTGACCGAGGCCGAGGCCGCCGCTCGCCTCAGTCGGGTCGGACCGAACGAACTCGATAGCGACCGGGGCCAGTCGTGGTGGCTGCTGTTGCTCGAACAGTTCTCCAGTCCGTTGATCTGGGTGCTCGTCGCGGCGGCGACGGTGTCGGCGCTGGTCGGGAATGTGGTCGACGCGGGACTCATCACCGTCATCGTCGTCGCGAACGGCGTCTTCGGGTTCGTACAGGAGTTCCGTGCGGAACGAAGTATCGAGGAACTCCGGGACCTGTCGTCCCCCACCGTGCGCGTCCGTCGGGACGGAACCGACCAGCGGCTTCCGATGGCCGAACTCGTCCCGGGCGATGTGGTCGTCCTCGGGCAGGGCGACGTGGTCCCGGCAGACGCGCGGGTCGTCGACGCCGCTAACGTCGAAATCGACGAGTCCACTCTCACCGGCGAGAGCCTCCCAGTGGCGAAAGGAACGGACTCCCTGCCGGTTGAGACACCGCTCGCAGAACGCACGAACCTCGTGTTCCGGGGGACGAACGTCACGCGAGGGCGGGCCGTCGCGGTGGTCGTCGCCACCGGGATGGACACCGAAGTTGGTGCGATCGCAGAACAACTCGGCCTCGCGGTCGATCGATCGACGCCGCTCCAGCGGAGCCTCCACACGCTCGGCAGGCGGCTAGGCGTCGGTATCGTCGGACTCTCGGTGATACTGGTTCCCGTGCTCGTCTGGGGCGGGACCGCCCCGGTGCAGGCGGCGTTGACGGCCATCTCGCTCGCGGTCGCTGCGGTCCCCGAGGGGCTTCCAGCAATCGTCACGGTGACGCTCGCACTCGGCGTACGGCGGATGGCCGGCGAGAACGCCCTCGTCCGGCGACTGACCGCCGTTGAGGCGCTCGGGTCTGTCGACGTCGTCTGCACTGACAAAACTGGGACGCTCACCGAGGGTCAAATGCGCGTGACCAGGGCGTGGGTCCCGGGCGTGACGGTCGACCTGCCCGTGAGCGACCGATCCGACGACCCACGACTGGACCGCCTGTTCGAGATCGGTGCGCTGTGTAACGACGCGTCGGCCGACGACGGCGAACCGACCGAACGGGCACTGGTCGCGGCCGCCGCCAACCACGGTCTCGACGTGGCCGCACGCCGGGCGGCGCGCCCGCGACGCGACGAGCGGTCGTTCTCGTCTGCCCGCCAGCGGATGGCGACCGTCCACGACGACGTCGTGTACGTCAAGGGTGCCCCGCGGACGGTGCTGGACCGGTCGACTGCCGTCCTCACGGCCGACGGCGTCGTCCCACTGACGCCCGAGCGACGCGCCGACGCCGAGACGGTACTCGACGCGTTCGCTGGCGACGCGCTCCGAGTCCTCGGGTTCGCGTACAAAGCCGCCGACGACGGAGACCCCGAGACAGGGCTGACGTTCGTGGGCGTGCAGGGACTGCTCGACCCGCCTCGCCCGGAGGTTCGCGAGGCAATCGCCGACACCCACGCTGCGGGCATCTCGGTGAAGATGATCACGGGCGACAACCCGGTGACTGCGCGGGCGATCGGTCGGCAAGTCGGGATCGACTCTGCGGTGCTCACCGGGACGGAGGTCGAGGCACTCGACGACTCGGCCCTGCGCGAGCAAGTCGCGACGGTCGACATCTACGCGCGGATGACGCCCCAGCACAAGGTCCGCGTCCTCCGCGCACTCCGGGAGTCGGGGCACACGGTCGCGATGACCGGCGACGGCGTCAACGACGCACCGGCGTTGAAACACGCCGACGTCGGCATCGCGATGGGGACGCGGGGGACGGACGTGGCGAAGGGTGCGAGCGACATCGTCCTCGTCGACGACAACTACGCGACTATCCGGAACGCCGTCCGGCGCGGTCGGGCCATCTACGACAACATCTGGACGTTCGTCGCGTACCTGTTGAGTGCGAACGCGGCCGAGGTGCTCCTCGTCGTCGTCGCCTCGCTGTTCGGCTACCTCGTGCTCCCGGCTGCCCAACTGCTGTGGATCAACTTACTGACCGACGGCTTCCCTGCGTTGGCGCTCGGCTCTGATCCGCCCGCGGACGACGTGATGACGAGAGCGCCGCGTGGTGCTGACACGAGCATCGTCGACGGCACGATGCTCAGAATTATCGCCGGGTTCGCGGTGACCGTCACCGTGGTCCTCCTCGGCGTGTTGTTCTACGCACTCGATGGAGCGGCGACGATGACGCCGTACGCGATGACGATGGTGTTCACCGGCTTCGTCGTCTTCGAGTTCGGGAAACTGTACGTCGTCCGGGCGACTCGTGGGACGCCCGTTCGCTCGAACGCCTGGTTGGCCGCCGCGGTCGTGGTGTCGCTTCTCGCACACCTCGCGGTGCTGTACACGCCGCTCGCGTCGCTGTTTGGGACGGTCCCGCTCGGACTGTTCGACTGGGGTATCCTCCTCGGCGCGTTGGCGTGTACCCTCCCGCTCCTCGTCCTCGTCGGTCGGGTGGCGCGACGCAGTGAGGCGTGACCCTCGCTCGTCGACACGGTCGACGCTCGGTCGGTCGCTTTTCGACCCACTGGAACGACCGCGCCGAATTAGCGGCCCGAGGCCGGTGTGGTATGTATGGATTTCGACGAGTTCACCGGGGCGGTCACGCACCGACTGGAACTGTCCGGCACTGGCGAGGCGGTTCGCGCGACGCGGGCGACGCTAATGACACTCGGTCGTCGGATCCCTGTCGACAACGCCGAGGACCTCGCGGCGTCGCTCCCGATGGAGGTGAAGTGGTATCTGACTGGCGCGCCGGCGGAGCACGGAACCCGATTCGACTGGAACGACTTCCTCGACGAGGTGGCAGCGATCGAGAACGTCGACCGGGCGACCGCCGCGTACCACGCGCGTGTTATCGTCGACCTCGTGCGGACGCTCGTCCCCGAGTCCGACTTCCAGCAACTGCGAGGCCTCCTTCCGGAGGCCGAGGACGACGAGAACTGGGGATCGCTGTTCGAAGTGGTCGACGCGGGTGGGTGGGAGAAGTGGGGTGACGCCTGACTGGGGCGGTCGTCGCGGAGTAGCCGCCCCCGGTTCCGCCTCCTGAACGCTTTTGCCGCCGACGAGACAACACAGACTCGATGACTGACATCGATGACGTAGACTTGGAGTTCGTCCAGTTGGGCAACACCGGCATCCAGACCAGTGAACTCCAGTTCGGAACGTGGCGCTTCGGCAAAGAGACCGAAGAGGGGAACGTCGAAATCGGCGAACAGCGCGCCCACGAACTGCTCGACGCGTACGCCGACGCCGGCGGCCGCTATATCGACACCGCAGACGTGTACGGCGGCGGCGAGAGTGAGCGATGGATCGGCGACTGGCTTGCAGACCGCGACCGCGAGCGATACACCATCGCCTCGAAGATATTCTGGCAGATCCGCGACGGCGACCCCAACAGCCGTGGGACGAACCGCAAGAACATCCGCCACCGCATCGACGCGCTTCTCGACCGCCTCGGCACTGACTACGTCGACGTGCTGTACATCCACCGCTGGGACGACCAGACCTCGGCGCGGGAACTGATGAAGACGCTCAACGGCCTCGTCGAGGACGGCAAGGTCCACTACCTCGGCGCGTCGACGATGCGGCCCGACGCTTGGAAGATCGCGAAGGCGAACGAGATCGCCCGCGCAGAGGGTTGGGAGCCGTTCTCGGTGCTCCAGCCGCGATACAACCTCGTCGACCGTGAGATCGAGGGAGACTACCTCGAGATGGCCCGCCACTACGACCTGGCCGTCTGTCCGTGGAGTCCGCTCGGACAGGGCTTCCTCACGGGCAAGTACAGCCGCGAGGAGGGCCTCACCGGCGAGTCACGCGCAGCGGAGTCGAGTCGCTTCGCCGACGCCTATCTCACCGAGGAGAACTTCGACGTCCACGACGAGCTGGAGGCCGTCGCCGATGAGGTGGACGCGACGGTCGCACAGACGGCGCTCGCGTGGCTGATGCACCGCGACGGCGTCACTGCCCCCATCGTCGGCGCGCGGACGTTCGACCAGTTGGCCGAGAACGTCGCCGCTGCCACGGTCGACCTCTCTGAGGAGCAGGTCGGCCGTCTGACCGAGGCGAAGGGCGGCCCCTACGCCGGTCTATGAGACGACGGACCGGTCGACTGCCGTAGACTCCTGACCCTGCGTCGTCCGGAGAAACAGACGGTGTGTCCTCACTCACCATCGTCACGCCAGCGTTCGAACGCTCGGCCACCGACGACGCCGAGTGCGGTCCCCGCGATCGCTCCCGTACCCACGCCAACCGCATCGATCGATCGATCACCGCGGTCCTCGGGATGCACTCGTTCGATGCGGTCGGTCCCGTCGGGTGTGACGTGGAGGTCGTACTCCTGGACCGACCCGCGCGTGACCGACTCGCTCAGCGTCTCGTCCACTCGGGCACCGTTTCTGTCGGCGACGACCGCGCGGAGTCGGTACGTCGTGTCGGCATCTGCAAGGATGCGGATACGGTAGGTACCCGGTGTGATCCCGTATCGAGTTCTGATCCGCGGGACGGTGCCACGTGCGCGGTCGATGTGGTCGCTGCGGATGCGTGCCAACGGTCGGCCACCGTCGGACTCGACGATCCACAGGGACACGTCGTCGGAGTCGACGCGGATCTGTGCGACCGGGAATAGGCCGTCTCGTACCGTTTCGGCGGTGACCGTGACGTGATCAAGTGGACCCGCGTTTGCGCGGCCTGTCAAGCGCTCGATCTGGTCGAATCGCGTGTACAGCATCCCCGTGTACGGGCCGTACGGGGTCATCGACAGGTCGTCGCCGTCGGAGACAAATCTGAGTGTGTCGACGCGGTTCTCGTACGTCCGGGCCGTCCTGTTGGGGTCGTACACGCGCACTTCGACGGCCTCATCGGACTCGCTGACGTCATACGCGAGCACTTGGTGCGCCATCAGCGACCCGTCGAACAGGACGACCGACGCAGAGCCGATCTCGTCGATGACGGCGCGAACGTCACGAAGCACCGCGCGTTGGTCCAGCCACGCTGGTCGGAGTATCACACGTCGGGCGAGCCACGACCCGAAGCGGACGAACTGCGTCGCCTGTCGGTCTACGATCTCGCGGTAGACCGGCGCGTCGGGCGAGTCGAACGGCACCGTCGGGTCGCGTATCTCACTGGCGTTTCCGGCGTCGACGGGGATCGACGCCGGGTCGGTGTGGTACGTCTGGGCGGTCAGCGCCATCCCGTAGCAGTGGCCGTTCGTCCCGGCACGCTGCGTCACCGCGGCCCGCAGTTGCGTCGCGATCACGTCGACGACGCTCTCGGGGAAGCCACTCGGATCGATGGACAGTGAGGCGCGAGCCGTTCGCCGCCACTGTGTCTGCACCTGGTCGCGAAGGGTCGCTCTCGACGGGTCGGGAGGTGACTCGAAGTACTGCGTCTCCGTGCCCCAGTTTCGGAACCCGAAGCCGTGTCTCGCCGGGTCAAACTGTGAGGCTGCCTGCGCCCCGCTCGCGATGGCCGATCCGAGCAACGGAACTGTTGCAGTGATGGCAGCAGTCGACCGAAGCGCCTCTCGACGGGTGAGTCGACGTGTCACGGTCCGACCGATGCAGACTCCGTATATATCGGTTCCGTCACCGATATGGTCTGGATCGATGTCCGATACTCAGATCTCAATCCGCTCCAGCGACGCCTCCAGTGATTCAACCTCCTCGTTGTACGCTTCCACAAACCCACGGAACGCGGGCGCGTACTCTCGGACGTCGGCGGCGGCGGGTGCCTCGTACTGCGAGATGAGATAGATACCACCACTCCCGCCAGCGCGGAGGTACGAGACACCGTCGCGGTCCCACTTCAGTTCCCAGCGTGTCCCGTCGACGCGGGCGGTGAACGTGCCGTAGTCGCCGCCCTCCATCCGGTGGAGTTCGCCGGCGATCCGGCCGCATATCTCTGCGACTCGGTCCAAGACAGCGTCACGCTCTGCGACGACCGTCTCCGTCGTCGCGGCATCCGGGGCATCGACGACGACGTCGTCGAGGAGTCCCTCCAGCGAGTCGACGTAGGCGTTGTACGACCGGACGAACGCGTCGTAGTCGACAAGTGCGGTCTGTAACTCCGCCGGGTCAGGGGGGCGCTTCGTCGAGACGACGTACACGTCGCTACCGCTAGACGGGTCGAACTTGAGGAACTCCAGGTCACCGCCCTCGTACTTGACAGTCCACGTCCCGCCGTCGGTGTCGAACTCGCGTCTCCCGTAGTCGCCACCCTGTAAGAGTGCGAGTTGGTACGCGATCCGACCGGCGTGGTCACGGACGGCTTCGACAACCTCGTCGCGTGCGTCGGCGACGGCGTCCGCGTCCGTTGGATCGACTGGTGGCCATTCGGTCACGGCCGAGGTTGGTGACCGGCCGTGTTAACGCTCGTGGTCCGGTCGGCCTGATCGGATTCCGTAGGGTCGGACGCCACTCAACTGTGGGTGAAGATGTACGCCTGCCCGTCGTCGACGCCGACACACAAATCGAGTTGCTTCGAGAGGTCAAGACTCGTCGGGTTTTGCTTGCAGACGACGAGGTCGTCGAACGGGTCGCCACAGGAGGGACACGCCACCGAGACAGTGTTCTGGTACGACTTGATCGCGGCGTTGTCCTCTCGTTTCGTGAGCGACGTGAGCAGTTCGTCCGTGTCGATGTCCATACGTCCATCGTGTGGGGCATCGTATTTGTGTTTTGTCGCGGGGGAACGAACCCTGATGGATAACTCGCTAACAACAAAATCAACGGATGTAGCGTAATTGGCCTAACAGCTCCTCGGTGAAACAATGGGTTTCTCTTTTACCAGTTGGCTCCTCCGCCATTCGTGTGTGGCCGTTCAGCCTGCATAACGCTGCGTACGTCGCGTTGTTCGCAGTATCAGGAACGGCGCTGGTGGCTTCGATGCACAGGGCCCGGTCGTTTGACGACGCCGGGATGCGGCGAGGGCTCGTCGGCTTCTTCGGTGTCTCTGCGATCTGGTCGTTCACCGCAGCGATCAGGCTGGTGAGTGGGTCGCAACAGGTGTCCGTGGCGATGTACGTCGTCGGACTCGTCGCCGGATTCGCAAGCGTCGGGGGCTTCCTCTACTTCGCGTCGGCGTTCGCGGGTCGGTCGTACCACCTGAATCCGCGGATACGGATCGCCGCGGTGACGGTGTTCTTGGGGGCGGCGGCGCTGAAAATCACGAATCCGATACACGGGCAGTACTTCTCGACGACGGTGGTTTCGGAGCCGTTCCAGTACGTCTGGATCCAGCCGGGAACACTCCACTGGATCCTGACGGCGTTCGCGTACACGCTGGCGGGCATCGGTCTGTACCTGATCTACGAGACGCTGGCGGAGTGGACGCACACGACGCCGCGGCTGGCGGTCGTGTTCGCGGTACTCCCGATGCCGGTCGCGCTCGACGTCCTCTCGTTGCTGTACCCCCAACTGCTGGTTCGCACCTACTACGAACCGGTCGGCGTGGCGATGTTCGGCGTCGCGTTGCTGTGGTTCCTCGAGGACCGATTCGGTTCGGTCACGCAACTTGGGCGCAAGCACCTGATGGGCCAACTCGACTTTCCCGTCGCACTCGTCGACGACGACGAAATTACGGAGGCGAACGACGGCTTCGCGCGATTCGTCGGCGAGGACGAACGATCGGCCGTCATCGGCCGCTCTATCGACTCGCTGTCGCCGGGCGTCGCGCGGACGCTCCGCGGCGATCAGGACGTGATCGCCGTCTCCGATGACGGCGTCAGGCGCTTTTACCGCGTCTCATTGACGTCGGTCACGCTCGGCCCCCAACGGGTCGCGACGGCCGCCGTGTACGCCGACATCACCGCGCAGCAACGGCAGGTGAACGAACTCGTCAGGCAGAATCACGAACTCGACAACATCGGCGAGGCAGTCGCGCACGAACTCCGAAACGCCTGCGCCATCGCCGTCGGACACATCGAACTGGCACGCGACGACGGCACGCCGCCGAGCGAGCGCGTGAGTCGAGAGACCGCACTCCAGACGGCGTCAGCGGGACTCGACCGCATCGACTCGGTCGTCGACCAACTGGAGATGATTATGCGTGACTCTCAGAGCGTCACGACGAAATCCCCCGTGGATCTGGAGTGGACGGCCGGACAGATCGCCACCCCGACGACGCCCCCGTTCACCGTCATCGACGACGGGACGCTCGTCGGCAACCCGGTTCGGATCGACCACCTCGTCGAGAACGTGTTTGAACTCGCCCGCGCAGAGGCTGCCACCGAGGTCTCGTTCCGAATGCACGACGGCGTGTTTACAATACGGCTCGATGGCGTCCACTTCGATCGAACACCGTCGGAGCAACTCCTCGGCTACGGCCACTCCGTGCCGAACGCGAACTCAGGGATGTACCTCCCGACCATCCGCCTGATCGCACACGCACACCACTGGGACGTTGACGCCGACGTGACCGGAGACGAGGCGCAGACGCTCACGGTTCGGATCGACACCGATCCAGACGGCGTCCCCGCCATCTGGCGAGACTCGACGACGGTAGGCCGTTCGAGCGCAAACGTCACGTCAGACCGCTCTCCACAACACTCCTAGTTCGCGAGGGCTGGCTCACCGACCTGCGGACGAGCGCGTCTAGCTACTCGATTTGATACTCGGGGTGATACTTTTAATTGGAAATATTCGCCAATTGGTACCATGACGTCCCTGTTCGGTGAGCGGCAATGACGACGACGGACTCGCCGAGTGTCCTTGTTGTCGACGACGAGGAGCCGCTGGTCGAACTGTACGCCCGCTATCTTGCATCACGATATACCGTTCAGACTGCAACGAGCGGCAAGCAGGCGGTCGAACTGGCAGACGACTCACTCGACGTAGTGTTGCTCGACCGACGTATGCCTCAGATGAGCGGTGACAAGGTGTTGCGCGCACTTCGTGAAGAGGGTGTGACGGCACAGGTGGCGATGCTCACTGCCGTCGAACCGAAGGCGAGCATCGTCGAGATGCCATTCGACGACTACCGACTCAAGCCAGTGGACAAAGCCGACCTCCTCGGTCTCGTAGAGGTGCTTGTTGAACGGAACGAATATGATAAGCAAAGTCAGGAGTTCTTCGCGCTCGCGGCCAAACGAGCGACCCTACAGACGGCGGGAAAGACGGATACCGAAAAGTACGAAGAGTTGACCGAGCAACTGGAGGAGACGCGCGAACACATCGACACTAGCTTGGATAAAGTAGGCGCAGAAGCAGCGTTCGCCGACCTAGCGGCTGACGACTGAGTTCGGATTCTGCCGGGCACACGATTCCTCCGGCTTCTGATCAGACTATACCCCTGAACCCGTCTGGACACGACACATCGACAGTCGCTTGCCTGTCGCCCACCATTCGAGAATGTGACTGAACGGTTCGACGTCGAGGTGTTACACGTCATTTCCCCCGAGGAGGTGGCTGACGCCGACTTAGAACCCACGCTGGCCGACGCCGCCGAGGGGCGGTACGTCGTAGTATGTCGTGCTGGTGGTGTGCCCTCGTGGATCGAGCGTATCCGTGCATTCGTCGCACGCGACCCGATAGAGGCAGTGACTATCGTGACCGACGAACCGGCGACGGAGGGTGAGGAACTCTCGCTGGTTGTCGAGGAGACAGACCTCTCCGGCGTGTACGAAGCGGTCGAACGGGTGTGACTTCTCCCACGACTGAAGTCGTGGGCTTCCTCCTTGACTCTGTGTGAAAAGAGTCAAACCGGCCTTTGTGCCTACGCTCGGCTTATGCTCTCAGCGAGAGATTCCGAATGTATGCATACACGCCGTGCCCTCCTCAGCGGAACCGCCGTCGCGACTCTCGCGTGTCTCGCGGGGTGTACCGGTAGCTTCGGATCGTCGACGCCCGACCCGCTCCCTGACGGCGGCGACGGGAACGGCTCACAACCCTCCGACCGCGAGTACCCGGTGGACACGACACACCAGGTGGCGATAGCGTCGACTGACGAGGCACCCTCACTGCCAGTCAGTCCTCGCGTCAGCCTCGCCGACCCGTACGTCACCTCCGGGACGACTGCGGTCCTCCGCGTCGACGTGGACAACACTACCGATCAGCCAGTCGTGGTCGGTGAGTACCGCGACGTCGTCTTCCAGTACGCTACCAGTGGGGACGGGACCTACCTGCTGTACCCCCACTCCGACCGCTCGGTCGACGGTGAGCCTGACCGCGCGCCTGCGGGCGTCGAGCGAACGGGCGACGACTGCTGGCAGTTGGCGTCGTATCCGGTAGTGACCGATGAGTACGGTACCGTCGAGATTCCGGCCAACGGGACGCTCACCGCGTACGTTGGCTTGTACGCGACACCCGACGCTGACGCCTGCACGCCCACCGGGTCGTACCGCTTCGAGCAGCCGTTCACTGTGTTCCCGAGCGGAATCGGTGGCGAGGACGAAGAGCGCGCGACGTGGGGCTTCGATCTCCGAATCGAGAAGATAGCCGAGGCTACGTGAGCGGCGGTGCCCCTCGGGTGTGGGGTCACATCTGACTGGTCCCCGCCGGAGTTAATCGCCACCCCACCATTCGCGACCGTATGGACGACGAACGCGACGCCGCCGACGCGGTCGCCGCACAGGATTCGACGGCGTCACAGGCGGTCGACACAGCGCGGGCCTGCCTCCGGGCTGGAATCGAGGCAGCGGAGCCAGCGATCGTCGTCTCGTCGACGCTTGCGCTCGACGGTAACATGCTGACGGTCGGTGACGCGACGCACGATCTGGGCGCGTTCAATCGGGTCATTGTCGTCGGCGGCGGGAAGGCGGGCGCGGGGGTCGCGACCGCCCTTGAGAACCTGCTGGGAGACCGAATCGACGAGGGACTCGTCGTCTGTGACGAGACGGACGACGACGCCCGTATCCGTCGCGTGCGCGGTGGTCACCCGACGCCGACCGCGGCAGGCGTCGAGGCGACTCGTGCGGTCGAACGACTCGTGGCAGACGCAGACGAGGAGACGCTCGTGCTCGCCGTCGTCACCGGCGGCGCGAGTGCGATGCTCGCCGCGCCAGTCGAGGCAGTCGACCTCGCAGCGCTCCGGGAGACGACCGACGCGCTGGTTCGATCCGGCGCGAGCATCGACGAGATAAACGCCGTCCGAAAGCACCTCTCGCGAGTGAAAGGCGGGCGACTGGCGGCGACCGCAGCACCGGCCACGGTCGTCACGCTCGCCTTCAGCGACGTGGTTGGTGACGACTGCTCGGTCATCGGTAGCGGACCGACAGCCCCCGACGAGTCAACGTACGCGGACGCACTCGACGTCCTCGACCGCTACGATCTCGACGTTCCCGGCGCCGTCCGGGACTATCTCACTCGCGGTGCGGCGGGAGCGGAGGCGGAGACACCCGGACCGGACGACCCGGTATTCGACCGAGGATCGGTCCACGTGCTCGCGAGCGCACACACCGCACTCACGGCTGCCGCGGAGACCGCCCGCGACCGGGGGTACGAGCCGATGCTACTGTCTGCACGGATTCGTGGTGAGGCGCGAGAGGTGGGCCGGACGCACGCGGCCATCGCTGAGGAACTCGCCGATTCGGGCAACCCGGTCGACCCGCCGGCGGTCGTCATCTCCGGTGGTGAGACGACGGTGACCGTCCGCGGCGACGGCAACGGTGGGCCGAACCTCGAGTGTGCGCTCGCGGCGGCGGTCGAATTCGCTGACGGGCGCTCACCGGTTCAAGGAGCCGACTGTGCGTTCCTCGCGGCCGACACCGACGGCAACGATGGCGGTACCGACCACGCCGGTGCGGTCGTGACACCGGAGACAGTGGCCGACGCGGCGGCGGCCCGTTCGGCGCTCGGGGACAACGACGCACTCGGGGCGTTTACTGGAAGTGACTGGCTGGTGACGACCGACGCGACGGGGACGAACGTCAACGACTTCCGAATCGTGGTCGTCGAAGGGTCTGTCGACTGACAGTGTGTGTCACGGTGTGCGAGATGACCGTCGACGGGTCTGTTGTGTGCTGGACGATCGCTATTCGACTGAGTGGCCTCACTCGTGATGGCGCGACCATTCCCCGATCTGGACGAATGTAGACTCTCCACAGCCACCGCATTGATTCGGCGGTTCGAATCTGTGTTCGCCCTCGGAGACGTGTATTGGGGTGCCAGCGTGGAGTATCTGACAATTCTCACAAACGTATCGCTGTGGACTCTCTGGTCGGTGTGCCATAGTCTAACTTGTCACACAGAGCTAGTGAGTCTGGTGGTGGTTCGAAACTCGATGATCTACAATATACACAGCACGTACATATCGGATCCTTCGGTGACTCAAAAACAAATTGAAGAGAGGGGATCTATTAGAGATACTCACTGTACGTGTCTCTCGTGGTTGTTTGGGTAGGACCACATCAACAGACCCTTGCCGACCGATCACGCCTCAGTCTGCGCTCCCCACGGGACAGGAACCGACTCCGGCAGGAGCCACCAGAGGCCAGCGACGACGGCTCCCCAGACGACGTGCCCGACCAGCGAGACCGGTTCGAAACTCGGGACGGACGCGGGGATACCGATGGCGTTGAGCCACAGGCTCAACACGACGCCACTCGCGACGACCCACAAGATCGCGCCCCACGCGACGCCGAGTGCGACGGTCCCGCCCGGTGAGTCGGCGTACGCCGACAGCCGACTCTTCGTCGCGACGACGGCGAACACGGTGGCGAACACGGCGCTGTGGAACAGGTGGGCGACCCATCCGGTGACCGACAGCTCCGCGCCGTACAGTGCCCCGATGACGGCCAGCGAGCCGAACCCGGCGGTCAACACCCATCCCATCACGACGCCCGCGACGACGCCGATGCCGAGCGACCTCCACAGCGTCCCGGTGTCGACGCCCGAACTGTCGCGCGGCGGCGCACGTTCGCCAGTCCGAAGGAGGTCGACGCGAACGGCCGTCTCGCCGTCCGATCGCTCGACGGTCGTCGTCCCGCCGTACTGTGCGACGAGCAAGCGGAGGATCGGTATGCCGTAGTCGACGTCGTTGTGCTCGTACTCCGGCACGCCGTCGACGAGTACCTCTCGCGCACGCTCGTCGAGCCAGTCGCCGGGGGCGCTCACGGTGATGGCGACCGACGTGGCGTCGGCGTCGAAGTCGACGCGCGGGGTGGTGCTGTCGGCGTCGCCGCCGGGGAGTGATACCAGTTCCGTCAACAGCGTGGGTAGGTTGTCGTCCGCTCGGACGCGGACGGTCGGCGGTGCTGTGATCCACTCTGCGACCGTCGACGGGAGAGATTCTCGACACGACTCGACGGCCGTGTCGAGTTCGACTGGGGAGAGGGCTGCCTCGGTGTCGTCGGCCGTTCGGACGAGGAAGCCGACCGAGTAGACAGTCTCTTCGATACGTTCAACGGCCGATCGAACCGCCTCTCGACTCCGCTCGCGGTCGGGTGCGTCGTCGAGGAGCATATCGGTGTGTCCGCGGATCACGGTGAGCGAGTTGAGAAGTTCGTGCCGGAGGCGACGGTTCAAGAGGACGTTCTGTTCGGCCTGTCGTGCGAGTGTGCGTCTGCTCCGGTTCGCGGCGGCGGTGCGAACCCCGACGACCACGCCGGCGCCGCCGCCGGCGATGGCCATCGTCGCGATGATACTTCCCAGCGACGCGCCGCTGGGTCCGCCCATCCCGCTCGCGGTTACGAGCGCGGTCGTGAGCGTCATAAAGCCGCTGCCGACGAGGAACCACGTCGCAACGGTTCGTGCGTACTCGCGGTCGTGCGTCGAGACGGCGAGGCCGACGCCGTAGAGGGCAACTCCGAGACCGAACGCCAGTGGAACGGCCCGGGCCAGTGCGCCCCCGCCGTCCGTGTAGACGATCTCCGCGAGGAGAAATCGCGTCGAGAGAAAGCCGACGGCGGCGATGAGGAGACCGCCAGGCTTCACCACGAGTTCGTCGCCGGCGGAGGGACTGTTCACGCCGGTGCGTTCGCGGCCACGCGGATAAGTGAACCCCTCGGAACGTCAGCATGCTGTTGATTTTCCTGGCGGACGGCTCTTACTCGTTTAGTGCCCCGTTGAGTACCTTCGCCGCCACCAGCACCGGATCCCACACCGGACTGAACGGCGGCGCGTACGCCAAGTCGAGGCGTTCGACTTCGGCGACGGTGAGACCACTCTCCAGTGCCGTCGCCACCGTGTCGATCCGAATCGCCGCGCGGTCCTCGCCGACGATGCTGCCGCCGAGGAGCCGTCCCGAGTCTCGGTCGGCGACGAGCGTCACGGTCGTCTCCGAATTTCCAGGGTAGTACCCTGAGCGCGACCCGGCGGTAATAGTTCGGGAGACAGGGTCAAACCCTGCGTCACGTGCTTCCTCAGCGTCGATGATCCCGGTTCGCCCGCACTCTTGCTCGAACGCCTTGACGACGGCTGTTCCCGCGATATCACCGACGGGGGTCGGCGTCCCCGCGAGCGTCTGTCCGATAGCTCTGCCTGCCCGATTCGCCGTCAGACCGAGTGGCACCCACGCTGGTTCGCCGGTGACGGCGTGGCGGTCCTCGGCGCAGTCGCCGGCAGCGTACACCTCATCGACGTTCGTTTGGCCGTACTCATCGACGGCAACTGCCCCGCTGTCGCCGAGTTCGACCGGCGTATCGCGGAGGAGGTCGACGTTCGGACGCACCCCGATACCGACGACTGCGAGGCCGATACTCAGCTCTGTTCCGTCCGTACACACGAGGCCGGTCACGTTTCCATCGGTCCCGGTGAGACGGTCGACTGGCGTTCCCATATGCAGATGCACGCCCATCTCCTCGAGGTGGGATTCGACCGTCTCCGCGACGGCGTCGCCAAAGGCAGGGAGCAGACGCTGTGACCGCTGGAACAGGTGGGTTTCGACGTCCCACGCGGCAAATGCCTCCGCCATCTCGACGCCGACGTAGCCGCCGCCGACGATGGCGACGCGGTCGGGTGCGGGTCGCTCGCCGTAGTAGCGGGCACGCTCGGCGTCGACGAACGAGCCGCCGCCGAGGGCCTCGAGGGAGAATTCCTCCGGGGGCGTCACTGCCGCGCGGACGGTCGCCGCCGAGTCGAGGCCGTGGATGGTGAACGCGCCGTCAAGCTCGCTCCCGGGAATGGGGTCAGAGACGGCGCTCGCACCGGTCGCCACGAGGAGGTTGCCGTATGACTGCTCGAACGACCCGTCCGGTCCCTCGACGGTGACGGTGTGAGCGTCAGTGTCGACAGCCGTCACCTCGTGGCGTCGTCGGAGGTCGATGCCGCGGTCATCGACGTCTTCGGGACGAAGCGATAGCAGGTCGGTGAGGTCGTCTACCTCGCCTTTGACGTAGTACGGGATGCCGCAGTGAGCGTACGACACCCACGCTCCGCGTTCGAAGACGATCACCTCGCGTTCGGGGTCCTCGCGGGTCAGCTTACTCGCCGCGCTCAACCCCGCTGCGTCTCCACCGACGACGACGACTGGATCTGTCACGTACCGTAGTCACTCGGGACCGGTTTACCTAAAATGAGGCGCTAAGGCCCTTTCCTCAACGAGCGACCGAAGGGAGCGAGTAGGGAGGGGATACAGCGCCGCACGAGTAGCAAACACGTTCGACGCTCGGCCCACAGGCCCACGCAATCGTAACAACTATACGCATAAGTGCATATAATGCGTATATAGTGAGACGGAAAAACATCACCATCCGCGAAGACCAAGCCGAGTGGATCGAGGAGAGCCACCTCAACCTCTCGTCGTTCGTTCGCGGACAACTTGACGAACTCATCGAAGAACGCTCGTGAACTACAACTACAGGTATCGACTCCGACCGTCCGACGCTCTCGAAGAACAGTTAGCGTGGACTGCCGATACCTGTAGACAGGTCTACAACCACTTCCTCCATCGCCTGAATCGCACCGACGACACGTCGGCATACAGCGAGCAGAAACGCTTGCCGAGTCTCAAGACGTGGTGGAACGACCTGAAAGACGTTCACTCGAAGGTTCTTCAGAAAGTCGTACAACGGCTGTACGATAACCTCTCAACGCTTCGTGGGCGTAAAGAGAATGGCTACCACGTCGGGACGCTCAAGTGGAAAGCCCCGGACGAGTACCGCAGTTTCACCTACAGTCAATCCGGCTTCAAGCTCAAGAACACGAGCGGTCGGACAAGACTGTGGCTCTCGAAACTCGGAGACATACCCCTCATCTTCCACCGCGACCTGCCCGACGACGCCAAAATCAAGACTGTCACCGTCAAACGCGAACCCACCGGCAAGTGGTACGCTATCCTCGGCGTCGAAACCCCGGACGACTCGCCCGCGAAACCGGAGACTCCCGAGAAGTGCGTCGGTATCGACGTAGGGATTCTTAAGTACGCCCACGACACGGACGGAACAGCTGTCGAATCGTTCGATCTGTCCGATGAACGTGAGCGGTTGGAACGCGCCCAACGCGACCTCTCGCGGAAGGAACACGGTTCCGCAAATTGGGAGAAACAGCGCCGTGTCGTGGCCGAGCGTCACGCCGAGTTGAAAAACAAGCGACGGGACTTCTTGCACAAGTTGTCAAACTACTACGCCCGCGAATACGACTTCGTGGCCGTGGAGGACTTGGACGCAAAGGGCTTGATCGAACTGCCTGGCAACTCGCGGAACCGAGCGGGAGCGGCGTGGGGAACGTTCCTGCGGATGCTCGAATACAAGTGCAAACGCGAAGGAACGTATTTTGTCGCGGTGAATCCTCGTGGGACGACGAAAGAGTGTGCGTCCTGCGACGTTTCGACGGAGAAGCCGCTGTGGGTGCGCGAGCATTCGTGTCCGGCGTGTGGGTTTGAAGCGGACAGAGATGCGAACGCGGCGTGGAATATCCTGTCTCGCGGTATCAAGCTGTTAGGAGCGGGACGCTCCGAATCAACGCCTGTGGAGACTGCGCTCCCTGTGGATACCTCGGTATCTGCAAAGCGCGTCGTGGAAACAGGAAGCCCGACCCTCAAGCGCGAGCCGACAGGCGAGCGGTAGGGTGGGGTAGTTCACCGCTATCGCCGGTGTGCTCTCCTCGTGCCATCCCGAACGGCGAATTGCCCCGTCGAGCGGGTTCATCGGCGTCTCGGGCGATTGCCGTCCCGCTGGAACTGCGCTAGTCGTATTTGTTGGCTGGCAGAAAAGTTCGTTTCGCAGCTATGACCGTAGACGAGCTTATGCGAACGTCGGTGATCACTGCACGACCAGACCACTCCGCGAGCGACCTCGCGGTACTAATGCGCGACGAACAGGTCGGGAGCGTCGTCATCACGGAGGACGGCAAGCCGACCGGAATCGTCACTGACCGCGACCTAGCGGTCGGCGTTGTCGCCGAGAGCGCCGACCCCGACTCGAAGACGGCGCGGGAGTTGATGTCGAACGACGTGGTCACCGTTCCGCACGACATCGGCGTGTTCGAACTGTGTGACGAGTTCGCGGAGGCTCGCGTTCGCCGGATGCCGGTCGTCGGCGACGACGACACGCTCGCCGGAATCGTCACTCTCGACGACCTCCACGTTCTTCTCGTCGACGAACAGGGCGACCTCGCACGTGCGGTGCAAGCGTCGATTCCGCCGTACTGAACGGGCCATCGGCACACGTCCGTGCCGATGCTACCTTATGTCGTCGACCGTGCCACCTGTCGGTCTGTCTCACACTATCCTTATCCGGTCCCCCTGGCTACACGCGACGTATATGATGCTCCCGACCCACGCGCTCGCGGGGATGGCGCTCGCGCTCCCCGTGGCTGCTGTCGCTCCCGAGGCGACAGGCATCGCGCTCGTGGCGGGGCTTGTCGGCGGTGTCTTCCCCGACCTCGACTTATACGTCGGGCACCGCCGAACCCTCCACTTCCCAGTGTACTACACCCTGCTGGCGGCAATCGCCGTCCCCCTCGCGTTCGTGTCGCCGACGACGCTCACGATCGTCGTGGCCGCGTGGGCGCTCGCTGCCGCCGCGCACTGTCTCGCCGACGTGTTCGGCGGCGGCCTTGAACTGCGTCCGTGGGAGGCGACCGCCGACCGTGCGGTGTACGACCACTTCAACGGGCGCTGGATCGCCCCGAAGCGATGGGTTCGATACGACGGTGCACCTGAAGACTTGGCTGCCTCGCTCGTCCTCGCGGCGGCGCTGTGGGGACCCGTCGACGGCCCGCTTCGGACTGTTGTCGCGGCCGCACTCGTCGTCGCCGTCGTCTATGCCGCCCTCCGCCGCGTCCTGCCGACGGTGGCCGAGCGACTTGTCGGTGTACTGCCTGCCCACCTCGTCGGCTACCTCCCGGCACGGTACCTTGAGGCTGGCGAGCACGCTACTTCTGTCTCACACGACAGTCAGTAGCGATGAGTGATGCGCTCCACCTCGGCGCGTTCGCGCTGCAGGCAGGCATCATTGCCGGCGGTGTTGTCGCACTCAAACGCCGGGACGCCTCCGCCGCGGTCAACGCCGTGTTCTCGCTGTCGGTCGCGGTCGTTCCATTCCTGTTGCCTGCGGTAACTGGAGATGGTGTGGCGCAGTCACTGGCATCCTCGCCGACGCTCCCGCTGTGGCTCGCGTTCGCCGGGTTCGTCCACGTCGTCGGGATGCTCGGCTGGTACGACACGGTGTGGTGGTGGGACCACCTCACGCACACCGTGTCGGCGGCGTTGCTCGCGTCGCTGGTGTACAGCGCCGTTGTCGTCGTGTTCGGTGGTGGTGGAGCGTCGGCGATGTCGTCGAGCGCACTCGCCGTCGTGACCGTCGCGTTCGTCTTCGCGGCGGGCGTGTTTTGGGAAGTGATCGAACTCGCCGCTCGCGATATCTCCGACTGGCTCGACATCGACCCGTTCCTCGTCCACTACGGCTGGCGAGACACGGCGTACGACCTCGTGTTTGACCTCGTCGGGGCACTGCTCGTCGTCTGGTTCGACCTGGCGCTGTTCAAGTCGGTCGCCGCCGCAGCGCCGTCGGCAACCCGGACGCTGCTGCTCGTGGCCGGATGGGTGGTGGTCCTCGGAACGGTCGGGCTCTCGATTCCGATTGCGGTGTCGTCTGCACGCCGGCGGGGACTGTTCGGCGAGTGAGCGGTTCGGATCGCGAGCGACGGGTCTGTGGTCGTCCCGTCGGTCAATAGCTGCCGCCGTCGTCACGCAGGAAACCCCTCTATGTGACCGACCTGCCGTCGTGCAACCCTCCCTCGGCGGTGGACGAAGCGTGGGCCGAAACCCCTTGCGGGGGAAAGCCCACGACTTCAGTCGTGGGTAGCTTACACGAGACTGCTCACGTAGAAGCCGAGCAACAGCAGCGACGTGAAGACGCCGAGAACCGCGGTCCCAGAGATTCGCCCGACCGTCAGCGGTGCAGTGAACCCCGTGCGGTCGCTCGGGCGGTCGTACCGGAGGCGAACGAGCGCCGCGTTCACCGCGACGAACACAAGCAATAGCGCAGCATTCGCGACGCCGGCGACCACGACGAGGTCGCCCAAGAGGACGAACGGCACGGTCAACGCACCGACGAGCGCGACGGCAAGATACGGTGTGTGCTGACGGGGGTGGACACGCGAGAATGCGGTGGGAAGCGAGCGATACTCCGACTTTGCGACGCCGTACGTCAGCCGCGAGGTTGACACGAGCAACACGAGGACAGTGTTGGCCGTCGCCGCGAGTGCGACTGCACCCACGAGCGCTCCGACAGTAGCTCCGCCGCCCGCTTCCGCGACGACCGCGAGCGGTGAGGCGGACGTTCCGAGCACGGCCGTATCCGTAAGCGCGACCGCAGAGAGGGCGACGGCGACGTAGATGACTGTCGTGATCGCGATAGCGAGGACGACTGCCTGGGGGATGGTCGTCGTCGGGTTCTCCGTCTCCTCGGCGACGGTCACGATGGACCCGAATCCCAGATACGCGAAGAACAGCAGGAACGTCGCCTCGACGACGCCGACCGCGCCGCCCGTGGCGTCGAACACGTCGACGGTCCCCCACGACCCGAACCCGACCCAGATAACGACTGCGAGGCCGCCGACTTCGGCGGCGGTGAACACGAGGTTGAGTTTCGCGGAGAGGTCGATGCCCCAGTAGTTGATGAACGAGGCGACGGCGACGAGGCCGAGCGCCGCCACCGTCGTTGAGATAGCCAAGAATCCGGAGAGGTAGCCCGCGAACGCGATTGCGACGGCGGCCGCCGACACGACACCGACGAACACACGCAGCGCAGCGACCGCCTCCGCAAGGCGCTTGCTCCCGAACGCCGATCGGACATACACGTAGTCGCCCTCGCCCTGTGGATACCTAGAGGCGAGTTCGGCATAACTGAGGCCGGTGAACGACGCGGTGACGCCCGCCAGCAACACAGAGATGACGACTGCTTCGCCCGCGATGCCCGCCGCCGCGCCGAGGACGGCGTAGATGCCCGCCCCGAGGATGAGGCCGACGCCGTACACGACGACTTCGAAGAAACTGAGATCGCGGCGAAGCGTCGGGCCCGCCGCCGCACTCGCACCCGGACCATCGCCTCCGTCGGATCCGCTCACACCTCGGGTGAGGACTCTTTCCGTCCGGTCAACTCCGTGGGCGAAAGCCGATAGAACTCGAACTGTACGTCTGCGGTCGGTTGTCCGAATACGTCCATCAGCGGGATACCGACTCGGCTGAGTCCCTCCAGCGTCTCGGTCGCGATGCCGTTGTCGGTCGTCTCCTCGAGTTCGCCGGAGGCGACGACGCTGCGCCAGTCCCCGTCGACCGTGTCGTACGTGACGAACGTCACCGCGCGGTGTTCCAGCGGGGGTTTGTTGCTGTCACTCCCGACCGCGAGCCGGAAGTAGAAGACGGCTTCCTGCTCGTCGTAGCCGTAGGAGACGGGGATGCTGTGGGGCGGACCGGCCTCGTCGGTGTCGGTCCCGAACGACAGGACGCCGACGCCGCCGTCGCCGAGGAACTCGTCGCGCTCTGCCTCGTCCATCACCACCGCGTCGGGGGCACTCATACGTCGGGATACGTTACCGAGCGTGAAAAAGTGACACGTCGACAAGACGTCGGTACGACGGTGCTAACGATGTACGTCGCTCCCGAGTGTGTCGACCGTGCTGGTCGAACTCGCCCTGTTCGTCGCTGGCCTCGCGGCGTTAGTGGTCGGTGCGAACCGAGCGGTCACCGCCGCGGGCGACCTGGCGCTGTACTACGGCCTGTCGCCGTTTTTCATTGGCGTCACGCTCATCTCCGTGGGCACGTCCATCCCCGAGATGGTCACCTCCGTCTACGGGGCGTACTACGGCGCGGGCGAGGTGGTTGTCGGCAACATCGTCGGGTCGGAGACCGCACAGATCACACTCGCCATCGGCGTGGTGGCGCTCATCGCGCCGTTCGTCACCGAGCGACGGAACGTCCTGCTGTACGGCAGCGCGATGCTGTTGGCGATGATCGTAATGTTGCTCACGCTCGATGACGGCGTGATCGGTCGCTCGGAGGGGTTCCTGATGATGCTCGCGTACGTCCAGTTCATCTACACCCTCTACTCCAACGAGGGCGGCGAAGAGATATCCGAGGAGGTGCTCGAACCGATCCGGACACCGGGCGAGGCGGTCCCTTGGGTGGTCTTAGGGCTAATCGCGGTCGTCGTCGGCGGCCAACTGGCGGTCTCGAACGGCGTGGCCCTGGCGACACTCGCGGGCGTTCCCGCGTACCTGGTCGGCCTGTTGACTGGTCTCGGGACGACGATGCCCGAAATCGTCGTCGCCGGTGTGGCCGCTCGTCGCGGCGACGGCGGTATCTCCGTGGGATCGATCCTCGGCAGCAACATCACCGACCCCGTGTTCTCGCTCGGCGTCGGTGCGCTGTTGTTCGACGTGACTGTAGGGATCACGCCGGGTGTGACTCGCTCTCTGGCGTACATGGTCATCGTCTCAGTCGTCGTACTCGGTCTGTTCTACTGGCGGCGCGGGATCGACCGCCGTGCCGGGGTCGTCTGTATCCTCCTGTATCTCCCGTCGCTCGTGCTAGTGTGACGTGGCCCTCTCCCGTCGTCGCCGAGGCGGTGGGCGTCGTCTACCATCGCCTCGGAACCGCGGCGGGTGTATTAGCCGGTCGACGGCGTACCCCTGTGTATGGCCGTGGTCCGTCGCATCGTCGTGGACGTGTTGAAACCGCACAGTCCACCGCTCGTGGAGTTCACCGAACGCATCAGCGAGACGGAGGGCGTCGAGAGTACACACGCTCGGCTGATCGAGTTCGACCGCGAGGTGCAGAACATCGAGGTGACTGTCGAGGGATCGGACGTGGACTACGACGCCGTTGAGGAGACGGTTGAAGAGATCGGCGCGTCGATCCACTCGATCGACGAGGTCGTCTGTGGTGACCTCCCCTCAACCCGACCACGGACGACACGGACGGAGTGATCGACTGTGTCGTCTCGTCTCGACGGAATCGTCGACGCTATCGGGCGCGAGGAAGTTCGTGCCATCGCCCGGCGCTACTTCATCTCAAATGGGTTCGACGGTACACTAACTGGGATTGGGATCACCGTCGGTGCGCTCCTCTCGGGTGTCGACGACGGCGGAATCGTCGTCAGGATCGGATTGAGCGCCGCCGTTGGCCTCGGCACATCCGCGGTGTGGAGCGTCTGGGAGATCGAACGAGCAGAGACACTCTCTGAGATTCGACGGTTAGAAGCCGCGATGTTAGTCGACCTGGACGACACACGCATCGAACACCAACACCAGGCCGGTCGCTTGGTCAACGCAGTCGCTAGTGGCCTTGGCCCGTTGATCGGAATCCTCCTTCCGCTCACTCCGTTTGCGTTTGAGGGCGTCGCGTTCACGATGTGGGGCGCGACCGTCGCGTCGATCGGCCTCGCCGTCGCGGTGCTCGGTGTCTTCGGCGCGTATATGGGGTCGATCTCCGGCCAGCGATGGTACGTCGCGGCTGCACGGATGGCGGTTGCGGGTCTCGTCGTCGCTGCAGTGACGGTAGTGTTGCCAGCGTGATGTACCCCCCGTCAGCAGGGTGAGAGCCGACGAAACGGTGAACAGGTAGCCGAGCGAACAAGTACGCCGATGGTGTCCCTGCCGCCGCCTGAAGCCCTCGTCGTGTTCGTCCTCGTGGCTGCGGCGGTGGTGGCATTCGCAACGGAGGTGGTCTCACCTGATGTCACCGCAATCGGCGTCGTCGTCGCGGTGGTTGTATTCGAACCGTGGACAGGTATCGGCACCGACGAGGCATTCGTCGGTTTCGCAAATACGGCGACCATCACCGTCGTCGCGATGTATATGATCAGCGAGGGCGTGTATCGGACTGGCCTGGTTCGCCGACTCGGCGCACTCGTCTCACGTGTCGCGCGCGGCAGCGACTCTTGGCTGTTGGCGACCATCCTCGTCCTCGCCGGCGGATTGGCTGGCGTCGTTAACAACACACCCGTCGTGGGTGTGTTCTTACCGATGGTGACAGAGTTGGCCGACGAGTACCGCATCTCGCCGTCGAAACTCCTGATGCCGTTGTCGTTCGCTGCGATGCTCGGCGGGACGCTCACGCTCGTCGGCACATCGACGACGCTGCTCGCGAGCACGCTCTCGGCACGACTCCTCGACCACCCGTTCTCGATGTTCGAGTTCACCCATCTGGGGGTGCTCGGCCTCGTTGTCGGCGTGGCGTACCTCCTCACGGTTGGGCAGCGACTCCTTCCTGCGCGCGTCGAACCGTCGGTTGACCTCATTGGGGCGTTTGAACTACGCGACCATCTTTCTCGACTGTATGTCCGGGAGGCGTCGCCGCTCGTGGATCGCCCGCTGTCGGAGGCGCTCGAGGATCTGCCGGTCGATCCGGACGCCGACGTGATCGAGGTGGTTCGAGACAGCGACCGATTCGAAGCCCCATCTACTGAGTTCCGCCTCGTTCCGGGCGACGTGATTACGGTCCGGGCGAACCGACGCGTGTTGCGAACACTTGCCGCCGAACTCGACTTATGGCTGTTGCCGTGGGTTCGAATCAGTGACCTGGGGATGACGCTCCCCGCGGGTATTGGGACGCTCGTTGAGGTCCGGGTCCCCGTCGATTCTGCACACGTCGGCGCTCGCGTGGGCGATCTCGGCGTGTACGAGCGGTACGCAGCGACCCTACTTGGAGTACGCCGCGGTGACGATCGGATCCGCGACGATCTCGACGACGTCGAACTCGAATCTGGTGACCTGTTGCTGTTTCACGCCAGCGAGAAACACCTCGACCTGTTGCGTGATTCGTCGAACCTCGTGGTTCAGACAGTCGTCGGTGAGGGCGCCATCGACGCGGGCCGCAAGCGCACCAGAGACTTCCGCGAGAATCGGGCGTGGGTTGCCGTCGCTATCGTCGCTGGCGTTGTCGGCGTCGCGGCGCTTGGTCTCGTCTCAATCGCTATCTCGGCGCTGGCAGGTGTCGTCGTGATGGTGGTTGCAGGCGTGCTCACACCAAAGGAGGCGTACGACTCGGTGTCGTGGGACGTCATTTTCCTGCTCGCAGGGATGGTCCCTCTTGGCATCGCGCTGGAGCGATCTGGGGGTGCTGCATACCTCGCGGACCTATTCGTGGGTGCGGCGATCCTGCTCCCCCCGGTGGTCGTCCTCGGCGCGTGTTATCTATTGACCGCGGTAATTACGAACGTCATCAGCAACACCGCGACGGTCGTGGTCGTCCTTCCAGTTGCCGTCGACGTCGCCCTGCGCTTGCAGGCCAACGCGTTCGCGTTCGTCCTCGCGGTGACGTTCGCCGCGAGCACGTCGTTCCTGACGCCCATTGGATACCAGACGAACCTGATGGTGTACGGTCCCGGCGGCTACGAGTTCGGCGACTTCTTCCGTGTGGGCGTCCCGCTGCAACTCCTCTTGGCCGTCGTGACGACTGCGGGGATCTGGGCGTTCTGGGGGCTCTGATCGACGGGTAGTTACAAGACGCCGTCCGAGCCGAGGTCGGAGAGTACACGCTCGGCGGCGTCGAGCGCCTCGTACGTGTCGGGATCCGCTTCCGACTCGAAGACAAGCCATGCCACGTCGTGGTCGCGTGCCGTCCCGACGGCTTCTTCGACGTTGAGTGCGCCAGCACCGACCTCGCAGGGGTCGCCCCCGAGGCGGTCGTAGCCCTTCAGGTGCGCCAGTTCGATTCGGTCTCCGAATCTGTTGAGGGTGTCGATGGGGTCAACGCCCGCCGCGCCGGCCCACCCGAGATCGAGTTCAAGCCCGACGCCGTCGGCGCCATCGAGCAATCGAGCCAACGCCAGTTCTCCCTTGACGTCGACGAACTCCTGATCGTGGGTATGGTAGTGGAACGAGAATCCTCGCTCAGCCATCTCGTCAGCGGCGGTGGCGAGTCGGTTCGCGGCGGCGTCGACAGCAGCGGTCGACGTGAAGTGCTCTGGGTCGAGCCACGGGACGACGATGTGCTCACAGCCGAGCGCCTCGTATGTGGCCGCCACCTCGTCAGGCGACGACTCAATATCGTCGAGGGAGACGTGTGCCGCGACAGGGGCGAGGCCGCTCTCGTCGAGTGCGGCGCGAACGTCGTCAGTCTGTGCACCGTCGAGGCCGGCGAATTCGACGCCCGAGAGGTCGGTCGCACCGATGCGAGTGATCGTCTGAGGAAGCGTGTCTTCGACCGCGCGGAGACTGTACAGTTGGATAGCGAAGTCGGTCACAGTCGCCGTTCTCGGGCATCTGTGAAAACGGTGTACCCATACTGGTTGAGAGGCACCGACACCGACCGACTGTCCGAGGTCGACACCGACTCAACTGCTGGTCACCACACCCACGGACAGCCCCCGATCTGACCGCCACTCTTTTCACGGGATTGACGGATCACGGAATCGCGATGTCAACGCAATCTGTCAGGGGCGTCGTCGGCGGACTTGCGACCCGGGGGAACCCGGCGTTCGCGGTCGCCGCCGTGTTCGTCCCACTGGCGGCACTCGGCTACGCGGTCACGGTCGCATCGTTACAAATCCACACCTACGTCCACGTGATGTCTGGCGTACTCTGGAGTGGGATTGATCTGTTCATCGGCGCGGTACTGGGCCCAGTCATCGGTGGTCTCGACGAAGAACAAAGCGCCGCGGTGTTTGAGCGATTGACGCCGAAGACGGCGTTTCTCTTGCCCGCACTTGCAGCGACGACGATAGCCGGTGGCATCACGCTCGCGACTCGCCTCGGGGTGTTCCCGCACGCAGAGTCGTGGCTCGCGCTATTCACCGCAGTCAACGTAATTTCGATTTTGCTGGTGTTTGGGTGGCGGATGAACGTTCTCGGTGACCGTCGCTGGCAGGCAGTGTTCGTCGTCGGCACCGTCGGGTCGCTAGCGTGGGTGGCGACGACCATCGGATCGTTCGCGATGACGACGCCTGTTATCGCTGTCGCACTTGGCATTGTGACAGTGCTGTCTGTGCAGGGGTTCGGTTTCCTCCTCCCAGGCGAGTTGCGTATCTACCGCGAGATGATCTCGGTCGACCCCGACCCGGCGGTCATCTCATCGATTGGTCAGCAGAACGCGAAATTAGGACTCGTGCAGGGCATCTTCCAGTTGCTGCTCATCGCTGATATGGTGTACCTACGCTACGGCGGCTTCTGAGCACCGTCGCGGTGAGGTGACGTAGTCAGGACAACTTCGTTCTCACTCCGGTGCCGACAGCACCGACTCGGGGAGGTACGCCGTCACCGTCCAGTTCGGCGCGTCGACCACCTGACTGATCTTCAGGTCGACAGCGGCCGAGCAGAGCACGTACGCGTCGACGGGGTCGAACCCACGGCGCTCGTGGAGGTGGTCGATCATTCGGTCGATGGCCGCCCGCGTCGCGTCCATCAGATCAGGTTCGATGCCAGTGGTCGCGTACATCTCCTCGTCGTGGCCGCTTGGGGTGAACGGCCCAGTCGTCTCGAACTCGGGCCCGTCGACGGGTCGGTCGGAGACCACATCGAGGCGGACGGTGACCGACATTGGGGCCTCGATGCCGGTGAGACACACCTCGCCATCGCCTTGTGCGGCGTGACAGTCGCCGATAGAGAACAGTGCTCCCGCCGCCTCGACGGGGAGATACAGCCGCGACCCGGCGGTGAGGTGTTTCACGTCGACATTGCCACCGACGTTGCGCGGCGGGATGGTCGAGTGGGCTCCGTCTTCCCCTGGGGCAATTCCGAGATTCCCTGGGAATGGCGCGATCGGAACGGCGACGTCTGGGGCGTCATCGTCGACGAACGTTGCAACTGGCGTCCCGTCGCGGCGGGTGTCCAAATCCCATTCACGGACGTGTGCGTCGCGGAAGCGGTCAGGGAGGAGGCCTGCCTCACGGTCGCCAGAGGGGACGGCGGTCACGCCCCACCCCTCGTGTTCGAACGCCAGCAGGTCGACAACAAGGGTGTCACCCGCCGTTGCTCCCTCAACGGCGACCGGGCCGGTCAGCGGGTGACCATCCGCGTCGACTGCTAAGAGGTCTTTGACGGTCGCTGGCGGCGTCACTTGCCCGTCGTACGCGTCACGACAATCGAACACGATGACGGTTCCAGGGTCGACGGTACACACCGGGTCGATAGCGTTGTCCCAGCGATAGTGCAGGGTATCGTCGGTGGCGTCGACGTGATGATCTGGAGTGGGGGCGTCGGCGACGGCGAAGCGGCGGTTAGGCACGTTCCGGTGTTGGCGGTCGCGACGATAACTGTGGCTCTCAGTACGGACGCGATGTCCGACAGTGCCCACGCTAGCGTCAATTTGGTTCAACTCACCAACATTGTTATCACGATACACCCCGTGTTGTTGTTCAATAACATATGGATAGTCCTCAGTCCGGTGACTCTGACACCGATACGCACCTCTCGGTCGTCGAACGCCGGCAGTTCGATCCGACCACCAGCGACGACCTGGCGAGACTCGTCGTCGAGACCGTCGCCGCCACCGCCGACAACGGTGCGGCCGAGACACCAGCAGGGCCGCCCTTATACGAGTCAGTCGACATCGACGCGCTGTTTCAGGTGCTGTTCGATACCGGTCAAGACCCGGACAACCAACTGGCGCACGAACAACTGTCGTTCGAGTACCGAGGCTTCATCGTCGTCGTCACCGGTGAGGGCCGTATCGACGTCCAAACGGCTACCTGAGTCGATTCACCAGCTTCGCCGGAACAAACAGACACCGCCATCGGCTTAAGACTCGTTCGGTGAGCTCGCCTATCACCGGATCGTCAACTGAGTTGCCCGAGAATCCGAAGCAACAGCGACGGCCGAGCAGGCCGCCGATGTTCGAGTTCATGCTGTAACCTCACACGGATACAGCCAGTCCCACGGACACGTTCATCGTACCTATATCCTTCGACCAGATACGTACCGCGTTTGTATCGCTCCCGACAGTCGTGAGTGTCGACGCCGAGCGTCTGGGGTCGCTATCGCTGGTGGGGTGAACCAATCAAAAACGTGGTGACGGCTTCTGCAGGTGTTACTCGGAGTCGCCTCGGACGAACGTGACTGGGCAGTGGGCCGACAGCATAACCTCCTGAGCGGTGCTGCCGAAGACTGCTTTGCCGGTCGGCGAGCGCTTGCGACCACCGACGAGGAGCATATCGGCCTCCTCCTCGGCCGCGAGGTCGCTAATTCCGTCACTCGAATCGGCAAGTGCGCCGCGGACGGTGTACTCGACGCCTGCAGCGTCAAGGCGGTCACCGAGTGCGCGAATCGTGTCGAGGCGGCGGGCCACGACGTCGGGGTTTACCTCTGCCTGCGGGTCGAAGTCGAGTGCCTCGCGGTCGGCGGTGTACTCATCGCGTGTGAATACGTGACCGAGGACGACGCGTGCGCCAGAGGGTCCGGCCATCGAGATGGCCTCCTCGGCGAGCCGCTCGACTCGGTCGCCGTCTTTACCGCCGACAGCGACGAAGATAGTCTGGAATCCGGTCGCAGCTTGCTTGTGTTCGGTACCTGCGTTCATACCCACTCATACGCCACGGGGGCTGATAAGGCTGTCGAATTTTTTACTCAGATTCGAGTAAAGTTCTATACTGATCCTTCATTAAGTCTACTCGGCGGCGACAGTGCTCGCTGACTCTGTGGCGTCGCTGCCGAGTCCCGGTAGCGTCCTCAAAAGAATCGATGGGCGGCGACGTGGGTGGCGTCAGTCGTCGCTGACGGCGACCGGCGTTACAGAGACGTGGAGGTATGTGAGTCGCGGGTCGGTCGAGGTCGAGACGTCGAGGTCGATAGAGAGCACATCTGAATCGTACTGGAAGTTGTTGGGTTTGCCGTTGATCGTGATAGTCTCGCCAATTATCGCGCCTTCGATGTTGACGGTGGGGCCGCCACCGCCGTTGAGGTCGACGTCCGACCCCGGTGCGTACAGGAAGCCGACGAAGCGGTACTTGCCGTTGAAGTCGACGTCGCCGTCCGAGTGAACCACGACGCGGGTCGTGTTTGCGACCCCACCGAGGTTGACGGCGTCGCCACCGCTGATGGCGACGCGCCCGCGCACGTGCACGGTGAACGACCCGTCGCCGACGACGGTCACGGTGTCTGGGGCGAATCGGCCGTTGACGACGAGACTCACGTTCCCGTCGGTCGTGTTGATTGTGAGGTCACCGGTGAAGGGGCCGTCGACGAAGTACGTCTCCGGCCCCGTCAGATCCGTTCCGGTCACGGGGGCACAAGCCATCGCACCAGACGCACAGTCGCTAACGAGTGACTCGATCAGTGGGTCCGCGGAGGGATGGCTGATTCCATCTTTGACGGGTTTCAGGTCACCTTCTTTCATACCATTGTAGGTAATCCCACCTTCTGCTGTCGCGAGGACGACGTGATCAAAGTCGATTTCGCTGGGGGCGAACAGCGAGACAGTCGCGGTTTGTGCGTCGTGATCATACGCGACAGTTCCGCCGGTTCGGCCGGCGAGGAATCGGCCCCACGCGTCGTAGTACTCACTGTTGACCGTGACGACAATCACTGCGTCCTCGATGGGGTTTGAAATGGCGAGCGACTCGTTCGGGTATGAGACGGTTGTCGGCCCACCTGGGCGGACCACGACTGTCTCATCGGTGATCCCGTTCCCCGTGACTGCAATGATTGGAAGCGTTAGCGTCCGATCGCGGAAGTGCACTTCTGGCGGCGTCACCATTGCACTCCCGGCGTCGCCGCGCGTCCACACGCCACCGCCCTGGTAGGCAACACTCGTCTCGCCATCCCGGTATACGACAGCACCGAGTGTTGTGTTGACGAGGACGGCCTCGATTGCGCCCGTCTCGGGATCTCTGAGAGTGACGTTCATCCACCCACCGTCGCCGTCTACCGTACGGATCGCGTCGGGACTGCCCGTGAGCGTCACTTGGCGGGAGTCACTGCTGCCGAACGCGACGAGACTGGCGTCTGCATCCAACTGCGTCATTGACCGCTCGGCACTCCCTGTCATCGCGACGGACTGCACGTCGTCGAGTCCCGGGGCTCCAACGCCCACAACGATGCCGGCGGAGACGACAGTGATCGCCATCAGGAGAACGAGCCCGATCACTTCGCTTTGCCCACGGTCGTCCCCAGCCCAAACGCTCCTCATTGGACGCGAGAACGTCTGAGGCGTACTATGTTACACAGCGACTACCAGATGTGTACCGATTGTTGTCGACGCCGCGCCTACTGCTCGCGCAACTGTTCGAAGATCGCTTGTTGCGCTGTACTGTCAATCTCGAATCTATTGTCACTCACGGAGACTCCCTCACTCTCGACCCGCCAGCCAAAGCCCGAGAGGTCGGCGTCGGACCGCACTGTGACACCGGTGACTGTTGCGTCACGGACGTTTCGGAGGCCGATCCCGTACGCCGCGATGTCAGAGACGGGAATACGGTTCGGATTCTCAATACGGTCGCCATCGATCGTCACGCCCTCGACGTCTGCGAGTTCGATCCCGTGTCCGGCCACACCGCGTATCCTGTTGTTTGAGAGTGTGACATTTCGGTGTGGGCGGCCGGTTGTCGAGGCGTCCGGAGCAAGCCCCTCACCACCGTCGACCCCGACAACGATCGCACGGGGAATCCCAGATGGGACACCGACGAGGCCGGTATCGCGGATGTCATTGTCACGGATCCGGACGTCCGTGCTCCATCCCTTGAGGTCGCTAAATCCGGGACGAATGTCACCGGAAGCGTCGAGTTCGATCCCATTGGCGTTCGTCCCGAGGAAGCGGTTCCTCTCGATCACACCACCGGCGACGCCACCGAAGCGAACGTAGCGTGCTCGCGTGGCCTCGACGGTGTTGTCCCGCACGACCGCCTCTCTGTTTCGCATCCGGGGGCCGACGAGCGCATCACCGACCTCGAGGATGTCACGAACCGAGTCTGTGAACGTGACTGACTCGGGGTTCACCGCGTCGTCCGTTATTCCGCCACCGCGTTCGTCGACGGCGTCCACCGCCGGCAGCATCCCGATCCGTTCGAGGCTTGGCGTCGCTGCGACGAGTCTGTCGCCCGCACCGACACGCGTGCCGAAATCGGCGGCGACGGCAACGGTCTGGTCGTCGAGGAATTCCCGGACCGCCATCAGTTCCGTGTCGGCGACAATGGGGTCGTCGCTGGTCCGCCGGAAGGTGTTCCCCTCAACCAACGGCCCGCGCGGACAATTGTTACAGTGGACACCGTCGGCGTTCGTGGCGACGAGTGCACCTGAATTGGGGGCCGGCGTGACGACGCAGTCTCGGACTACCGGACGATCACAGGCGTTGAACTCGAACGCGAAGTTTGCCGTCGAGTGGACGCGAACCCGTTCGTACGTCGGTTCCGTGACGTCCGCGTGTATAAACAGCGTAGCGTTCTGATGTCGAGGGATCAGCGCGAGGCGTCGGTCGACCTGGAGTCCACCCGGTTCGATACCGTCGGCCAACCGTAGTTCGGCCGTCTGGGTGTCGATAGCGTCGATTCGAGCGAACCGTTTGAAATTGCTGCGCGCATCCTCAGTTACACGCTTAACGCGCGCTCCGTCAGCGGTGAACACATTGGCAGAGATGACAAGCGGCTCGTGAGCTGTGAAGGGCGCGGCGTCGACGTTTGGAAATCCGTCGTCGACTGCCAGTGTGATCGTCCGTCTGTCTGCTGAGAGGTCGACGATACGCCCCTGTGTGAACGGAAGCGGGTCGTGGCGTATCGTGAGATCACGGATTGTCGGCCCCTGTGGCCTGTCGGTGGCGGTCGCGCCTCGGCGATTGCGAAACAAGAGGAAGCCGCGTGTCGGATCGGTGAGCACGACTTCTGCCGTCCCTTCGGCCGCAGGCGGTGGGCCGGCGATAGTCACACCGCTGAGACCCGTTCCGTCAAAGTGGACTCGGTCGCCATCGCGTGGATATTCGTACGTCGGAGCCTCACTAGCGTCGAACTGATAGGTTCCTGCTGCCAGTCGGAGTTCCCCACCGTCGGTCTTCCTGAGGCTATCCAGTGCTGCGGCGAACGCCGAAGCACCACCGCCATCAAACTCAACAACTGGTGTTTTCTCGGGGGTTGTGGATCCGACTGTCGCACCTGTCGTGGGGGTTGGCGTCGCGGGTGCTGCCTCAGTCTGACTTGTAGCAGACTCCTCACCATTAGAGGTCGATTCGCTCGATCCATCCCCGCCGCACCCTGCGAGCGCGACGGCAGCGCCCGTGGCAGCAAGATATCGGCGACGAGACGTGCGTAGCCTTCCTCCAACACTGGGAGGTTCACGACGTCCCCCGTCGTCATCTTCGGTCACATATGCCTATCTTGCTACTTCCAGTTATTTTTACACCCTAATGGCCAGCGGCAAGGTCCCCGGCGCCAGTGGCAGCCAAATTCGATAGCGAACGAACGTTTGACACAAGGTTAGGCTGCTCATGATGAATATCGGACGAGAACTGGACTGTAACTGATATGCACAGTGTTCTCCGACCGATGGAGCCGGCACACGTCCTCGGACCGCTCACCACCGACCACGTCCAGTCGGCGCTGGAAACGCACGTGACGCTGTATGGTGTGTTCCATCGGAACTACGCCGCACTCTCGGAGTTCGAACTCGCGGTGGAGTCCAACGTCGACGGCGAGTCGGCTGACTGGACGGCTGACGACGCCCTCGGCGGGTCGTTCGTCGAGTACCTCCGCCACCTACAGAACTTTGTCGACGCACAGACCCTCCTCGCGGAGTACACAAGCACCCTTGAGAGTGAGTGGTTCGATGACGAACAGGCCGAACGCTACCGCGAACTGGCCGCTGATCTCGATGTCGTCGCAATGGCTGCGTTCCTCTCGGAACTTCCAGCGTGTCTGATTGCGGTAGGGCGCGACTCGTTCGTCCGGTCAGCGACTGCCGACGATGATGGACACAGTGGGGTGAACGACGCTGGGTGTCTCCTCTCGTGTGACCGTCTGATGAATTGGAACGGGTGGAGCGACGATGCGCGGCGTGTGCTTGCGGGGTTCGACGAGGCTGTCCTCCTCTCCTCGGCGGTCGAGTCATACATTGCCGCGCAGTCGACGTTACACGCACAGTTGTTCGAACTCCTCGAGGAGCAACTTGCTGAGACGGATATCGACGAACGGTTCCTGTCGTCCGCCGACGTGTGGGCGGTGACGGATTGACTCACGTAGTGCGGTCTCGTGAACGCCAGTTGCTCACACTCGTCTATTGATACCAATTCGCACACTTTATCATCCCGTACCCGACCATCAACTGTAGTGACTCCCGGCGCATCGGACGCGATTCGGATCCTCCACGTCGACGACGAGCCACAGATCGGCGACCTCACTGCGCGGTTTCTCGAACGAGAAGATGACCGGTTCGAGGTCGAGACGACGACGGAAGTGAGTGAGGCGGTCGACCGCCTCGCGTCAGTCGAGTGCGTCATCTCGGATTATGATATGCCCGAGTACACCGGAATCGAGTTTCTACGTGTGGTCCGTGAGGAGTACCCGAACCTCCCGTTCATCCTGTTCACTGGGAAGGGAAGCGAGGAGGTGGCGGCAGAGGCGATTTCGGCCGGCGTCACCGACTACCTTCAAAAGCGCGGTGGCTCGGACCAGTATACCCTGCTTGCTAATCGGGTCTCGAACGCTGTCGAGCGCCGACGCGCAGAGCGAAGCGCCGCCGAGACGGAGCAACGACTCACTGAACTGGCGTCCAACACTGAAGACATTCTGTGGGGATTCTCTGGCGACTGGGAAGAGTGCCTGTTCTTGAACGCCGCCTATGACGACATCTGGGGTCAGCCGCGGCACGCGGTCAAGGAAGACCCGATGGCGTTCCTCGACAGTATCCACCCCGACGACAGACAGCGTGCCCGGGACGCGATGACCGACCTCACTGCGGGTACGTCGGTCGACCTCGAGTTGCGGGTCAACGAGTCAGCCAATTTCGACCGCTGGGTGTGGGTACAGGGGCAGGCGATCACCGACACTGCGGGCAACGTCGTTCGCGTCGTCGGGTTCGCACGCGACGTCACCGAGCGCAAACAGCACGAGCAGGCGTTACACGAACTCCACACAACGCTCGCCGACCTGCAGGCGGCAGAAACACCAGAAGCCGTCTGTGACCGGATCGTCGACGCGGCCGAACAGATCCTCTCGTTTGACCTGTGTCTGACCGCGCTCGAACGCGATGGAGAACTCGTCATCGCTACCGCATCCGAGCAGTTTGGCGATAATAGGCGGTCGCAACTTTCGGTATCAGAGGGGCTGGCCGGAGAAACGTTTCGACGAGGAGAGACCATCGTCGCCGACGGCACGGACGACCACGAATTCGGGAACCCGACCGGCGAGTATCAGTCGTTTCTTAGCGCTCCGATCGGCGAACACGGTGTCTTCCAAGCGGTCTCAGCGGATGAATCGAGGTTTGATGCCGTCGACCGTGACCTGACTGAACTGCTTACTGGACACGCAAAACAAGCGCTGGATCGACTCGCGCGCGACCGAGAACTGAAACAGTACGAACGAATGGTCAACGCCGCTGGCGATATGATGTATGTCCTCGATTCGACGGGGCGGATCGAGTTCGCCAATGACACGGCTACGGCGTTGACCGGGTACGACCGCGAGACACTACTCGGCGAGTCTATTGACCTCCTCATTGATTCAGATGACCGGGCCGCCGGCGACGAGTACATCGCGGCGATGTTGAGCGATCGCCGTGACCCTCCGTCGGATGCGTTCTCGTGGACACTCGTGACGGCCGACGGCGAGCGCATCGATGTCGAATCACAGATCACCCTGCTCAACGACGGCGACGAGTGGCGCGGGACTGTCGGTGTCGTCCGCGACATCACCGAGCGCCGGGAGCGCGAACGCGAACTGGAGCGGAAGAACCAGCGTCTCGAGGAATTCACGCAACTTGCGAGCCACGATCTCAGGAATCCGCTGAATATCGCCACCGGACATACGGAACTTGCAGCCGAAGAGTGTGACAGCGAGCACTTGGAGACGGCTACGCGTGCGCTCGACCGGATGGACGGTCTTATCGACGACCTGCTCACCCTCTCAAAACAGGGCCGCTCGCTCGGCGACGTTGAGGCGGTCGCCCTCTCGGAGGTGGCCGACGAGGCGTGGGCGATGGTCGAGACAGACGAGGCCACACTGGACGTCACAACTGACCTCGTTGTTCGCGCGGACGCCTCTCGCCTTCGTGAACTGCTCGGCAACCTTTTCCACAACAGTGTCGAACACGGCGGCGACTCGGTCACCATCACGGTGGGACGACTCGACCCAGCCGCCGGATTCTACGTCGAAGACGACGGCGCTGGTATCGCCGAAGACGATTACGAACGCGTGTTCGAGAGCGGGTACACGACGGGAGACGACGGAACGGGGTTCGGCCTCGACATCGTACGCGAAATCGCCACCGCACACGGCTGGACACTCGACCTTACCGAGAGCGAAGCGCTGGGAACCCGTTTCGAGTTCCGCAACGTCGACGTCGCCTGAACCATCTTGTGTGGTTCTCACATACGATACTCCGTGCCTAGAGTTATATGTTGGAACGCCAACCGCGTGATACGTGCAACGAAGGGGGAACCGTCGGTTGGTCGACCATGTGCAGGAGGCGGTCGTCCTCCTCGACGAGGAGTATCTGATCGTCGACGTCAACGATTCCGTGGAGTCGATGCTGGGGTTCGAACCCACGGCGTACGTCGGCTTCGACCCGTTCGAGTTCGTCCACCCCGACGACAGGGTACGGGTGATGCAGGAGTTCAACCGTGCGGTCGCGATGGAAGGGAATCTCGAGACGGCTATCGAATTCCGCCACGAGATGGCGTCAGGGTCGTACCGCTGGATCGCCGCGCGCGTCTCGTCGCTCCCCGACCACGCGGACGCGGCGTACGTGGTGAGCGCTCGTGACGTGTCCGACCGTGTTGCCGCCGAGACGCGCGGCGAGACGATCGAGAACAGACTGAGCGAACTCACCACGACCGCCAAGGACGTCCTCTGGACGTATACGGCCGACTGGGAAGAACTCCTGTTCGTCAACCCCGCCTACGAGGAAATATACGGCCAATCACCGGAACGGCTCCGCGATAGTCCACAGGCGTTTCTCGAGACGATTCACCCAGATGACCTTCCGAAGGTTGAACGGGCCCAACGCGCACTTTCTGAGGGTTCGTCTGTCGATATGGAGTATCGAGTCGACGAGTCGACTGGGTACGCGACGTGGGTGTGGGTGAAGGCAGAACCGATCGTCCAAGATGGAGACGTCGTCAGGATATCGGGCTTCTCCCGCGATATCACCGACCGGCGCAATCACGAACATCAACTGTCGGTGATGGATAACCTGCTGCGACACAACCTCCGCAACGATATGAACGTCGTCCTCGGACAGGCCGAACTCGCACGCCGCGAGGCCTCTGCGGTTACGGACAACGTAGCTGTGATCGAATCGACGATCGAAGGCCTCCTCGACACCGCAGACAAACAGCGGGAGGTGATCGAGGTGCTACAGACGCGGAGTCAGACGCAGTCGTTCGCCCTCTCCCACGTGGTCAAGTCGGTCGCGGCGGACCTCCTTGACGACCACCCGAACGCCAGGGTGAGCGGCAACCACCTCGACGACGTTGAGGTGATCGCACACACCAAACTGGAGATGGCGATAGCCGAACTGGCGGAGAACGCGGTCGTCCACAACGACGCCGACTGCCCGTCGGTTGAGTTCGGCGTCGTCGACGCAGGCGACGAGGCGGTGTTGGTCGTCCGGGACGACGGCGCACCGATTCCGCAGTTCGAAGCCGAAGTGCTCAACGGCGGGCAGAATATGGATAACGTGTTCCACAGCGGCGGTCTCGGCCTGTGGCTCGTCTACTGGATCGTCGACGTCTCCGACGGACAGATCGATATCGAGGCCGACGAAACCGGTAATACCGTCCGCGTCCGGTTGCCTACGTGTGGCTGATGTCGCTTCGATACGCTCGCTGTGAACGCTGCGGGACGATTCACTCGGGACCAGTCGTCCCGAAACGGTGTGGCACCTGTGACGGCTCCGAGTTGACCGATATCACAGCGGGGCTCGGACGAGACGACTACTTCACACGCGGGTTGCGTGGGCGATGATCGTTCGCGAGTTGATGACGACCGACGTGGTCAGCTGTGAGGCCACCGGGTCGCTCCAACCGGTCGTCGAGACGATGCTCACCGAGTCTGTCGGAAGCGTCGTCGTCACTCGTGAGGGCGTTCCAGCCGGGATATTCACCGAGACGGACGTGCTTCGCGCGACTGCCCACACGGAGCGACCCTTGGCAGAGATACCAATCCACCGCGTCGCGAGTCATCCTCTCGTTACGACGCGTCCGAACGCCAGTATCAGACGGGCCGTCGAGACGATGACCGATAACGATGTGAAGAAACTCCCCGTGGTTGATGACTCGAAGCTTGTCGGCATCCTAACGCAAAGCGACATCGTCGCCCACTACAGCGACTTCATCAGGGAAGCACACCGCCTCGACGCGATGTCGGGGCAGTGGGAGGAGTGACTACCGCTCCGCCATCCACAGGCCTTTGCTGGTCCTCGCTTAGAGAGTCGGTATGGGCGAACTCCTCGTTCTGAACAAAGACGCTGACAGCGTCTGGTACATTGACGCCGACAGTGGCGAGCGACTCGCGACTGTTGAAACCGATTTTAACCCACACGAAGTCGCGCTCTCCCCGGACGGCGAGACGGCGTACGTCACCTGCTCGCTGGGTGACTCACTGCTGTTTCTCGACAACGAGTCGCGGGAGGTGCGTGACCGCTTCGAACACGACCTGTTCGACTTCCCGCACGGTCTCGCGGTGCGCGAATCGGCGGGCGAACTGTGGCTGGTCTCGACGTACTCCAGTCAGGTGTTTGTGTTCGACATCGAGACAGAAGACCTGCTTGAGACGTTCCCGACGTATCAAGAGCACTCGCATATGGTCACGTTCGGACCCGACGAGGAACGCGCGTACATCGCCAACATCGGGAGTGACTCGGTCACGGTCGTCGACGCTGACGACCGCCGCGTCGTCGCCGACCCACCCGTCGGAGAGGGCCCGGAGGGAATCGAGGTTGACCCCGACACCGGCGAGATACTCGTCGCGAACCAGGACGACGGTCGCCTCTCGGTGATCGATCCGGAGACGCTCAGCGACGACGGGATGGCGTTGCTCGGAACCACGCCGATCCGTGTCGTCCTTGACCCAGACAACCGCTACGCGTTCGTCCCGAATCGGGAGTCGAACGACGTCTCCGTCGTCGACACCGAGTTCGTCCGTGACGGTGAGCGCCGTCCTTGGGAAGTCGCCCGGATTCCGGTTGGTATCTGGCCCGGCGGAACCGTCTTCGACCCCGACGGCGGGCGAGCGTTCGTCGCGAACAACAAGACGAACGACGTGTCTGTAATCGATACGGAGGTGTTCGAGGAGGTGGACCGTTTCGAGACGGACTACCACCCCGATGGAATAACGTTCCGGGAAACGTAGGGAGGGAATGATCCTTCTGGTCTGTGTGAAATTCTATGGTTACTCTACAACTAACTCGAAACTAATTGTCGTTATGAAACAATTACTTATTTACAGCTACCTTGCAGTTCAAATATGGCTCCCACCAAGCCAAACCGACGTCGTGTTCTGCAACTGAGTAGCCTCGCACTTGGAGCGACGATGTTGCCGCTGTCTGCCTCGCGTGTGCAGGGCAAACAGCCAAACGCCGTGTTCGACCTCGACTTCAGCGACGCTGCCGATGCAGCGGACAACACGAGTACGAGTGCCGGATGGGTCGTTGACCGCCGCGCTCCAGAGGCGTGGACGACCGATGCAGGACGGCTTTGTATTGACATAGACGAGACTGCCGAGACGAGTGGCTTCTACGCGTATCAAGGCAAGAAGTACCAAGACGCGGACGGCACGTATTGGAATGCGGGTACGGGCTCCCGCCTTTCGTACCGGTTCTATATCGACCCTGCGTGGGAAACTGACGGCGAGGCGCACGAATCTGGTGTCTGGCCCGTCCTCGGTAATTCGGATGGAGCGATCAGCGCGTACCCGATCCTTGCGTATCAGGACAGCGATGCGAGCGATACAGGTGAGGCCCGATTCCGTGCGTATGTCTACGAGGCTGATGAGGACGGCAACTTCGATACCGCGAAGTGGATCGACCTTGGCCTCCCGAAGAAACTCGGCATCGACCCCGAGGAGGGTGGTTGGGTGGATATCGAAGCGCAACTTCAGTCATACAGAGACGGTGCCGCCCTCAAGTGGCGCATCAACAACAAACTCGTCGTCGACGAGCGGGGATACAACGTGTTCGCACCCAGTACGCAGTTCCTCGAGTTCATCATCAACAGCGTCAACTTCGGGAACGACGCGACGTACTACTACGACGATTTCGCGCTTTCGACGCCTGGAAACGCCCGGAATAAGTGAACTCCCCTCCTGCTTGAACAAGCTACGTCCGGAAGACGTGGGCAAGTTGTTCAACTATTTTTGAGCTGGTGAAGTACTGAGATGACCGAAGTTGTGTAGTTCGACTACAGAATGGCATTCATCTCGCTCAGCTCGTACAGCGACCAGTTCTCATCGACGTCGTCCGCGAGTCCATCGACGAACCCGCTTTTCGAGAACAACGCGAATTCCTCCTCGCGCGTGTCCGGCCCCCATCGAACACGCCCGGCTTTCTCGCGGAGCTGCGTAACGAGGGCCGGGCCAACCGGCTCACTCGTCCATTTACACTCCGCGAACAAAATCCGGTCGGCGTCCGGGGCGAGCCCAACGATGTCGATCTCGTCTTCCCCGTACCACCACCGTCCGACTTCGGAATACGGCTCAAGATGGCCTCGACGGATAGCTTCCCAGACGGTTTCTCGACAGACCTCCTCGAAGGTCGTTGCGACGTAGTCGGGGAGATTCGGCTCGATCGTTCCGTCGTAGACGACGTCGGGGGCTTCTTGAATGCTGGAGCGATTCGGTTCAACGAATCGGAACCAGAACCGGAGGAACTCGTCGGCCACGTGGTATCGCGATCGCTTGGACTGTTTTGCGGATGCCATCACGGGGACCTCGCGGTCGATCAACCGCAGTCGGCGGAGGGTCTGGAGGTACTTCGACAGCGGCCCGGAATCGATGCCGGTCACTCCCGAGATCTCGTTGGGCGTCGTGTGTCCGGTTGCGATCGCCTCGAGAATACTCATATATCTCGCGGGGTTCCGTAACTCAGTGCGGAGGAGGAATTCGGGTTCGTTGTAGAGGACTGCCGTCGGGGAGAGAATCTGTGTCCGAATGTTCTTCTCAAGGGGGTGGTCGTAGTCGAAGAGGGTGAGGTACAGCGGAGTGCCGCCCGTGACCGCAAACGACCGGATTGCGTTCTCGATATCGTAGTCGATGACAGCCTGAGATTGGCGGAAGGAAAACGGCTGCACGTCGATCTGACCCGTACGACGACCATATAGCGGGCTCTCGTGACCGAGCACCTCCGACTCCATCGTGCTCACGCTCGAGCCACACAGCACGAGCATCGACTCGGTTTCTTGGAGCTGCTCATCGACGAACGATTGGAGATACGACGGGAGGGAGTCGTTTTCTTCTACGAGGTAGGGGAACTCGTCGATGGCGACAACGATCCGTTCGTTCGCCAGTTTCTCGCCGAGGTACTCCAAAGCCTGGTCCCAGCTGTCGATACGGGGAACGCGGTCGTCGAAGTGGTCAGCGACTTTCTCGACGAACTTCTCGCGCTGCCGGTCCTCGGCTTCCTGGGCCGCTAGGAAGTAGATGTGTGGTCGATCAGCACAGAATTCTTTGAGGAGTTCTGTTTTCCCGACGCGACGCCGACCATAGATCACGTAGAAGTCGTGGCCCGGAGACTCGAACGCCGTGTCGAGGGCGTCGAGTTCGTCCGCCCGATCGTAGAAGGTCATACTCTAGATAATGATTACTGCGATAATGACTTATATCTTCCTCGGGGCTCTCCCTCACCCCAGTATTAATGAGATGATGATGGCAGTGTACTCCCCGTACGTTCACTCAGACGCTTGCCAACCGCCACCCGTCCATCGGCGGACGCCAGACTAGTTCTGGGTCGATCCGTTCCAGCGAGGCAGTCGGTTGGTCGCCACCCCTCAAAAGGAAATCATCCGGTCCTCCTATATCGGCCGCCTCATAGCCTCCAGGGGAATCAGTCGTCACCCGAATAGAAGCCTGCAGCGTCCATCGCTTCTCGAAGAAGCCAAATCCGCTAGACGTGGGTCGGTCGTTCATTTATCTCCTGTTGTGATGAGAGTGAGTTCGTTCGATAGGCGAACGGTTCCGAACGACGCGGCGTCGGTCGTGATCTCCCCTACGCCAATCCGCTGTTTGGCTACGTCGCGTTCGCGATACTGCTCGCGCTCATCGGTGTCGTCGGCCTGGGTGCGCTGTACTCTGCCCGCCTGTGGGTGCGGGAGTTGGCGTGAGCGACCGGGGGTCCGTCAGTTGACAAACCCTATGCTCCACTGCGTCACCACAGGAGGTGTGATGTGCGAACTCCAACAGGGCGGGGTTATCTCGTGATTCGAGCTCGGTTTCGCCTGTGGCTCTCCGATGATCTCTGGATCAGCGACGTCTCCCGATCGTTTCCGAAGGCTAATCTGCGGCTGCTCGCGGGCGCCCCCGTTGACGACCGGACGCTCGAACTCGGTGAGACCCGCGCCGAAGACCCTCGCGCGGTCGTAAGCGCAATCGAGGATCACCCCGATGTCCTCGTGCACGAACTCCTCTACTGCGATTCGGACCGAGCGCTATCGAAGTACGAGACTCGTGACCAGGCGTTGTTCGAATTTCTTGGCGGGAGTTCGCTCCTCCCCGAGTTTCCCCTGCTCGTCGAGAACGGGACGATGACGTTCGGTATCACGGCGACGCGAGCGGACTTCGAGGAGTTCGGTGATCGACTCGACGCGAGCGAACTTCGGTACGACCTCCTGTCAGTTACCCAGCGCGAAGCAGGTAGTGACCTGCTCACAGACCGCCAATTGGAATGCCTCACTGTTGCCGAGCGAATGGGATATTTCGAGGTGCCACGCGAGTGTACACTCGCAGAGGTAGCTGACGCGTTAGACGTCGACACCTCGACAGTGAGTGAGACGATCCGGCGGGGCACCGGCCGTGTACTAAACGAGTTCCTGCTGGAACGGTAGCGACCGACTCACGAACGAAAAACTGCAATCAGTTACGGATCCACTGTGCGCCGTCGACTGTTACTGGCGGTGACATCGAGTGGATTCCGACTGCAGTTTGTTCTAAGGCCAACGCGTTGGTGGAAGTGACTTCCGCCTCCCGTACGACGTGCCGTTCAATGGTCTGTTCAGCACTCTGTTGCCCAGAAGCAGTACAAATCGTGGTACGGTCGACACGGTGTTGCCTAGGTGAGAGAGACGATGCATAAGAGACGGATGACTGCGGAGAGAGACGAACCCTTCGTGGTATTCCTCATTGGAATGCGGATCAATCGGTATTGGAAAGTCCACAAGTGGCTTCCAGTGGCTGCAGCGATGCCTAAGATGCTTCGAGAACTCGAGGCGCAGGAGGACTCGGGACTGCTACACCACGAGCAAACGATCAACACTCGGACGATATTGATGGTACAGTACTGGGAATCCTTCGAGACCCTTCGCGACTACGCGAGAGAGATGGAGCGGGAGCACCTCCCTGCGTGGATCGAGTACAACCAGACGAGTGGGAAGAGCGGTGACGTCGGGATCTTCCACGAGACATACCTCGTCGACCCCGGGGACTACGAAACCGTCTACAACAACATGCCGGCGTTCGGTCTCGGTGCTGCGGCAGACCTCCGGCCAGCGACTGGCACGCTGGAGACTGCAGGTAGACGACTCGGAACGGATGACGACGAGCCAGCCGTGACTGTGGAAGGTGAGACTGCCGACTCGGCCAGAGAGAACTGAAAACCTGCCCTGATAAATACAAATTTCGATCACTGATTCGGGGCGTCGGTACGCCTGTTACTGTCAGAGGAAAACCACCGAGGGCCCCAACCCCCTCGAACCTCGGTCACCCAACATATTGGTAAAACCCTGATGCACACGGATACTGATTCTCGGGTGTGTTCAACGACAGTCGAAATCGTCGCGGTTCGGATGCCGGCACACCCGGTGGAGACACGGTTTCACTGCTCGTCGTCAGCGGAGTGACCGCGGTGACGTTAGCGGTCGCCTTCGGGTTTTTGGCACTCGGCGTCAACAGTTTCTGGATCGCGTTTCCGGTCGGCTTCGGAGTGATCCTGCCCGGTGCTCTCGCAGTGGCGCACAATTATCGAGCTGAGGACCGCCGAAACGTCGATAATACGAGAACAGAGGAATCCCCGACAGAACTAGAGGTGCTCAGACGCCGATACGCAGCGGGTGAACTCTCCGACGAGGAGTTCGAGCAGCGAGTCGAACACCTGCTTGAGAGCGAAGGAGACAGACCGGATCTCAGTAGGGATGTCGATATCGAACGGCGGTGACGGTCGGCTGAGATGCCGTCAACTCTCGTGTACTCAACCCACGGCGCCTGCGACGATACCGGCGCGTGTTCGGTTTGGTACGACCAGCATCGAACCTACCTTCCACGAGTGATACGTCGGCTGATCGCCACTCTGTAGGGTCCTCAGATCTGACTGCACTCCGACGGCTCATTCCCCCTCGGCGGCTAATCCCCGCGCAAATGTGTCGATGACAAAGTCTCTGACCTCCGAATAGTGCTCCGAGCCGATGTCGTCCTCGTGGAGCGTGAGATACGGGATGGCGCCGACCGCACGGGCGACGAGTTCGGGGTCCTCCCCGTGAACTGCGCCAGTCTCGACAAACGGATCGGTGAACGCACGGATAGTCTCGACCTCCTCGGCCCGCTCTGCCTCGCGTTCCTCTTCCGTTCGGTACTCACGAAGTTTGTCGAGTTCGTCTGAGACGACGAGCTGACGGACCAGCGGGTTCGTCTCTATCTCATCGAACAGGAAGCGCAGGAACTCTCGGACGACGGTCTCCGGGTCGTCGCCCTCGATGACCGCTTCCTCGGATAGTCTGTGAGCGATGGTCTCTCCCTCGCGGTCGAGGACAGCGAGGTAGAGGGCCTCCTTTGAGTCGTAGAACTGGTAGAACGTACTCGTCCCGATACCGACTTCTCCGGTGAGGTCAGCGACGGTCGTCTTGCTGAGACCGTACTGCGCGAACAGTTCGCGGCCAGCCTCTAGTAGGTCCGACCGGATACGGTCGCGCTGTTCGTCGGTAAACCCCTTCATAGCTCACTGCACGAATCAGGAACGGATATGTCCTGAGTTTTCGTCCGAAGGCTCGCTCGCCCCTGCATCAGTCGGCCCGCCGAAGGAAGAGTCGGAGGAGAATGACTATTAACGCTACCTGTACGGCGACGCCGACAACGAGATACACTCCAACCGTGGCGAGTGACGCGCCGTCGAGTACCGCGATGGTGGCCTTCGCCGCCCAGAACGGCGGCAGGACACCGGCGAGGAACTGAAGGGGTTCGCCGACGAGGGCGATTGCCACGACCGGAGCGATAATGAGGAACCCGAGTAGCTTGCTGACGCCGACACCCTCGACGGTGTTGGCTGCGAGGCTCGCCATGAGCAGGCCCGCGACGGCAGTGTGCAGCGACGCGACGAGCGCGATTGCTAGGTACGGGACGAGTGGAAGTGTCCCGAGATCAACCAGCGGGACCATCACTAGGGTCGAACAGAACGCGAGACCGAGGAATACTGCACCGCGGTACGCGAGGTAGCCGCGACCGGTCAGCGGCGTCGACCGAAGTGCTCGGAGAACGCCCTGCTCACGGTCCTCAAGCATGAAGAATCCGGCCGCGAAGCCGAGTGTCCCGGCAGGCGTGAACAGAAAGGCGGCGAGTAGTTCCGGGGAGTAGGCCGCGAGGTCGACGAAGTCGACGGCGTTGTCGACGGGACCTATGCCAAAGCGGGCGAGTAACCCGAGCAGAAACGGCGAGAGGCCGATGTAGAGGAGCAATGGATCGCGGACCCAGTTCCGGATGTCGGTCACGGCTAGCGTGGCGACAGGGCCGAGCGAACGGTCAGCGAGTAGCCCGTTCCGCTTCACCTTGGCAGGTTGCTTCCGCTCGGTCTCCCGGACGATGTGGCGTTCGAAGGCTCGGCGAGCCAGCACGTACGCGACTCCGATGCCGACCGCGAGGTAGCCGACAGCGTAGGCGAGTTCCCACGCGGGTGTCGCCTCGAACGCCGCGCCGATGAGCACGAGTGAGGCCTGTGTCGGGAACAGATAGAACAGAGGACTCTCGACGACCGCAAAGTGATCTAACAGCGGGAGTGACAGCGGAATGATGTAGACGATAGCAGTTAGGAAGTAGGCGTTCAGTGAGTCGAAGCGCGCGACCGCAGAGAAGCCGACAAGAACGAACAGGCCGGCGGTCAGGCTCAGTCCCAGGAGGAACCACACTGGTTGGAATCCTGTACCGTGAACGAACAGTGCGATGACCAGTGCACCCAGCGTCGCGATGAATGAGAGCGACAGGGTCTTTGAGATGAGGTACTCGTCGGCCGACAGTGGCGAGGAGACCAGCGCGTGGAGTACCCCCTCGTTCTTCTCGAACAAGACGAGCGCGCCGACAAAGTAGAACCCGAGGAAGCCGGGGTCGGCGAACAGCACCATCACGAGCGTGTCTGTCCGGACCGACGCGGGGAGTCCGCTCAGCCCCAGCCCGAACAGCACCGTCACGACGGCGTAGACGGCGTAGAAGCCGTAGCGGAACTGCAACCGGCTGTCCCAGCGCAGCATCGAGGCAACGGACATCTACACCAACTCCCGACCGGTGACTGCGATGAAGACGTCTTCCAGGGTGGCCTCACTAGAGTGGATACGCTCAACCTGCGTCTCAGCCAGCAATCGCTCGAACTCGGTGTCGCCCCCGATGGTCTCGAGATCGAACTGTGCAGTCTCCAGTGCGCCGTTACGGCGGAACTCAACTTCGACGAGCGGCGCACCGTGGCGCTTCTTCAACTCGGCGGGGGCGTCCGCGACGGGGATCGTTCCGTCTACAATGAACGCCACCTCGTCGCATAGATCGTCAGCGACGGTCATATCGTGTGTGGTAAGGAATACTGCCGTCCCGTTGGCCTGGAGGTCGCGGACGATGTCGCGGACGTTCCGGGCGTTCGTCGGGTCCAGCCCGGAGGTCGGTTCGTCGAGGAACAACAGATCCGGGTCGTGGAGTAACGCCCGGACGAAGTTCAACCGCATCCGCATACCCTTCGAGTAGGCTTCGACACGCTGGTCTGCGGCGTCGAGGAGGCCAACCATCGAGAGGAGCTCCTCCGGGTCGCGCGTCTCGCCCTCGTATAGTGAGGCGAACAGTTCGAGGTTCTCGCGGCCGGTGAGCTTCAGGTACTGGTTCGGAGACTCCGAGGAGACGCCGACCCGTTGGTAGTACTCGCCACCCCAGTCACTCACCTCCCGATCGAACACGGTCGCGGTCCCGTCGTAGTCCTCAAGTAGTCCGATCAGCACCTTCTGTGCGGTACTCTTGCCTGCCCCACTCGGCCCGAGGAATCCGAACACATCTCCGGGGGATATCGTGAAATCCAGCCCTCGCAGCGTGGGTTCGTCGTTCCCCGGATACGTGAACTTGAGGTCCTCAACGACGACGGTTGGCGATCCCGCCGCCCCGTCATCGCTCGTCTTCTCTGCTGTCGCCGCCGTCACCTGTGCGTCGAGCATCGTCATCTCTCTACGCTACGAATACAAAATGATATTGTTTTTGAGTTCTTAAACTGACTGTGAAAATCGATATTCCCGTCCCCCGACTTCCGCATCGCGATGCCCTCTTGGATCGGTCGTTCCTTCTCGGTCTCCATCTCCTTACCTGGCGGCGGCGCTACTTTCGCGACGGCGTCACATCTCCCCAATTCTCGAGCCACCTCGCAGCTGTGGACCCAGATTGGCCAGCCGTCGATGGAGGCGGCACGCACGAACTGGCCGTCGAGACGCTTGCGGGCACGCTCCGTACCGCGGTCTCGATCCGAGCGTGGCACGGGACCGACGCACCGACGCTCGTGTGGCATCACGGCGGTGGCGAGTATCCCTACGACACCATCTTCTCAGGGACGTTCCCCGACCCAGACACAGTGGGGGCGAATCTCGTTGTTATCCGGGCACCGGGTCACGAGAGTCGCTTGGGCGTCCAGCGTGTTGGCGCGACGCTCTCACGATACCTCGCTACGCTGGCGGTAGCCGTTGCTGCCACCGAACACATTCTCGATGAAGTCGACGGCCGAACTATCGTCTCCGGCTACAGCCTCGGCGGCTTCGTCACCAACCGACACCATGTCCATCACGACACGGCCGACGTGTACGTGCCGCTGATGGCCGGGACCGCTCACGGGGAGATCTTTCTTTCGAGCGTCCCGGCCGCTCCAGCAGCCCGTGACCGACCCGAGTACCTCCGTCGACGTCTGAACTTCACCGACTCGTGGGGTAACCGCGACCACGACCACGTTCATCCGGTATTGGGTCGCCACGATCGTCTCAACCACCTCGGCACCCAGCGCTCTTCGTATCCCGGCGTCAGCCCAGCGGTGTGGCCAGTCGGCCATCTCAGCGGAATCGGAGCGCACGAGCGAATTCGACAGACCCTCGAACCACACCTGCGGCGATGAGTCACTGGCAGACTATCGCTCGACTGCAATCGCTCGTCGGCCTGTTGTCCCCGTATCCCCAACATCGTGGGGATACACATACTTCATCTGATACCAACTGTCGGCTATGAACACGAGTACCCAGTTGGAGGAGGGCCGCCAATATGTCGGCTCGTAATCCACCCGTTGGTGGGCGAGTCAAACCTGGTTTCGAAGCGGTCGAGTCGGCTTTTCAGGAGACCCTGCGTGAATCAGGCGAATTCGGAGCCGCTTGCGCAGTCTCCCACCGGGGTGAACTCGTCGTCGACCTCTGGGGAGGATACCGCGACGCCCGTCGAACCAAACCGTGGGACGAGGATACGCTCGTCCTCGTCTTCTCCACGACGAAGGGTGTCGCTGCAGCGGCGATGGCCCACGCTCGCTCACGCGGATACTTCGAGTACGACGACCGAGTGGCGGACTACTGGCCTGCCTTCGGCCAGCACGGGAAAAACGATGTTACAATCCGCCAGTTGCTTGCTCACCAAGCCGGAGTCGCCGCCATCGGACGGAGTCTGACCTCCGCAGACGTCGCGGATTATGACTCGCTCGTCGACCGTCTCGCCACCAAAGAGCCGGACTGGATACCGGGAACACGACACGGCTACCATGCGTGGTCGCTCGGGTGGTACGAGAACGAACTGCTTCGTCGGACCGACCCCGACAGTCGGACACTCGGAGCCTACGCGGCAGCGGAACTGTTCGATCCGCTCGGAGAGACGTTTCGCATCGGCGTCCCCGAATCGGTCGACGAACGTATTGCGTACGTCGAGCCGTTCAGCCCGCTCGACGCAGTCCGGAACCTCCGGTCGTTTCCCCCCAGATTGCTCCTCGGACTCGCCAATCCCTTCTCCACCGTGTCCCGGGCAATGAACCCGTTCGACGTCTCGACACCCGCCGAGTTGAACGACCCCGAGTGGCGTTGCCTTGAGATCCCTGCAGGAAATGGGGTGGGCACTGCCCGTTCGCTCGCGCGACTCTACGGGGCGCTCGCAACAGACGGCGAACCGCTCGGCATCGACAGCGAGACGCTCGCGGCGCTGGCCGCGCCTGGGACGCCACCGACACGCGGTCGACGGGATGTGATTCTGGGTACCGAAACCTCCTATTCGCTCGGCTTCTGGAAGCCCTTCGAGGACTTTCAGTTCGGGAGCAGAGCCGCGTTTGGCGCACCTGGTGCGGGTGGCTCGTTCGCGTTCGCCGACCCCGAACGGGAACTCGGATTCGCTTACACGCCGAATCGGATGGGGACATATGTATGGGACGACCCACGAGAGCTTCGGCTCCGGCGGGCTGTCGAGCAGTCTCTGGTGGGACGATGACCCGTCGAATATGCGGTACTGCAACTGATTGCAGGGACGGCTTTTCACCGGCCACTATGTGGTTCAACTATGGACACTGATCCCCTCCGACCGGCCGACGTGGGGTCGATTGCCGCGATTGCGCTCTCGCTCGTCGTCGGACTCGTCGCGTTCCCCGCTCTCCCCGCCGAGGTAGCTATCCAGTGGGCGGCCGACGGTTCGCCGAACACCGTCTTGCCGGTGCTCCCTGGGATCTCTGTGATCCCCGCGTTCGCGTTGCTTGCATTCGTGTATTTACGCGGTGGCACATTTTTCAAAGGTCGCAACGCAGAACTGGAACCGACGACCGGTCTCGCCGTCGTCGCTGGCGTCGCCTACCTACAGGTGGCACTGATCACTCTCAACCTCGGGGTGGCGGTGAGCCCACTCGTTGCCGTCGCACCGGCGGTCGCCGTCATTCTCGTCGCAACCTATGCCGGGCGGTTCGGAGCTGCTGGCGGAACGTGACGGAGAGGCTCCCGACCAGTCCCAGTACGTCGTCGAACTGGGCTCGCAGGGAGGTTCTCAGTCGACTCACGAGCCGTTCCTCGTAACGCAGTGCAACCCCCGATTATGGCTGGATGTGGACATAGTAGTTGAACACGTCTGGAGCCGTCGCCGCTTCGACGGCGCGGACGCCCGGCCGATCAGCGACGGCCTCGGGATCGGCGTCAGCCTCGAGGAACCCTCGGCGGCCGGCGTCGGTGTCGAACAGTCGATCCTCACGGAGAACCGGTCGGAGTTCGTCACCCGGCCCGTCCTCGACGACGACCACAGGTGGGGTGGCTTCACGGAGCGCGCTCGGCTCACCATCGGCGACGATGCCGTCCGAGTCGAAGAACACCAGTCGGTCGGCCGCCCTGAGGTCGCGGGGCGAGTGACTGGTGGCGACGACGGTCCGTCCAGCGTCGGCCAGGTCGTCGAGCATCGCGTGGAACCGCTCGACGGTCGTCGGATCGAGTGCGGCGGTCGGTTCGTCCAGTAGGTAGAGCGGGACATCGACTGAGAGCGTCAACGCGAGTTCGAGCTTTCGACGCATCCCGCCTGAGTAGTCCGCGACGCGACGATCAAGCGCGTCGAGTTCGAGACTGTCAGCCACCTCCCGCCACCTGTCGGTGGCACCCGGGTGGAGCGCGGTGTAGAACGCCGCGTTCTCGCGACCAGAGAGGTCGTCGACTGCAAGCCCGTCTTGGAGCATAAACACGAGCTGTGACCGGGCATCGGGTGGCTGCTCGCCGAACACCGATATCGATCCAGCCGATGGGTACAGTCCCCCCGCGAGACAGGAGAGCAGGACAGTCTTCCCCGAACCGTTCGGGCCCATCAACAGGGTGGTCTCACCGCGCTGGAACGTCAGGTCGACCCCTGAAAACACAGGAGGACCATCGCCGAACGACTTGGCGAGGCCACGGGCCTCGACCGCCGGGTCGGCGTCACTCGACAACTCACTCACCTCCCTCACCGTCGTAGATGCGACGGCGCATCACGACCGCTCCGAGCACGACGCCAGCAACAGCGTACCCACCCAGGAGGAGGGCCGACTCCACGCCCGTCGGGAGTGCAGGTGGGGTCAGTGGGGTGCCGGCGCCGGAGCCGACCGGAACGAGGTGGTACACCGCCAGCCGCGTCGCCAGCGAGTTCGGGAGGACGTTTACCCACTCGCCGAGCGGCCCCGGCGCCATCGACGGGAGCAGCCCGTTGTAGCCGGTGAGGAAGAACAGCGCCAGCGTGAGCATATTGGTGACGCCGACAACGTACTCGCCGTCGTCGAGGACTGAAGCGACGAAGACGGCTGCCCCCATTGCCAACAGGCAGAACAGCACCAGTGCGACGAACACGACGGGGACCGAGACGGCCGAACGGACCGCGAGCGTCCCGTCGGTCACGACGCCGACCGCCAGCACGAGCACGAACGAGACGAGCGCGAGTACCAGTCCGCCCGTGAACCGCCCGAGTAGGTCCGCCGTGGGTGAGATCGGGAGCGAACGAAGCTTCCGATAGCGTTTGGCCTTGAGGTCCGCGCTCAGCGCGGTTGCGAAGATGACGAGTGAGACGCTGAACGCACCGAATACCCCAAAGACGACCGCATTTGCCCCCCGCTGGATGCCCGGGTCACCGAGCAGGACGCCGAATACGACGAAGAAGAACGCTGGCGCGGCCAGCCCCCACACCAGTGCCGCGCGGTTGCGGAACAGCTCTTTGAGTGTTCGCGTTGCAAACGCACCGGCCTGTTGGGGCCAACGAACGCCCGCCCCCGTCGCTTCCGTGGCTGAATTCTCGGTCAGAGACCGCTTGGTCGAACCGACGGCGGGAGTTGCATCCGTGTGGTCCACGTCGGTCATGCGTGGACCCCTCGACAGTGATCGGTGTTAGTGTTGCTCGGACTGTGGCTAAGAGGGTCAGAACTAGTCGAGTTGAGTCTCCAGCGTGAGACACGTGGGGTTAGCTGTCCCGAGAGAACGAACGGGGTAGGCCGCTGCAGCGCGCGTGGCGATGACATACTACTGAGCATCTCCGTTGACTGCTTCAAAATTCGCCCAAGCTGTTGGGTTTCATCCGATACTCGCAGGGGTAGTGACGACTGCACTCGCGTTGAGGCCGGTCGGAATTGGAGGGTGACACTCGGTGTCGACCGGGAAAGTCCCGGATTGGGTCCCATACCGCTGCGGCTCCCCCAGGGATACCTGCCAGCGATCGTAGGTGAGACGGACCCACTCGGACGCATCCACCTCCGCAGAGTCGTTCGCCGCCACAGCGAGGCGGTAGGCGAGTTCGAAGTGTGCTGGACAGGTGCCGTGCTGGAGAACGACCGCAGCGTCGAACAACTCGTCGGGCCCCTCCACCCGTTCGGCCGCGATCAGCGAGAGGACACGTTCGGCCCGCCGGTAGTCCCGGCTCCGGTCGACCATCGCGCCAGTCTCCCGGTCCCGCTGGTCGCTCCGCTCGAGGTAGCTCAACTGCCGGTCGGCGGGCCAGTCAGCAGGAGGGACGGCGGGCGCAGCGACTGCGACGGCGAGCACCGACCCGCCGACTGTCGCGACGAGCAACACACCGGCGAGGAACAGTCCGCGTCGTGTGAGAGCGCGTGAGGGGAGGCTTCGGAGTCGGTCGCCCCCGAACCGCTCCACGAGCAGTCGGATGAGTACACCGGCGGCGACGATGTACGGCAAGAAGACCAGCGGGAACAGCGTCACGACAGTGAGGATGCCCCCGGCGGCTCCGACCGCGTCACGGACGGCGACGAGCGCCACCGCGACCGTGGCGCCGGTGATCACCCACCGTCGGGAGCGTGACGGGGCAGTGACAGCGACAAGGGTCGCCCCGAAGGCGGTTATCAGCAGGGAGTACGCGAGAGAGGAGCTTCCGACTGTGGCCAGCGAGTTAGCTGAAAGTAGGCGCTAAGCCCCCTTCCTCAGCGAGCGCCGACCGAAGGGAAGGCGCGAGCAGGGAGGGGATACAGCGTTCACAAGAGCTGCGCTCTTGTGCGCGAACGAGACGCTTCGCGTCTCGTCAACGCCGCATAATTTCCAATCACGTTCGGCGCTCGGCCCACAGGCCCACGCCACCGAAGATCTTATACGTGTAACGTGCATACCGTGCATTACAGTGAAACGGAAGACAATCACCATCCGCGAAGACCAAGACGAGTGGATTGAGGACCACCACCTCAACCTCTCGTCGTTCATCCGTGAGCAACTGGATGAGCTAATCGAGGAACGAGAGTAACGGATGTACTACGCCTACAAGTACCGTCTCAAGCCGTCCGACGCCCACTGCGAGGAGTTGGACCGCCACCGAGACATTTGTAGGCAACTGTACAATCACGCGCTCTACCGCTTCAACCAAGTCCCCGAGGACACAGGCACACTCAACCAGCGTGTTCGGTCCATCCGTGACGAAATTCCGTCCCTGAAAGACTGGTGGGGCGACCTCTTGGACGTGTACTCGACAGTTCTGCAAACAGCAGTTATGCGAATCGAGCAGAAAGTCAAGTCACTCGGAGGACTCAAGGAGAACGGCTACGGTGTGGGTCAACTCAACTCAACTGGAAGCCGCCACGGGAGTTCCGCAGTTTCACCTACAGTCAGTCTGGCTTCAAGCTCGACAAGAAGGGCGGTCAGACTGTCTTGTCACTCTCGAAACTCGCGGACATCCCGATTCGGCTCCACCGCGCCATCCCCGACGACGCGACACTCAAGCAGGTTACGCTCAAGAAAGAGCCGACGGGCAAATGGTTCGCCACGTTCGGTGTCGAAATGGACCGTGAAGCGCCTGAACCGCCTGAGAACCCCGAGAAGTGCGTCGGAATCGACGTTGGGATTTGCAAGTACGCCCACGACACTGATGGCACAGCGGTCGGGTCGCTCGACCTCTCGGATGAGCGTGAACGCTTAGAACGAGAACAACGGAAGCTCTCGCGGAAGGAACACGGGTCGAACAACTACGAGAAGCAACGGCATCGAGTAGCAGAGTATCACGCCTCTCTCCGACGGAAGCGCCGCGACTTCCTGCACAAACTCTCAGCGTACTACGCTCGGGAGTACGACCTTGTGGCAGTCGAAGACCTGAATGTCATGGAGATGATGGAGTCACCGTCGAATAGCCGTAACACCGCGTCTGCCGCGTGGCGAACGTTCCTCTCGATGCTCGAATACAAGTGCGAGCGTGAGGGGACGCATTTCGTGGCGGTCAACCCGAGCGGGACGACCAAGGAGTGTGCGTCGTGCGGCGTTTCGACGGAGAAGCCATTGTGGGTCCGTGAACACTCCTGTCCCGCCTGTGGGTTTGAGGCGGATAGGGACGCGAACGCGGCGTGGAACATCCTTTCTCGCGGCCTCGAAGATGTAGGAGTGGGACACTCCGAAGGAACGCCTGTGGAGACTGCGCTCCCTACGGGTGCGGACGTGGACGACGATTTGTCGTTCCGTCTCGTGCCTGCAAAGCGCGTCGTGGAAGCAGGAAGCCCTCCCCTCAAGGAGCGAACGGCGTCAGCCGTGAGCGAGTAGGGGAGGGTAGTTCACCTGAACCGCGCTCGTAGTCGGTGTCCGTTCCATATGAGCAGTCCAGAGAGGACGAGCGACGGGAACACCAACGCCTGCACCGCGAGTTCGACGCTCGCAATCTCGTTCAGCGGGGAGTAGAGGTACACTCCAAGCGTCGTCGCCAGCACGACGTGGACGAGGCGCTGTGTCGACCGCGACCAGATCCGACCCGAGCTCATGTTTTCACGCCCGCCGTGTCGCCATACTCGATTACCATGGTATTCGGTCGGGGAGACGTGTGGTTACAGCTTTACCCAATAAGTTGGGGTCGTCTCACTTACTCCGTCGCATCCAAGGAAGGTGTCGGCTTGGAACCCGTCGAGGTCCACGTGCCGTCCGGAGCGAGCGTCCGGTGGCCGTACGTGAACACGAGCGCAGCCACCACGGTCCAGAGGATCAGTAGCTTTGCGTCAGGCGCGACGGCGCGCACGAGCGCAGCTACTTCGATAGCATCCTCACCGAGCGGTCTGAACGCGTTTACTGAGTTGTTCGCGGCGTAGTAGAGCATCGCGACGACGACGCTCCCCTCGTGGCGTTGAACAGCCAGGTCAAGACGATACTCACACCGATGATAGAGCCGACGTACGCCACGAAGGAGCTGCTCGTCGGTGCCATCGTACCGTCACCGAGTACGAACAGTGGCCTATGCCAGAGCGCCCAGTGGAGGCCGACGATGACAAACGCAAGCAGCGCACTGAGACGCTGCTGAAGGCGCGGAAGGAGGAACACTCGCCATCCGACCTCCTCTTGAGCGCCACAGATGGTCAGCGCGAGCAGGAAGTGGACGGTGACGGCGCCGAGTGGTGGCGAGGGAATCCCCACCTGAACGCCTGAGAGCACGAATAGTGGCGCGCCGGCGACGACAATCGCGATGGGCAACGCAAGCGCCAGACCGTACCACCACAAACTGATACGAGGAGCAAACGAGCGCACCCAGTCGGAAACACTTTCTCTAGCACCGCGCACGCAGACGGCGGCTGCGGCGGCCGGCCCGAACGCACCGAGGAGGACTAGCGGGCCGGGCGGAAGACCATCGCTCACTACGAACAAGAGTATCCACAGTCCCCACGTCAGGCCGAAGTCGAGGAAGCTGAATGTCAGAATTAAGTGGTGACGAATGAGTGTCGATGTACGTCAGTCAGCGACTTACCTGCGCGTTCGGGTGTCCGGATCTGGTTCCCGAGCCAGAGTTTCCAACTCAGAAACTGGTTGAGAACGTGAGGGAGTGTGATTTTCACCGCACGCTTGCTCGATCAACGAACCATCTTCGTCGTCTCTCATCGCTACACGACGTTCGACTTCAGCTACTAATGGACCGGGCGTGTTGGAGTACTGTTGCTGTTATTAGGCCCAGACCCCGAGCGATGGCGTTCAGGACGTGCAGCGAGATGATAAACAGGACCACACCAAAGGCGGCGACGACGAGCGCCTCACCCAGCGTATCGACGTTCCACTCGGAGAGCGTGATGACAGGGGCGAACGTGACCGACCACAGGTCCTGCACGAATCGAATCTTGGGCGCGAACGTCAACGTCGTGTCGTAGAAAACGCGATACGACCCGGGCCGGTCGTACACCAACGGAGCCACCAGTAACGCCCCGGTCAGGCTGACTAGAAACGTCAACACGGTGAACGTGACGATGCCGACGGCGAGTTTCGAGAGCAGAAACACGAGGCTGACGTACGTCCCGGTGTCGAGAACGAGTTCCTTCGCGTACTCAGTGATCCCGTCGGGCGCTGTAAGCGGGACCGCTCGTGCCGTGACTTGGCGCGACAGCAGTGTGTTGGCTAAGAGGACCTCCACTCGAGTGAGGCCCGTCACGAACACGAGTGTTGCGAGGAGCAGCGGAACACCGACGGCGACGACCGAGAGACCGACACCAAGTGCCAACAGCGTGGCCAACAGGGTCACGTACGCGATGCCGAGCGGGAACTGTAGCGCGAGATATGCGATGTTGCCGTACGTCTCTCGACGGAACGGGACGCCGAAGACGGCCCAGAGGCCGTCGGTAAGGCGCTCGATCGGATCAGAACGGGAAGTGGAGGACGTAGACATACGTGATAGTCTTGGTGGGGGTAATTCGTGTTTACGCCTGGTTCGACACGGTCGGTGCACTGCCGAGGACTCGGGCGCGTCGGCACGCGATCGCGGTCGCGTTACCGAGCAGCCACGCGAGTGCGTTCCACAGGTTCACGACGACGAACAGACCGACGACGCCGACGACGGCAAGCGAGAGTGCCTCGGGAAGCGTGTCAACCACGGCTGTCCCGCCGCCGAGCCAACTCGGGAGGGGGAACGTGTAGTTCCCCATCGGAGAGGTGTACAGGAACGGGGCAGCGATAGCCACTGCGACGAGCGATCCCGTGACGGTCAGCACGACGAACGTCGAGACGCCGACGACGAACTTCGCGAGGACGAACCCGACGCTCAGGTACGTTCCCGGGTCGAGCAGGAGGTCCTTCGCGTAGGTGACCGCACCGTCGTCAATCGACGCAGTCGCCGTGTGTCTGTCGAGTTCCACCGGCAGCAAGAGGCCGGTTACCGCGCGGTCAACGGTCATCGTTGCGACGCCGAGGAGGAGTGCACCGATGACCGGCAGTCCGAACAGTACCAACAGCGGGAGCGAGCCAGCTCCCACTGTCAACGCCGGGATCAACAGCGAAAAGTACGCCACCCCGAGCGGGAACTGCAACGCGAGATACGCGAGGTTCTTGTAGGTTTGGAGCCTGACTGGGGCAGTCAGGAACGCCGTCGCAACCGAGTGCGGTGTTTTGTGGGCAGGTTGCATTACGAGTCCCACTCAGATTGGGAAAGTGATAACTGATGAAGCCGAGTTTCTGAGTCAGAAACTGTGCCGTATCAGATAACTTCCCCCCGTCCGTTCACCCGCTGTGAGTGAGGACGTGGACCGCGTTGAGGTACTTCGACTCCTCGACGATGAGTACGCCCGTGCCATCCTCACAGCGACTAGTAGAGAGCCTATGTCAGCAAAGGAACTCGCGGCAGCCATCGACGCCTCACCCCCGACTGTCTACCGTCGGGTAGACGACTTGCAAGCGGCTGGGCTCATCGTAGAAGAACTCCAGTATGAGTCGAGTGGCCACCACTACGGCGAGTATCGCATCTGCGTCGACCGAGTAACGGTCACATTTGAAAACGGCGAGTACACCCTCCAACTAGATCCTACCGAGGAGACCACGGCAGACCGCTTCACCAGACTCTATGAGGGACTCAGATGATTACGCTCCAGGTGACCCAGACTGGCGACACCGTACAAGTGTTCGTGGTTCTTGCGACGTTCCTACTCTCGGCGTTGCTCGGCCTCGTTATCGCACGGAAGGCGTACCAGGGCTATCGCCGGAACGCCTCGATGCCTATGCTGTATCTCGCGGCCGGCATCGTCCTGTTGACAGCCATCCCCGCAGTGCTCTCGTTGTTCCTCTCGACGTTCACCACACTGCCAAATTATCTCGTCGTCGTGGTGACGAACGGCACCGAACTGCTCGGCCTCACCGCCATCGCCTACTCGCTGTACGGCCGCTTCGGATCGGCGGAGGAGCGCGGATGAGTGGACCAGCGTTAGTCGGGTCTTCCCGCATATCGCTCCAATCTCGCCCGCTGGCGGTCGGGGTCGGCCTCTCGGTGGTGATTGTCGCCGTTAGTGAACTCCTCTCCTCGGCGTTCGCCGACGACCTCCACGCGATGGTGCTGTAGCCGAGAGCGTCTGCTGCCATTCGCGTCTCCCTTCTTCTGACAGCAATCGGTGGCCGTGGTGAACTCAGGGCGCAAGTCGATCACTGGTTGGTATTTGGCCGGGACACAGGGCGATGGATACAGTGTATTAGCCAATCGGCCAACCAGTCGCTGGGGTACGTTCTCGGTCTTATAGAGCACTCGTGGAGTGATGTGCTATCGTCACGCCATCCAGCAAGGTGGATGGCTCAACAGTGGTTGGTATCGTTCTCACGAACGATACTCACCGCACCTGTCTCGTGGTTGAACTCAAACTCATTAATCGAGCAGTTCGCTTGTGACTGCTCCAGAATCGTGTCGACGATATCGAGGTCTTTCAGATGTCCAAGAACCAGGCGAATGGGGCCACCGTGAGTCACGATGAGTATGGTCTCTGTCGATTCAAACTCGGCCAGTGTTGTCTCCCACCGCTCGATGACACGTTCGCGAACATCAGCAAGGCTCTCACCGCTTTCCGGTTGTCTGTGTGCTGCTTCCGCGCCAGCCTCACCAAGCCCGTACTCAGGGAACCGCTCTATCATCTCGTCGAACGCTACGCCTTGGTAGACGCCAATGTCACGTTCGCGCCACGCCGAATCTAGCGTGACGGGTGCGTCGAAGTGTTCAAGTAAGATTTCTAGCGTCTCCTCCGTCCGATGAAGGTCCGACGATAAAATGCGGTCGATCTCATATCTCTCCGTGAGTGCTGCGCCGAGCTGGTCGGCTTGCTCTCGACCGAGGCTGGTGAGTGGGGCAGGTGCCCAGCCTTGCAATCGGTGCTTTCGGTTCCACGTGGTCTCCCCATGTCGGACTGCCACTATGGTTGTCATTCTTATTGGTAGACCAACTAGTGAGAATGGAAAGTTGTTCCTCTGTCCTCCTGAGTTGTATCAGGTATCTATTCCAAGCACGGGTTGTCGAGTATACAATCTCTTTCTAACGTATGAGTCAGGAGAAAGAAGTGAGATAAACGGACTCGTTATGCTGAACCCACCCCTCTGAGTGTTGCACGCCGCTATTGACAATGACTGGTGAGGTTTTTGCGGTCGTGCTGAACTCAGTTGGCCTGAATCTCGCCATAGAGTATGAACCAGCTGTCCGCGGACGTGAATAAGTGCAGGTAGTCATTGTCATAGTCGTCATCCACCGTCGCTGGAATGGTGCCTGTTAACTATAGTCACTACTCGCGAACGCACAAGTAGTGGAGGACGGTATGAGACAGAGTCCGATAACCAAAGGAAAGCTCGTACTCGACACTTGGCGGCAGAAGCGAGCGGATGCTGCGACGATTGCATCTCGTCAACGACATCGACTCGAATCCCATCTCGCGTTCGTCCGGCGGCAATCCCGATTCTACAAACAACGATACGCGGATATCCCCCAGTGGACGACAGATCTCCAACGCTACCCACCAGTGACGAAGGCGATGCTTATGGAGCACTTCGACGACGTCGTCACGGATACGGCGATTACAAAAGCCGAGATCGACGCGTTCGTCGCCGATGAGACGAAGATTGGCGAGCGCTTCCTCGGAACGTATCCAGTTTGGACCACATCTGGGACGACCGGGGAACCAGGGGTGTTCGTACAGGATGAGACCGCTTGGACCGTTTCAGACGTGGTGGGTGACCGGTGGATCCTGCCCGCACTGGCCGACCGTTCGCCACTGTCCCGACTCATCACGCAGAATCTCCGCATCGCGCTCGTCGCTGTCTCGGGCGGTCACTTCGCCGGTGCAGCCGGTCTTGAGCTGATGCGTCGAGAATCCGTCTATGGCGAGCGTCGCCTTCGGCTCTTTTCGCCGAAAAGCCCGATCAACGACCTGATTTCCGATCTGAACCAGTATCAGCCCGCTATCCTCGAAGGCTACTCAACCGTCCTCGTCGAGCTGGCGCGCGCCCAGCAGAATGGTCGACTCAACATCAGCCCCGCACTCATTCTTCCCACGGCAGAACCCATCTCTGCGACTCAAAAGCGAATGCTCCGGGACACCTTCGATTGTGTGGTCCGAGAACTCTACGGGGCGACGGAATTCGTCCCGATTGCCGTCGAGTGCGAACACGGGAATCTCCACGCCAACACCGACTGGGTCGTCCTCGAGCCGGTCGACAAGGACTATCAGCCAGTTGAACCCGGGACGCCCTCAGACACCGTCCTCATCACGAGCCTCGCGAATCGAGTGCAACCGCTCGTCCGGTACGACCTCGGAGACAGCATCACCATCTACGAAGAACCGTGTCCCTGCGGGAGCGCATTCCCCATAATGGAAGTCGGCGGTCGGCAAGGAGACGTCCTCAAGTTCGAAACCGACGACGGAGAGGCGGTGCCAATCTTCCCGCTTGCATTATCGAGTGTTGTCGAAGAAGTACCGGGAGTCTATCGAACCCAGATTATCCGCACCGCCCCCACGAAACTAGCGGTCCGCTTTGAAGTCACGCCTGATGCAACCGAGGAGGAAGTCTGGAAGCAGATCGAGCGGGAGCTCGAATCGTTCCTTCGTACTCACGAGATTAGCCGCATAACTGTCGAAGCAGCACCCGAGCCCCCACAACGGGAGGAACGGAGTGGGAAATTCCGGCACGTCTGGTCCGAAGTGGAAGAGCCATCCACCTGATTTCGCCGGCCTCCCAGCCTCTAACGAGAATCGTTCGTCCGTCGAACAGAAGCCTGCAGCGTGCGCCCTCGCTTTATGAACTTGCTTCGGGCAGCACGTTGTGAGCACATTTCGGCAGCTGGCGATTCGGATCCACAAAACGATTAGCTCAGATCGGCTTGTCGGAACGAGAGATATCCGACGAACAGCGGGATGACAGCCCAGGCAAACAGGATGAGTACGAACACCAATGGGTCGAGGTAACTGGGTACTGGACCACCGATTCGCGCTTCCACAGCAGTTCCGCCACCGAGCAACAACCGCTGGACGAGCGCATTGTACGCCCCGGTTGGACTGAATCCTTGTACGAGCAGGAACCAGGCTGGGACCACTCTCCCCGGCATCTCGCCGGTGACAAGCAAGTGCACCCCATTAGGAGCTAGATCCCACAGCAGCGTCAGGCCGAGGTATGCCGTAATTGCCAGGATCATCGCACGAGCTCGTGTCGCCGTGACGGCCGAAATCCCGATCGCAATCCCGACGAACGAAACGCCGAGAAGGACAGTCAACGCTATCGTTCCAAGGAATGCTCCCACGGGGAGGCCACCGTAGAGCGCCGCTGCGACCAGACCTGCTACCAGGAACCCCAATGAGAGACCGATCGCGACCACACCGCTGCGACCAATGAACTTCCCGAAGAGCACTTCACCTCGCGACGGCGGGAGTCCGAGTATCACTTTCAGGCTTCCCGACTCTCGTTCGCCAGCAATCGCAAGGTACGCTGCAATCAGCGCCATAATCGGGACGAGGAGTCCAGCGAACTGCGAGGCACCGCCAATCGCCATCTCGACACCACCTTCCACATCCGGGATAAGTAGTGAGATACCCGTCGACAGCGACGTCATCACGGCAATGATGACGACGATGCCCCAGATCATTCGCGACCGGAGGGCGTCGGCGAATTCCTTCCGAGCGATCTTCAGCCAGATTGTAGAACGCGTCATCCCTTCACCTCCGACGTATCGACTGTTGGGGGAGCTTCGCCAGTGTAGGCGCTGAACATATCCTCCAACGACGACTCCTCGATTGTCACGTCGAGAATTGAAGCGCCATCATCGCGTATGCGGTCGATCACGTCGACTTTCGCTGTAGCCTCACCGACGCGGACGCGAATTGTTCGGCCATCGACTGCGACGTCGGAGACTCCGGCTAGCTCTCCGATGGTCAGCGAGTCTGGGATGGCATCGACTGAGAGCGTTACCGTCGACCCCGTTCCGAGTGTGTCGCGAAGGCCGTCAATCGAGTCGACGGCGACGAGTCGCCCACGGTTGAGAATCGCGACGCGGTCGCACACAGCTTCGACTTGGCTGAGAATGTGGCTCGAGAAGAAGACAGTTTTCCCCCGGTCAGCGTGGCTTCGGGCAATCTCACGGACGAGGCGAACGCCGTTGGGATCGAGTCCCGAAGATGGCTCGTCGAGAATCAACAGATCGGGATCACCGACAAGGGCAATCGCGAGAGCCAATCGCTGCATCATTCCTTTCGAATAGCCACCGACGACTCGGTCGGCAGCTGCAGCATCAAGACCAACTCGATCAAGAAGATCGCCGACAGTATCGTCAGATTGCTTCAACGCGATTGCGTACTCGAGGTGTTTGCGACCGGTGAGTCGGTCGTAGAGTCCGTAGCCATCCGGGAGAATGCCGACTCGCTCGTGGATTTCTCGTGTCTCATCCTGAGCATCGTATCCAAGGACAGTTGCGCTCCCGGCCGATGGGCGGACATAGTCCATAATCACATCGATCGTCGTCGATTTCCCGGCACCGTTTGGTCCGAGAAAGCCGAATACTTCGCCCTCGTAGATTGTCAGATTGAGATCATCAACAGCGAGAACGTCCGTTCCATATTGCTTTGTCAGCCCTGAGGTTTGGATGGCTATCGACCTGTCATCGGTCGTATCCTTCGAATTCGATAGAGACTGAGAGGGAGGTTCCATACTGTCCGTACGAATACACTTGTGAAAATTCTATGGCATATTTGATATCTTGGCTCTGTTTAAACCCTCAGCCGCTGATAGTTTGTTGGGCTCGTGCTGAATATGGGGGATTTCAACAGAGCCGCCCAGCACTAAACCACTCCTCCTAGAAGGCACGAAAAATTGCTAAACTAATCGCTGTCGAATATGCTGGCAATTTCGTCTTCGTCGAAGACGGCTCCGTCCAACATCTCCCAGAACTCTTCAGCTGAGTCAAGGCTACCGAATTTCCCCTGTAGTTTTCTAGCCTGTCCCCTTGACACACCAGCCTGATCGTAGTCGTGTTCAGATACTTCGAGGAGGAGTACGAGATGGTCGAAACCGATGCCGTCGATGTCGATGTTCTCGAGGATCACACCAAACAGTCGCATCTCACCCCCACACCGGAATACCTTGAGATCACCGTACTGCTTGTAGACAAAGTGCGTTGGTGAGTGATCTGCAGCGGTAAGCTTCGTCAGTTCCGTCTGGACGTGCTCGCTTTGTGATCGGGTTAGCGCAGCGATTTCACCCAGTACTGAGCGGGGGATTGACACACAACAAGTTTCGTCCAGCGGGATTGCCACTCAAACGATTCCACTGAGGCATCGATAATAAACGAATCGCAAGCAGGAGGGCTACTGGCGGAAGGCTTCTTTAATTTCGTCCAGCGTCGCAAACTCGAATTCCATTGCGTCGTCAACAGCCTGGTCGATGTTCTCTTGAACATCTTCTTCGGACTTGCCGTCTCTCCAGGCGCCTTTACTCATTATGCTACATCACGTGAGGGGGGATAATCATACTTTCGCACGGGCTGATTCCACTGGTAACGGACTATGGCAGCCGAATTTCACAGTCTCACCGTGAGATCAGAGTTGGATGTTTCGTAATCCACAAGCAGTGCAACGTGATCCTCTCTGGTCTCCGCTCCAAAAATGCGGACAGAGTTGGGGATTGGACGTGAGCTCGGACAGATCATACATATCGTGATCAGGAGACAGGAGAACATCTGACTGTGGGAATCCCGACCCGAGTTGGAAATACCCACATTTCGCACACCGAAACACGTGCTCTTCGTATCGTTCCCAACGATGGCCGTCATTTGGGTTGCAAACGTCTGGAGGAGGCTCAACACTCGGGCCTAACAGCTCATAATTGTCGTACAGAAACCGAGTTCGGCTCTCGCTATACCGTTTGTTAGTCCCACACCACGGGCAAGACTGATACTGACGCCTCTTATGTTTCGTCTCCTTCCACTCGTGTTCACAAGATGGGTGAGGGTCATTCCACTCCAGTGAAGATTCGATATCGGTCGAGAAATCACTTGGACCATTGTCATAGATCGCGATGCCTCGATTATCTTCCGGATCGCTGAATGTGGACTCGACTACGTCGAACGGAAGCGACTCCTCGGAGAAATCAGCTGGTTCTGCCCAGAAGACACTATATCCGAGTGATAAGTAGTCGTGAGTTGTGGCGAACTTGTCTTTTGAGTGATTCCGATATTGGACTTCGATGATCACTCCCTTACCGTAGTATCGGTTCTCACTCTGGAACTCCGCTAATGCATCTGCATATCGTGTTTCTGGGAGAGTCTCTGTCTCTTGCGTTGAGAGGGCAACTTCAGGGGCACACTGCGACAATTGATCTGCAAACGCCTGTTTGAGAGTTGAGACGGCTATCGACTTGAGCCGAGCATGAGTGTTCGATTCACCCCCACCACCCTCACAAGCAGTGTTTGATTCGTGGACAAAATGTCGCGCCCGCCCATCAGCGAACGGGCCCCGAGGGTACATCGCTTCCGCGCACTCAATGCATTTGACTTCTGTGCTATCTTCGACCTCCTCTGGGAGCACTTGTTCACCTCGGATCTGTGCGACGAACGGCATTAGATGTCTGGGGAGGCCTTGGGACCTACGTATATTAACAATTGGCTGGCTCTGTTGAAATCCTCGATAGAGCAATGAAGCGTCCTGCCTACAAGTCACACGAATGCGAGGAGGAAGCCCACGGCTTTAGCCGTGGGAGGAATCTGACTCTTCTCTGCCGACGACCGCAACTCCGTCTGGACTTACACGAATTCTTAGTCCCTCCCAGACGAATTCGACCTCTACAGGTGTTGCCGTGTTGCTGACCAGCGCTTGAAGTGCATCTGTGTCCACCACGCCATACAGTGGTGACAGCTCCATATCACCCACGCCATTTTCGTTCGCAACGACTGTGACGATTCTGTGGAGAATGTCGTCGATGTCCGATCCGCGGTTTGATATGATATCTACTAATCGACTTGTAGCGTATATAAATAGATCGCGGTTGGGATCTGTTGACAGGAAACTAACACACGCCGACTACCTTACCTTGCTCACGATCCGTGTCGAGCGCCGAGCGATCAGCCCCACTCGAATGTCTGTGGGTCCGACGACGACTCACCGGTGAGGACGCCCAGCGACGCAACAAACGTCACGACGCCGTCTACTGCCTCCTGAGCGAATGGTGTGTCAGGCACCGTAACCGCATATGGGTCGACGGCGCGGCCCGCGGCGTCGGTGAGGTCTTCATACAGCGCTTCGTGAGCCGCTGAAAGTTGAACGAACCCCGTGGGTATCTCACCCTGTGAGACGAGCGATGAGTCGTCGTCGACTGGACCGGTGATGACGACCGGACCAGGGAGTTCGCTCGTGTCGTAGTGCAATGTGACCTCGAGGTGGTCGTGTTCGGCGCGGACGAACGAGGCGACACATCCTGGGAACGTCGTCCACGTACTCGACTCCAGGCCCGGCCCGCCGTATTTGATCATCCCGTCGAGTTCGCGAACCATCTCGCGTTTTTGATCGACCGACAGCGGCGACTCATCGCGCACGGTGACGGGCGAATCACCCTCTTCAGAGGAGCCCATAGCCGCTCGTTCGCCTCCCGGGGCATAACAGTTCGTGCGGCTCGCCGTTGTGTCGGCGGGCACAACCCTTTGTCTCAGGGGGGTGAGTTGTATGTGTGTCAACTCCTCCATCCGGGCTGCGCCGGTTCAAGCGGCCCTTGTTGTTCTTGATGGGACCGATCTACGTCATCGCTGGCGTCTCCCACTTCCTGGTCCCGAAGGCATTCGAACGGGTCGTCCCGCCATCGTTACCGCGACCGCGCGCACTGGTGTACCTCTCTGGCCTCGCAGAGATCGCACTTGGAATCGGCGTGTTGCTCCCCCAAACGCGTCGGCGGTCTGCGTGGGGTCTCATCGTGCTGTTGGTGGCCGTCTTCCCCGCGAACGTCTATATGGCGACTGGCGACGTCGAGGACGGGCTGCCCGAAGAGGTTGCTGCGGTTCCTGACTGGCTGTTGTGGGCGAGACTCCCGATGCAGGCTGTGCTCATCGCGTGGGCGTGGTGGTACACCGACTCCTCGGACGACCAGCCAAAGTGAGGTAAGCAGCTGATTGTCTGCAGGCCAATGCTCATCGCGAGCGGATAGCCTGCACCTCTTCGGGCGTTGGTATCCGCCCACGAGCGCCTTCTCCTTCTGTTGATAGTGACGCAGCGATCGTTGCGGTCTCGACGGCTGCTCTGAGTGTGGCCCCTGACGCACGTCCTGCAGCGAACACGCCGTTGAACACGTCGCCCGCACCCGTTGTGTCGACGGGGTCGACAGGCGGCGTCGAGACCACTTCATCCCCAACGATGACCCCATCTGAACCCACCGTTCGGAGTACCGTCCCCTCGAATGACGTGAGTGCGTCCTGAAGCTCCCGATACTCGCTTTCATTTGGCGTGAGGTACTTGATGACGGGGCAGTCAATCAGTGGTCGAACCCCTGCTACCGGCGACGGGTCGAGGATTACACACGGCGGGTTCTGCTCGGTTTCGAATCGCTGGAGCAGGGACGTGACTGGGTCGACAGGGATCTCGTTTTGGAGAAGCAGGCAGTCGGCGTCAACGAGGCGGTCGTAGTGATGGAGCACGTACTCACGGTCGACATCGCCATTCGCGCCGGCCGTGATGACGATTCGGTTGTCCCCGGCGGGGTCGACAAACACGTGCGCCGACCCAGTCTTCGACGCTGCCACTCCGATTGCATCGACAGAGACCCCCGCTCGCTTCAACTCATTGCGCACACCGAACTTCTCGGCGTCGGGTCCGTACTTCCCGAACAGCGCAACATCAGCGCCCATCGCCGCCGCGGCAACAGCTTGGTTCGCCCCTTTCCCACCGTGTTCGATCTGATCTGGTGATGGAAACTCGGATGGGATCGTCTCAACCGCGACAGTTTGTCCACGGGAGGGAAACCAGTCGTAACGCTGCTCAAGTGTTTGGAGCTCAGCGGTTGTTGGCAGATGGACCCGGTCGACGTTGATGCTGCCAAGACTACAGACTGTTCCCATTGAGCGTCACCTTGAAAGACAGGATCACATTGCGGGGAGGAAGTGGTTCCGGCGGAATTTGATCTCTGATGATGATGAATGTGTATGGCTATTCGTAGCACGAAAGCTTATCTCGAGGAGACAAGGCATATTTTGAGACAGGGCTTTGACGTGGGGGCGTCCCAGCCGCCGTAGAGATATTGTGATAGACGACACAACCTGTGTGCAACCGTGCTGTTTCCCACCCACCTGGCGGCCGCCGCACTCGTTGGCGTTCGCTCACGGCTGTCACCGCTGTGGTTAGTGGTGGGCGCTACAATCCCGGACGCTGTAGACAAGCCGCTTGCGGCGGTCGGCGTCGTGGAACTGTTCCACACCGTTGGGCACTCAGCACTCGTGCTCGCTCTCGCCCTTCCACTCATCCGAGTTGGCCCTCGTTCGCGTGCAGTAGTGGCAGGGTGGGCCTCGCACCTGTTTCTCGACGCGTTCCATATAGTGCTCAACGGCCGTGCCGAGGACACGCTGTTTCTTGGATGGCCGGTGACGTCACCGCCGACGCCACTCGGGATCCCGCCCGGTGAGTTCTTCTTGTACTATCTGTGGAGTCCATCGTTTTTCGTCGAACTCGGCATTTGGGCGGCGCTCGCTGTTGTCCTCGCACAGTGGCTGCGCTGATACGGTGAACACGGCGATCGCACACCGTCGTCGAGGTCCTCGAAATGAACACACGCTCGTTCGATCGGAGGTCGATGCTGACCCGCAGTCAAGCTGTAAGCTGATTAGAGTCAACCCCCGACACAATCGTCTCGCTTGTCTGTCGGTGAGCTACGGATCCGCTACCAGAATTTAATTTATTGTGTGTCGTGTCGAGGTATTTTATACTAGACCTACATTATAGATCTATGATCGGTCGGTCATCGAACCGTCTCCTCGTGGTGGAAGATAATGCGGACTTTGCCACGCTTACGAAAATTCATTTGGAGAAACATGGTGAGTTCGAGGTCGACGTGACGACGGATGCGGGGGAGGCGGTCGAACAACTGGAGGCTAACGACTACGACTGTGTCATCAGCGATTATGATATGCCACAGCGGAATGGACTTGAACTGCTGAAGGACGTTCGCGAGACCAATCCCAATCTTCCGTTCATTCTTTTTACTGGTCGCGGATCGGAGGAAGTCGCGAGCCAAGCGATTTCGGCAGACGTCACAGACTATATTCAGAAGGGAGGCGGCTCAAACACGTTTGAGTTGCTCACCAATCGTGTACAAAACGCTGTTCAGGGATTTCAGGCAGAACGAGAACTACGATTGGAGAAACAGCTTTCTGAGCGAATCGTTCAGTCGCTCCCGATCGGGCTTGTCGTCCACGATCAAGATGGGGATGTTCTGTTGAGAAACGACCGCGCGAACGAAATTCTGAGCACGACTGAAATCGAACTGCGTGCAGACACATACGAATCTAGTTCGTGGGAACTCTATGAGGAAGATGGTGAGTTGGTTTCATATGAGCGCCTTCCATTTACACGGGCCGCGGCTGGAGAAGAGTTGCGAGACGTATCGTATACCGTTCACACCGACGACGGCAGGGTCAAGCCGATCATCGTCTCAGGCACCCGCCTTTGTAACGACGATGGGGATACTGAGGCTGTCATCATCCCATTCGAAACCGTGACAGAGGACTAATCTGCTAACTGTTGGTACTGTACGTGAGATCGCCGTTGCGGACGCATCGGGTTCTGTGAGATTCCGTACGCTGATCAGTACTATGTGTACGAATCAGAAGACGCAGTCTCGGAGGTCGATCGATGCGAATGTACCTGAGGTGTGATAGCTACCTAAGCCACATATTCGATAATTGCTTGGAGCCACACAGAGTGAACCATATCACGTGACCGCCCCACGGTTTGTATTTAAAAAACGGCCTCAAAAACAGTCACAACTCCCGAAGGTTACTCACCGCCACATCAACCTCTGATTTTGCCACCAGCTCTACCGGGCATAGCTCACTGGGTGTCCAGCGTCAATGCTAATCACACAACTCTCATCCACGATCTCGTAGCTAACCAGCATTGGAGGCCGCGGACCGATTTGTGCCTTAGCAATCCGAACTGCATCCTCAGAGAAATCACGCGCTATCAAAATTGGCTGAATCAGACTACTATCCCCGTCGGCAAGGAAATTTGATACCCATCGTGCATACCCCATCACCTGGTTGAGTGCTGAGGTTCCTGCTTTTCCTCGTTTTAGTTCGATAGTAGAGATCTTATATTGAATTCCATCCCTAGAATGGAACGCCAGCCCATCCATATTTTTCCCCGATACACCATAGGGGATGTAGTTGCTAAACCATTCGAGCTCCTCAACTGGTCCGAATACTTGACGAAGCCCTTTGTGCTCGGAGTCAATCATTTCCATTAGCCAGGCCTCAAGCGTCTTCTCGACTTTGAATCGGCTTCCACTTACGATCGGTATCTCGTCAAGCGACAAGTCTGCGATTGAGTCTGGCGGCCCAGACCGTACACCTGTGCTTCCGTCTTCTTGTCCAAGCCGGTCGTTGATGCTGATCTCTTGTGAGGCATCCCCAGGGTACGATTGTCCGGTAACTTTGTATTCTCGATCGTTTGCTCCGTTGATGAGTTCTAATAGTTGGTCGCCTTCCGATGGTGTAATCGACGTAAGGCTCTTCGCCCCCCGAATGGTTTTCTTGTATTTCGGATTCCACAACTCAGTGGAATCGTGCTTGTAGCTTAATGCACGCTCCTCGGAGACTGGATTCGGGAGATATCGATTGCAGTCTATCGGCACTCGAAGCGGAAGGCTATCGGGGACTTTAGCTTCGTGACCGACCGCAGTCGGGTCAAAAAACGGTGGCCCACTTACCTCGGCTACGCCAGTAAATCCGTTTCCAGATGGTGCATCAGAGGGGCTGGGTGAGAGGTCGATGTGCTCAAGATAGTTATTGAGATTGGCTGGAACACCTCCGGGATTCCGTCCAGTCAGCTGAAAAAACACCCTATCTCCAGGCCGAGTACTTAGTGCGTCAGCAAAGAGGTCTGCAATCGTCTTGTACCACTGTGTGCCCATACTTCCGGTTGTCGCAAGAAATCCATAGGTAATCGCGGGTGGAAGCGTTCGGTTGTTGACCGTCGTGATGTGCGGCACTGCATATTGCCATCAAGAGAGACGACATAGTTCTATGCCAACAAGTGGGGCTGTCGAGGGTAGCACCGGTCCCGAATACACTCTCAGTAATTGTTCGAAACAAGCGGTTTTGACACCGGTCGCACACAATGCAGATGTGATCTAGTCGCCCGCTCCAGACACGAGCAACGGCGTCTCAATTGATATGTTTCGCTTCCAATTGGGGGCAAAGGCTGATATCAATCGCCAGTGTGGCTGCTCTGTGCCAGACTGTACCAATTGTGAAGGGTTCGTCACCCAACAGTACGTCAATGTGTTTGCGCCGACAGGCGAAACCTCAGTTCGAGTGTGTCCAAACTGTGAGGACTTGGTTCGGGAGGGGAATGGCGTCCGCGAGGCGCGAAGCAAGCGGCAATAACGCCTCACCGACAACAAGCGCGTTCAGCAGGTGTGTGAGTTAGTACTGCTTCGCGTACGCCACTTGGGTGTTGTACTGGAGCGACGATGATGAGCCCGGCAGCAATCATCAATTCGCACCCTTCGAAGTACTGATTGGGCACCGTGAACAGCGCAATCGGGAGGGTGTACATCTCCGAGTCGTTCGCACTGGTAACTTGCGAGTCGACGTAGATTTCTTCTTTACCTCAGGGAACTTCACCGACGTATCGTCTTTCTACCGCACCGATTCTGATTCAGATCGGTGGCGGTACTGCTGTGGCCAGGGTTCATCTTGATTCCAGAGTTTCGAGGGAGTCACCGAGGGGAAACATATTAGTGTTCACTTGTATAAGATAGTGCTAATATGATGGATGATGCGGTCACTGACGGAACCACCGAAGAGACAGATATCTGCTGCACACCACCCGGACACGTCGACTCGGATGCGATGGCGACAGACCTCCAAGTACTGACCGCGATGGGGAATGACACACGATACGAACTACTTCGCCGAATCTCGAACGCCAATGACGGCGTCTGCGTCTGCGATCTCGAAGCCACAGTCGGCGTCAGTCAGAGCGCCGTCAGCCAAGCGCTGTCCCGATTGTACACCGCAGGACTTGTGACGCGCCGCAAAGATGGATCTTGGCGGTACTACGAACCGACTGAAACGACCGCGGCCCTCCTCGAAACCCTCGACAATTTGCGGGGTTCCTATGAGTAACGATACTCATACGGTGGCCGGTGACCGCGACCCCGAGGAGACCCGCGAGATGGTGCGCGAACGGTACGGGTCTATCGCTTCGGACAGTCAAAACTGCTGTGGCGACGTCGGCATCGATACCACCGACGACGGTGGATGCTGTGACGGCACCGAAGGACCGTCCGGGAGCGAACGGCTTGGCTATGACGCCGATGATGTCGCGTCGGTCGCCGGGGGCGCAGACCTTGGCCTGGGGTGTGGAAATCCGAAGGCGTTCGCCGAGATGACGCCCGGCGAGACAGTACTCGACCTCGGCTCGGGGGCGGGCTTCGACTGTTTCCTCGCTGCAGAGGAGGTCAGCCCGGACGGCCACGTTATCGGCGTCGATATGACACCGGAGATGGTCTCGAAGGCGAGGGAGAACGTTTCGAAGAACGACGCCGACAACGTCGAGTTTCGCCTCGGCGAGATCAGCCATCTCCCCGTTGCAGACGCGACCATCGACGTCGTTATCTCGAACTGCGTCGTCAACCTCGCTCCGGAGAAACAGTTCGTGTTCGACGACGCCTACCGCGTTCTCAAGCCCGGCGGCCGCGTCGCCATCTCAGACGTCGTCCAAACCGCGCCGTTCCCCGAAGACGTAGCGATGGACCCGGACTCGCTAACCGGCTGCGTCGCCGGTGCGTCGACAGTTGCGGAGCTTGAAGCGATGCTCGACAGTGCCGGCTTCGAAGCAATCGAGATAGCACCCAAGGATGAGAGCACCGAGTTCATCAGCGATTGGGACGCCGATCGTGATCTCGGTGAGTATCTCGTCTCTGCCACTATCGAGGCCCGAAAGCCTCCACAAAACCCCTAGCTCACCGAAAATCACTGACGGGCCTGTCCAGAGGAGAATTTTGCGATTGGAGGGACCAACAAATCCTCTGATTTGTTCTCAAATACGCTTCCGTGGTCCTCGGAGAACATCCCTCTGCATAGTTACGCCCGTTGATCCCACTGGACGACGATAGTCAGTCGAATGAATTTACACACGGTCGAGAACCTCCACATCATCTTCGTGGCTTTCGAGAGGATAATCTGTCCCCCTCACATCGGATTCATCTCACCGGTGGGTTCGACTGTGAGTGTAGTTGGAGCGGGAGCGTCCATCCGGACTGCAGCGCGGTCATCCAATCGTTCGTGGGCGCGATAGTCATCGCGAGCAGCAGCGTGAGTGGTCTGTCGTGCCTGCTCGGTGGTGGCTTCGCTCGTGAACTCATTACGCAATATCGAATACCAGTTCTGCCTACAGCGGACGACCTCCGTCCATCCTTCTATGTCCCTATTTTCACGAAGGGGGGGCCAGTCAGATGAGGTCTAATCCACGGCGTGCGACATCTCGTCGTGATACGATTGCTGCCCGGTCGGGGAACGTTGTCGTCCCCTGATCATCAAACCAGACTTGAACAGCCAATCGACGTAGGGGGGAGAGTTTGGCTATGTCCTCCTCCGTAGCCTCGACATACGCGTCCTCGGAATCAATGCCAGCCTCATCAAGTGTTGAGCCCTCACCTTGCTCAAGCTCGTCAACGATGCTCGGATCCTGCGGGACTGTGTCCGAACTTGTGTCGAAGGTGACAGTGATTCCGCTTTCGCCGAAGGGATCAATATCTAATGTATCCAACTGTTCTAATGCATCTTCGTACTGGTCGCGTGCTTGCCGATAGCGCAACTTCACAATGGTCTGTTGGCCATTGCCGTGTTCGGTGACAGCCGTTCGAAGGCTTTGTTCAGCCGCGAGGAGTGCTTCTGTGAGCTTCTCAACCGCCGTTTGGTGATCGCGAGCGGTCTGCAGTTTCGCACGCGCTGTTGCAAGCCGCTCTTCGATCTCCTCGCGCTGGTCATCCCCTCGTGGAAGTGATTCTTGTGCAGTGGTGAGTGAGGCGATTGCGGCTTCATAACAGGAAATGGCTGTCTCATAGTCCTGGTCAGCCAATGCTTGATTTCCTTCCTCGAGTGCGTGGTTGCCCTCAGCATCAGCCGTCTGTTGGACCGCTTCGGTCGATTGCTGGTCATCACCGCTCGCTGAATCTGACCCACCAGTTTCTGCATCCGGTTCTGGGTTTCGGCGATGTCGACGATACAACAATCCTGTGCCTGCTATCAATCCCGCACCTGCTATCGCTCGTGCGCCATTTCCGATGTGTACATTGACCTCTCGTGTCGACGTCGCTGTATTGCCGTTTGTATCCCGGACAGTGAGTGAAAGCGTCTGCGCCCCCGGGAGATACAATCGAGTGCTCAATTGAGGACCTGATCCGAGTGACAGGTCCATCTCTTCCCATCGCCATTCAAACGACTCGATAGATCCGCTTGGGGTGGCCGAGCCGTCTGCGGAAAAGCTCAGTTCTTCAAGCGAGTCCCCGCTACGTGGGCCCTTGATCACTGCTTTCGTCTGCGCTGACAGTGCATACACTCCCCCGTATTCATCGCGTGCAAAGATGGTACCATCAGCGATGACGGGTGATTCGATTCCCGTTCCGTACTGATCGCCGTGTTGCGTATAATCGGGGTTGAACGAAGCGAACACCGATCCCGTCTCAGCATCAAGCGCGACCAGTCGGTCTCCACCAACGTAGACAACACCGTCTGCGACGATGGGTTGGCGTCCAACGACACCGGGAACTCCACTGTATGTCCAGCGTTCTGTCCCGTCATCTGCATCGTAGGCCGTCAAGCCGGAACGGTGTGTGACGAATACAGTCTGGTTTGCTACTGCAGGCGCACCGAACCGACCCGCGCCTGTAACCCGCCACTGCTCATACCCTCCAGTGGTAGAATACGCCACCAGATCACTATTGTAGCCACCTGCGACTACAATTTCGTCAGTAACAACCGGCGGCGTGTCAAGAAATGCCTTTGTCTCTGCCATCCATTCTTCTTCCCCGTCATCTACGTTTAAGGCGTGAATCCTACCAGTATGTGTCGGGATGAACACCGTCCCCTCGTGGACCGCAGGCGAATTATTAGGCCACGAGCCACGCCCCTCTTCTGTTGAAAACGTCCAATCTTGACTCCCACTATCTCGCTCTACAGCGTAGAATATGTCCGCGCTACTACTGGCGAAAATATGACTCTCAGTAACCGTGGGTGACCCAATGATATTCGGTTCGAGTTGCAATCTCCATTGTCGTGCTCCCGTCTGTGCATCGAGAGCGCCGAGTTGTCCCTGGTTCGTGACAAAATAGACTTCTCCGTCACGTACAGCCATTGATCCAGTAACCTGCCCAACAGACTGGGACCACTCAATCGACCCACTACCTATCGCTACGGAGTGAATTGACTCAGCGTCGGTAAAAAGCAGGTTGCCGTCCGCTATCGTTGGTTCTGCTCGGGCATCTCCACCGGCTACTTCTGTATTGACGTACCAATCGTACCAGATCGACTCTTTGGGCCCTGATTCATCTGGGGCAAATGCAGTATTTTGAGAATTATACCTGAACTGTGGCCAGTCTGATTCTACGGCTTGCGTTGCTCCGGCGGACTGGACTATCCCCTTGCTTGTCACACCAATGCTGGCAAGCAGTTGTGCGAACGACCGCCGCGACAAGCCTTCACAAACCATCGTGTTGGGATGTGCAAACTAGAGTCAGTGTCACTCTACTTTTTGTAATAAATAGCATATGTACTGGATGAAATTGGATTGAAAATGTAACAGTATAATCCTATTGAAGCTCTGAGTCGTCGCCAGGCGATCTGGACACCCGTTGCTCGATAATATGCTCACGGCTCCGTGGTCAACACGAGTGTACCGGGCGATCTCGGCTGACACCTGCTGTCAGTCGGTTCAGCTGCACCCTCGACACACATACCACCGCCGACCACCGCTCTTCTCGATGGACCCGCAGGTACTCGACACCCGTACAGCGGGTATCTATTCGGACACAGCGGCCGTCGTGTCTGGAGTGTAGCGAGTGGAGGGCGGTCAGCTGGTGTGCAACCGCCGAGGGTGACAGGGGTGGCGCTTGGGTGGGCTGACACCACCCGTCAGTTGAGTCTGTTCACCTCCGCGTCCGTGAGGTAGATGACGAGTCGGTTCTGACCGCGACCGCCGGTGTCTGCAACCACCTTCCGTGGTGAGTCACTCGCAAGCGATTCGAGTTTCTCGAAGACACGTCGGATCTCCGTTGAGGATAACTGCTCACTGCGAGCTAACCCAAGCCGCTCTTTCACCCCTGAGCCAGTCAGTGTGATTCGCGTCCCCAGTTTGTCCGCTGTTGTCCGTCCCCACTTTCCGGCGTGTTCGAGCAGTGTTTTGGCTCGCTCGTGGACCTTATGTACCCGATCAACGACGTCACTGGGGCCGTACTTGAGTAAGCGATTCAGCTTGTCCTGTTCGGCTGCGGCGTCGGTTGTTTCACTCGTGGAAAGTCCTGCCTGCTCAACGACTGAGTGAAGCTTCCGTCTGAGTTTCGCCGTCTCGTGTGTGACTCGTTCCACGGCCCCGTCTGTCCCCTGGCTGGTTGTGTTGGATTGATCCGTTGTTAGGTACTCCAGCACGCTTCCGTGGGCTTCGATGAACGCCGCCTGTGCGGGTGTGAGCCCACTGAGTTCATCAGACGGAGTCTCGCCTGTCGAATCAATCAGCACGCGCCTGAGCGCATTCACATCACTATGAGTGGCTTTCGAGGAGAGAATCGTCCCCAGTGGCATTGGATTCGCCTCACAGGTGGGTTCGACTGTGAGTGTTGTTGGGTCGGGTGCGTCCATCCGGACTGCAGCACGGTCATCCAAGCGGCTGTGAGCGCGTTGGGCCTCACGAGCAGCAGCGTGCGCGGTCTGTCGTGCCTGCTCGGCGGCCGCTTCTGCCTCACGACGGGCTTCGCGTTCGGTCGCGAGTTGGGCTTCGAGGTCGCTGACACGGTCGGCTAACGCCGATAGTCTGTCGTCGATGCTGTCGGTCATTGGGGTTCACCGTGAGCGTCAGCGAGGCGATCGGCGTGTGTGGCCAGTAGGTGAGTACCAGCGTCGGTCAGCTCGTAGTGGTTCGACCGACCATCGGCTTTGGATTTCGTGATGAGTCCAGCCGCAACGAGGGTATCGAGGGCGGGATACAGTCGGCCGTGATTGATCGACTCTTCATACCACGTCTCGAGTTCAGCTTTGATCGTGAGCCCCTTGACGAGGCTGTGGCGAGTGTTGCAGCGCGCAATAGCGGGGAGGCAATCGCGTTGGAATGCGGTCAGGCCGAAAATGCTGACCCCACCGTCGGGGATGAGATCCTCAGGATCAGTGTGGCGCAGTTGTGCAGGGATGCGGGTGTAGTCGGTGTCTGTTGGGGTTGGGGCACACCACTGACATCGTGGGTGATCTGTGTCAGTTGGGATGCGGTGAAATGCTGTGGTGGGTTGGGTGGTGACCTGACAGGCTGGCTCGTCGGGGTTGTCTGGGTCGGGATCGTGTGCTTTGGCATCGCGGCTAGTCGTAGCGAGGTAGTACTCTTGGTCGGCTCCGGCACGTTCAAGCCGGTGTGTGTTTGTATTAGACATGTCGTTGGGATAAACGACCCCACTCGGCGGTGCGGTGTCCTAAGCACCGCGTCGCCATTCCTCGTGGGCGGACCTGCCGCGTAGCGTCGCTGGGACCTACTCGAAACCGTAGACACTTAGCTCCTTCCACGTGGAAACTAGTTCCCGTGCGTGTTCTTTTGGGAGACAACTGCTATTTTGTTCTGGGGTTGCAACGAAGGCTCAATGGCGGGCCGGAAGCGAGAGACGACAGACGATCAAATACTACGAGCAATAGCTCTCTCACCTCATCCCGTCGTAGTTGCGTCCGAACTTGGGGATGAGCTAGATATGTCTCGGCAGGGTGTATTTGTTCGACTCCAGGACTTGGAAACTGAAGGCCTCGTTAGAAGCGCTAAGAAGGCTTCTGCAAGGGTATGGTGGCTCACGGAAGAAGGCCGAATTTCGCTTTCTCAAGGGGCTGAATGACCTTCTATCCACCAAACGTACCCGCTCCCAACTGATTTTCGGCAGACTGACCCACTGTCGAATAACGAGTTTAGACGCTTTGCAACACCAGTGCGAGTCATAGAGAAGGTCTGAGCAATTTCAGCTGTTGATGCGACTGGCTCGTCGATGTCTTTGATTGCAGCAATCAACTGATCATCACTGACCCTAGTATTGCCGTGTTCACTTACCATCAGCTCCGTTATTAGTTTCCGCGTGGCAAAAAGTTAATGACCCCTCATTGTGTAGGATCTGTTGAGAACAACAATCGCTCATTGGAGCTATTTAGTCCAAAACTCGCCTGGTAGGACAGGCGAGCGGTTGGGGTTCTCAGGAAGCTGAACCCATGTCAGCACACACGACGTCAACAGATAACGGTACTGTTCGCAACCACGACTGGCTCGGCCCGATGCCTGAGTTCGACTGCTACGGCAATCCCACGGGAGAGATGTACGTCGAATGCAGTGATTGCGGGATCGAAGTCTTGGCTGAATACACGGCGAGTGCAACCCACCGGCAGGGGTGTTCACTGTGAGGCTGTACGGGCGGACCTGCACTGGATGTGGCTCACCACTCCTGTGTGGGCGGCTTGACGCAGCGATCTGTATCACGTGTATCGGATCGGCCAGTGGAGTCCTGCAGTGACCTGTACTGCACGCGATCGCATCCGTGCACACGAGCTCGGTGCTGCACTCGCTGCAAGTGACCACGTGCTTGGGGTCTCCGTCCAGTCTCCAGATATTGGCCACCGCTCGGGGTGGACACTCGAGGTGACGCTGAACCAAGCAGTCGCCCAACCTGCAGTGTTGCGTATCTTAGAACGACACAATGCATCGCTAGTGTGTGCGATGACGCGGGGAGGGCCAGAGCGAATGGAGGTAAGTATCCGAGTGTAATCAGAAGAATAGACGGGTGTGACAGCCAAATTACCAGTTCTGCCGCTATCGAGTGAATCCCAAAGAAGGACCACGTTAGGGAGTTAAACAATATTGTCTAGAAGGCCAGGCCGGAATTTGAACCCGGTCTCTCGTCTTTCAAGAAGTTGACACGTCCCGAGGCCTGGAAACGGCGTTTTGACCGTCATCAGAGGACAGGTTTTCACTCTGTTTCTCTGATCGCCGTTCCGTCTTGGACTTCCCTGTTTTCTCCGGTGTCAGAGGGTTTCTGCGTAGGAGTAGTATTGTAGCGCACCCCCTTGAAACACCGGGCAAGCAGGCTCTCGGCCTGAGTCATAATACTAGTCCAATTCAGACGCTATATCCAACCTGCCTGAATCGCTAACGAAATAGCACTTGATACCGCGATAACCAATGTGAGAATCCCACCAATCTTCTGTAAGCTCTTGGCCGATTCATTCTGAGACTGAATCTTATTTTGCAGATCAACAGTTTCGATGGTCGAATTTAACTCTATGTTAGAACGGACTAACTCAATCGAGTCATTGTACTTCTCAACGAGGTCTTCATACTCTTCTTTAGCGTAATCCTCGACCTCACCGGCGCTATCCACAAGTGTAGCTATGAAGCCCTTACGTTTACCAAACGGTTCAGATTCTTTAAACGAGTGCTGGATACTATCACTTTGTCTCGATATCTGTCTCCAATTCTCCTTCATCTCTTGCCGATCTTTCTGTAATCCTTTCAATAAGTCATACTGAGCTTCGTAGTCTATAGAGTCCTCTAATGGTTCGTGCTCAGGATTCTTCTCGTTGTGAAAGTTGTAGTACCCATAGAGAGACCACATTAGCTTTTCAAAAATCATAGAGAGACTACTGTATCCTTGACGAGTATACGTAGATCCAATTGGATCACCATCCCTGCTGTACCGGCTTCCAGATCCTTCGGAGTGGAAGTTCGTAAGTATACTTCTGAATCTGAAGCTGCCTACAGAACTCTCAAACTTTCTGCGACCTGCGAAAACATATCTCTCCTTGTCACCATATTGCTGAATTTCTTCACTCAGATTAGAGACGTGAATATCGTCTATCCCGTACCAGAAGAGATCGTCTTCGCTCATAAAATCTTCAAGAGAATCAAGACTAGATTCTGAGAAATCAAATGACCAGAAACTTGGGTGGTACAATGACAGCCTGCCTGTATTCCAGGACTCTCTGTTCTTTGTGAATATACCAACTTCCAACTCGTCCGCTATCAGGTCACTAAGAGCCTCAACAATCTCTTCAATCAAAACTTCGCCCGCAGACTGGTACTGATGTCCAATATAGTCTATGTCATCATCACGCTTCTCCTGTAACTTCTCCTCAAACCCCTTTTGGTCGATAACGCCGTACATAATACACCGGACTAACTCGTTTGTTGACGAATTCCCTCGAAAGTAAACTGCTTCTAAGACTTCATCCAGAAGACCACTGACGGAGATCTCGTGGCGTGTCGTCCCAGTGGTGCCTGTGACTCGTTGATGTGTCTCTCTATCTGTTCCTGGTAAATCTTCTCGTGAATCTACCGCGAGATTGTTGAAATTTTCAACAAATTCATCTTCCTCATCTTTGCGGATCACTTCGACAACTCCGATAGCCTCCAAGACTTCGGGATAATCGATAGGAGGAGTATTGTCTGGCATATTCTAACGTTTAAGCCGACAAATAAATATCTTGGAGCGAAAGGATCTGGCAGTCAGTCTGAATCCCCAAGAACAGCGTCTTTGTGAGTGAGCTTACTTCGACTCTCTGAATCTGCCTTTCTTCCGGCTCTTAGTAGTGTTTCGAGTGCTTCCCTACAGTCTCCACTGTTCTCTGCCACCTGTTCCGCGATCTCCTCAATAACCTCGTCGGGTACTGTTCCGGGTTTGAAGGCCTGTTCCACTCGTTTAGATAGTATGTCTTGTAGTTGTGGTGCGTTGTAGGAGTTGAACTGGAGTGTCTGGCAGTTCAAACGCGATTGGCTTCGTGGATCTAGCTGTACCTTTTGAGGTGGTTGATTCGACACCATTACGATTCCCAGGCTGTTTTCGGCTTCCTGGTTCAGCATTTGCAGGTCGTAGATGATCTCCGTTTTCTCCTGCAACTGGTCGAACTCATCAATCGCTACTGCGACTCCACGGTTCTTGTCCAACCATTCCTTGAGCTTGGAGAGTAGTTCGTCGATTGGTTTTCCTTTTCGCGGCGCAGGATATCCGAGTTGAATCAGTAACTCAGTCAATAGTGATGAACGGGTGTTGTACTGCCAGGCGTTGATGTAGACTGACTTCGCCCGCGTATTCTCTTCCAAACGGTCGAATACATGTTTGACACAGGTGGTCTTCCCGACTCCAGCAGGCCCGTACAGCAACAGATTCTCCGGTGTCTTCCCTCGTGTTAGCGGTCGGACTGCGTCCGCTATTCTCTGTATCTCTGTTTCTCTGCCGACTGGTTCATCTGGGCTCATCTCTCTCTTAATGTACATCTCGTAAATCTGCTCCGCAGAGACACGAGTACCCTCGACTCGCGGCTTACCGCCTAAAACACCCTCCGTTTCGATTATCTCCGACATACTATACTAATTTTATTCATTTATTGATTTGAGAGTGTATGGTGGAGGATATATTTAATTACATACATCATATGTTACGTATTCCAACTCTCACCGTTAGTTCCTCGCAAGTGACGGGCTCGCCATCCCTTCCTCATACTCCAAAGTACGTTTCTAGAATAACACAAGGAGAGAATTTCTAAGACTGATCGAATACTAGACTCCAGAGTCAGCCAGAACCCCCCACTTCTGTATCCGATCCTGATGGGGCCACATTAATCTCCTAGTCCAACTCATTACGTTGGAAAAGAATTCTTCAGCGGCTATCTCTCCTTCAGTTCTCTTCACAATCCATAACAACTGAGGGAATATGGACTGATATCCTTGAGTATCGAGACGGCTCTTATTCCAACCATTCAGCACACTCTGCAAGGCTTTCTCCTCATCTATATCTAAGAGAGCATCGGCAACTCTCTCAAACCTGTTACTGCCTCCTCCCAGCCACGAGTTAATTAGATCACGCTCAGCGATCACATTCTCCAACAATAGAATAGCCTGTTCCTCGTTTCCCCTCTCTGCCAAGAGCCGGGAGATAGGAGCTGCAGCTGTCGGATTATACCTCGTAGAATCTACTGAATTGTTCTGAAGTAGATCACCAGCTGTAGAGAGCTCCTCTGATGTTAGATCGTCAAAATCACTCATCGTAAGAGGATCTTCTTCTGAATGTTGAGAAAGAATCTCGTGAATACGTTCATCCTCTGGTTCCACTCCCTCTGATTCCGTTTCATATTCACTAGACCCGTTTTCTGAATCCAGATCTTCAGGGAGATCTACACAGTATTCCGATTCCAACTCTCGGAGTTTCTCTTTTTGATCATCGCTGATGCCGTCTCGGACATAGTCGCCCCAACTCAAAGCCCGCAGAGCCTTCATAGCTAGTTCCTCCCATCCAAATTCATCGGCAACTTCAGCAGCCTTAGAGAAGAACGGTAGCTCCATCTGTGAGGTGGGACCGCTACGGACTCTCATCTCTTTGGAGTCTATCAGTTGATACAGTTCCTCTTCAGTCATTTCTCCAGGATTCTCTAAACGCCATTTCCATAGCTTGCGTACCGTCGTAGGTTGTTGAGCGTTATTCTCGGCTACGTGATAATTGATAGCACCTGAATCGAGGAGAGATTTCAGGAATATACCCTCAAAATGTTCGGTCCCCTTTCCATCTGTCATCTTATGTAGAAGATTTGCCCAGTTGATTAACTGGATAGCTGTACCGAGATATTGATCCCATTCATCGTCTGCAATATCTTCCAACCCTTCCCAGACATCATCCAAGAACCCATCTTTCCTATACCCATATCGGAAACAACGCTCAATTGCTTTCTCTGTATAATTTTCACCCCGGCTATTATATCCTGCTCTAGCCGCTCTAACAGCTAAATTCATAAGATCTCTTGACGGCGGCTCCTCCATAGGTGGCCTATTCAATAGCTCCTCATAACGACGATCCAAATTCTCAGGAAGAGCTTCTTCTGGAGGTAATTCCTCCCACGCCTGATTCAGACTCCTAGTAATTGTATCGAAGAACCGATCTCCAGAACCAATCTCCTCCGCAAATTCAAGAACCCGTCTCACAAGATCTTCTGACCCTTGATCAGCGACTTCACCGAATGCTTCTGACACCTGAGAAACTGCTTGCCAATACCAGGTCTCAGCTACAGTCCTAGCACTCTCATCCAACAAGTACCCTTCCTCAAGCCGCTCTTCTAAGTATTCCAGGGTAGCATCCACCCAAACCTGCTTTTGGTCCGAAGATTCACGGGTTGCGGCTGCTCCCATCAATGCGAGAAGTTTCTGAGTTTTCGGTTGCTCTACAGCAATTTCGTCTACAATATCCTGCAGGTCTTCGGGTGATTCAACCAAGCTCGCTACTATAGAACCGACGTAATAGGCATCAGTAAACCGAACACCGCCCTCACTTGAAGTATCAAGAGGCTCACCTAATTCACGAGCTTCAACGATCTCACGAATTTCCTCCTCCACGCCTCCACATCTAAGCAGGGTGTGCAGTGCGGCAAAAGATAATTCTGAGTAGTCAGGTGCATTAGCTCTAAGTTCTTCACGCCAACCCTCAGGTAGATCGTAGATTAATCCTTCACAGGATTCTAATGCTGCAGATTTGTCCTCGAAAAACCATTCCGGTGGCTCAGGTTGACTATCAAATAATTCAGGTTTTCTCTGAACAGCAGAGAGAACTTCTCGTGGAAAATGTTGTCCCGTATCTAACCGTTTGATCTGTTCTGCTACCTCCCAGAACTCCTCAGTATCTAAAACTTCAGAAACGACTTCGAAGTACGCCTCAGGGTTCATATCTGGCTGTTCGGATTCCTGATAATCCTCTTCCCACGACGCGAGCCAGTTTCGATCTAATTCACTTTCCCAGTTCCGCGCCACAGTCTGCATCGCTTCAAGCGCCTCCTCACTACCACCATTATATCCGCGAATCTGATCCACTAAGCGAAGAGCGTCATCACGTCTATCTTGAGCGGCATAGTATGTGAGACGCAAGTCGTCGCCTGTGTAAATATCAAGCATATTTCGAGCGACACCACCAAGGATTACACAGTCAAAAGCCGTGACGTAGTCTCCTTGTTGAAGCGAGGCCTCGAAAGCCAGATCTAGAGTATTGGAAAGATGGTCTAGTTGAATTCCTTTCTGCCACCATTGTAGAAGATTATCGAGAGTCGCTAGATCCTTGAGTATGGCCCGCCCTGGACCATTCTCGGCGTGGTATCTCAGACTCTCCAGATTTTGAGGAAAACTGATACACTGGTCAAACAGGTAGTCGAATAACCGTTTATGACCTTGAACAATTTCTTCTTGATCTAACAGCTCCTTTGTGTACTTCCTGAAGCTGTCGTGAAACACTCGAAACCGATCTCCTTCCAAGGACTCTAGAATATGAGCAAGAGGGGCATCCTCAAGACGTGTGCTTTCTAGCGTATACGGTAAATCAATCACAGAATCTATAGTCTCTTCACGCAATCCGGTAGGATTCAGCGCAACTAACGTGACCGCATCTCTCTCATACGGTTCTAGTGGCTCCCAGATCGTATCATAATACTCCTCCAGCTCTCCATCGACATGTGATGCCTCATCAATTACCTCCTCTATATCTACACCCTGGATTTCAGCTTTCGTTACAAGATGCGAAATAATAACAGGAAGGCCTCCAGAGACACCTGATACCCGTCCAACAAGATCATCATCCAGCGATACATCTCTTCTCTCAAGATACTCTCTAATTTCTTCTGGACTCCAAGAAGGTACCTCAATCTGCTGATCAACTCGAAGAGTGTCGTGAGACTCTGAAATTTCACGGCTCACCATGAATAACCCCAATGGATCAGGAAAGTCAAGCATCCCAATCTCTTCAAGAGCAGAACCCTCCGCAGACTCTGTAGCTTTAGTACCTCCAAACGGCCGCAATGCGTGATCTAACCCGTCGAAAATAAATAGAACTCTTTGATTTTCTTGATCTGCCCAGTGGGCCACGTTGTCAATATATTCTTGCAAATCCTCTGTCCCCGTCCAGACGGGAATCGAAGTATCCTCTCCAAACGCTTCTGAAAATGTTGAATAGATTTGATATGCGAGTTGATGTCTAAACCATTTAGGATCACTCCACTTCATCTCCAGCGAATCGGCGTCCTCAGGTATATAGAAATAAAACCGGAGTGTTCGACAATCTTCTGAGTCCCCCCACGCCCTGTGAAACAGTTCTATACCCACTGATTTTCCGCTTCCTGGAGCACCTTCAACTAAAAATCGATCACTTGGGTCATCATACGCCTCCTCAAGATCTTCAAGCCATCTTGGGTGAATATATTCATCAGGGAGTTCAAACTTCTGAGGAAATTGTTCTGACGGAATTAATTCTAAACGCTGTATGATCTCTTCACGGTCCAACCTTCGTATATCAGTTGGTTGATTTCTGGCCCATCTCGCTAACCCAACCGCTTTTTGTGTAAGTGACTCCGGATCATCAATCTCAGGATTCTCCCTAACATCCAAACGCGGAGCAACACCCCCTACAATACGTTCAAACAACTCTGTATTTCGAGGTGACTCAATTTCTTCTTCGTCCGTAGTTGTCCCTATACCAGGCACCCCTAGTACGAATTCTATCCCTTCGTCTTCTACGTATCCTCCTCTAAATTCAGTAAGCTTCTTTGCCTCAAACTCAAGACTTCCGAACAGTGAGAGGTTTTCTGTTTCATCTGAAAACTCAATTCCAGATCCAGTTTCATCTTCGAATGAAGTTAGAACCACAAAGCGTGACCCTTCATCTGCCACCCTACGAGCTTCCGCAGATTCGGATAAGTCGGTGAAATCTAATCCTCTTTCATTGGATCCTGTGAGGTCGCTAGAAATAAGCCTGTGTTCCGGCCCGTTTTTAACTTGAAGACAGGTTTTCTCACCAGATTTTTCTAGGACAATATCGTCGAATTTGTCGCTATTATATAACTTTGATTCTATAGCAACGGCATTCGCGTCTTCAAAGAAAACTGATAGAATACAAGCTCCAGCGAGAACATCTTGGAAAGTGTATCCCCTAGCCAGACCTGCCAACCGTTTTGTACTGGCGGAAACCTCAGCATTGTCGGATGTAGTGTCCGTTTCTTCTGGCATTAGATGTCCCTCCACCATTCGTAGCAGATTTTTATCGAACTACTCATCTCAGGCCTCACTCTTCCTCCTCTTGTGCGGAATTTTCTTCTTCCAGTTCTAAAGGGGTGGAAAGCTGTTCTATCTCAGATTCTGAAAGCTCAGGTAGATCTGCGTCAAGGGCGTCCGTAATACCTGTCTGCTTCAGTGACTCAATCGCTTCTTCACCCTTCCCTAGCTCCATCTCGGCCATCGCCTTATTGTACCACGCCTGATTATTTCCGGGCTGTTCCTCGACCACCTTTTGGTAGTATTCCAAAGCCTCCTCATACTCTCCCACCTCAGATAAGGCAATAGCGTAGTTATGATTGACTTCAGACATCGGAGGAAAACTAGAATGATCCTGATCTCGATCTTCTAAGAGTGTTTCAAAGTGCGGGATAGCCCGGTTAAAATCACCTAAGTTTAGATGGCAGAGAGCTTCCGCATAGACTGGAATAGGGCTCTCTGAGTTGAGCTTCTTCGCCCTCTCAAATGAGTCTACGGCGTCCTCAAATCTACCTAGATTCATCAAAGCTCTACCTTTGTTGTGCCATGAGTTCCAGTCCCCGGAATTCTCGTCCGTAGCTTGCTCTAGAAGACTCAGTGCTTCCTCTGGTCTCTCCTCATCGACAAGTATGATACCTTTTTGTTTCAGCACCTGAGCCCAGCTCGGGCGTAGTTCAAGAGCTTCATCGTAGCAATTGAGGGCTTCCCCTGTCTCACCTATGTTCTGATGCATCAAGCCCTTGTTTGCCCATGCTCGTGCAAACGAAGAGTTGATTTCCAGCGCCTCTTCATACAGTTGAATAGCCGCTTCCAGATTGCTACTCTCTGATGCCTCAACAGCTTCAGCATAATACTGTACCTCCTCTTCCAGCAAAATGTCGTAACCCAAGTATTCCAGTTTATTTCCAAGGGTATTCAATCGGTCTTCCAGACGTTCTGACTGACTTTCTCCCTCATCAACAAACCTTACCTGTGAAACAAATCCCTGATCCATCCACTCTACATCACAGCGAAATCGTGTAGCATTGGAGAGATTTTGATAGAACTTCTCTCTTTCATCGGGACTAAACTCTACTATAGCCCTGCTTTCTCCCGCAGGAACAGTCAGATTAGCTGTTAGCATAAAGAGCTGCTTCCCTTCACCTACATCCATTTCTTCGCCAAGCCTCTCCCCTACCTCAGCTCCTCGATCAAAAACGGTGTGTACTCTGTACTCTGAGAACTCGTCGGTTAGAAATATCTCCTCCACGAGCTTTTGATAGAGATTCTGAACAGTACTCCCCATCATACCCGGTCTGAATTCACCGACGTCATCGATGACTCCTTCAGAAGCTGCGTAGTACTTCAGATAGGTCTTATCAAACTCACTGCCGGCAAAAGATAGGTTCCCATCTTCATCTTCCTGGATCATTCCCTGATTGGAAAGAGAGTCGATAGTGTGTTCCTTGCTACTTCTCACCGAAGACAGGTTGTCGGGTTCTATCGTCTCCACCCTATCAAGGAGGCAGAACTCAACCAACCACTCCTTAGGAACCCTAGGGAACTCCAGAAGAGATACGAGAACCTGAAGTTGGTTTGGGAGTAACCGCTTGACATCGTCAGCTATCTCGTGATGACCTGACTCGCGGATTCTATCCAGTTCCTCTGCTACGTCATCCAAGACTTCCGGAGTAAGCGTGATTTCATCCGCACCCTCGTTGTAACGCCTGTACATATGGTGCGCTATGAGATTGATTTCGTAGGGTGAACCACCCGTTATACCGTGAATCTCGCCGACACATTGATCGTCTAAATCTTCTTCTTCGTCCTCTGAAAGCGGCTTTGTGATACACTCCTTGGTCTTTTCCTGTGATTCAAACGGTCCAAGAGAAATCCTCTTGAAAAGTCTTGACATAGGAGAGAACACCTCATCTGTTCGCTCGAATAGCTCTTCAGTTCCTGAAAGAACTAGATTATACCCATCGATATCAGAGAACACATTTCGGATCTTCTGTAGGATGGCATCGTTCTTAGACAGCAAATCAGCTTCATCTAAAAGCAGGACAATTGATTTCTTCCCATTGGATGCCACTTTTTCATATAGATCTTCCAAGTCGTCTGACAAAACTCTCTGGGGGATATCAGGATCGGGGTTTTGGCTCTGCATTGCTCGAAGATAGGTAGATCCGTATCCAAGTGAGACCTCAACGTCTGGATCTAGACTTTCAACCTTATTTCGAAAGCTATCAAGAAGAGAGTCTCCAATCACGCCTTTATCGGCCCCTTCAGCCATAATGCTGTCTAGAAGTTCTTTGAAGAATTTGAGCTGATCCTGCACTATCTGAGAGTCGAGAGAAATCTTAACAGCAAGATGGTCTCCCTCGTCTGCAACTTCTTCTACTCGGTTGAGTAGGCTTGATTTGCCCGCTGCTCTGTTACCGGTTATCCCGATGTGATAGTAGTTGTCGGCTGCTGCCTGCGAGAGGTACCGTCTAATTTCCTGAAGCTCCTCTTCCCGATCTGCAAACCTTTGCTCTTCAGAAACAGGATTGAGAAAATTGTATGGATTGGGTGTGAAACCATCTCCGTCTGATCCTGACATACAAGCAATCTTGTCTGTAACCTTGTTATAACTGAGGGAGCAATCGGAGTGAACCGTTGAGCAGCCAGTAGTATGTAGGAGCAAAGAACCAATCAGCTGAACTTGGATTAGGTGACGGAATTATTCGGTGTTCACCAGACATTCTTAAATCAGTTCAGTGATAATTTTGGGATAGTTATGTCAAAGGTCGTTGAGACAGAGGGTGTTTTAGGCGGTAAGCCTCGGATTGAGGGAACCCGTGTCTCTGCAGAGCAGGTATACGAAATGCACACTCAGAAGGATATGAGTCCGGAAGAAGTAGCTGATATTCTACCCACTGTCGCTGTTGAAGATGTGAAGGCTGCTATCCAGTATATGAAGGATAGAGATGATTCTGAAGCTGATGTACTGGCTTAGAAACGACCATAGAAATTGGAGATAAAGACTACGTTCTCCTCTAATTCTTCTTCGTGTTCTTGTAGAAGATTTGAGACGGTTTTCGCTACCAGTGATTTGTCTCGAAGGTGCATCTGCTTGTCAATCAGAACACCTGGATGATCCATCTGCGTATCCATTGCGATGAAATCTCCCTGGTCTCGTGTGAGAACCGGTGCGTCTTCACTGACCGCGTACTGCATAACCTCCTGATCAGAAATACCGGGCTTTGGCCGTAGCGTATTGATGCCTCGTCCCTCTAATTTCTCTTCGATTATTTTATCTATGCTTTCGTCAAGTACAATCGTTGAAACGGCTTCAGCACCCTGTATAGGTTATTGTGTAGCTTTCTTTTTCAATACTATGACATTCGGGTATAACCGGTTGTAACCCAGTCGAATTTCAATTAGAATCTTCTTCAATCAGAGTGATTATTTCTTTCAGGGAGGCTGCGGATTGTCTCATAGCGTCTCGGTACATATCTCGGTATGCCTCTGAGTCTTCTTCGTACCCCAATGCGTCGACTGCTCGTGGCCAACCACCGCTACTAACGGTCATGTGGCTATCCTCTTTCCGGAAATCGTGTACAGCGTTGATTGGATCTAGAATCTCGGCCGCAGTACTGGTATCAGAGAGATCTTTTACCAGCTCGAATAATGCGGATTTCTTTCCTTCAACGTCCTCTGAGACCTCTTCGGGTAATTGAGACTCCAAGTTACCTCTATCAAGGTTTTCTACGATCACCTGGTGTGCCTCCGACATCACATTGAGTAGCTCATGTTTCTCGTTTCGGGGGAGGCTCAGCATGCGATCTGCGTCGATTTCATCGTCTGTCTCCCGGTATAGCCGGACTCCGTATTTTGCTTCGAAGGCTTCGTTCAACTCTGTTACAGCGTTGATGACTGCGTCAGATGGTGATTCAGAGTCGACCCAATCTGCTTCAATGTAATTTGTAATCATCTCCTCCGGGATTTCGCCGGCAGGGGACGTGTTGTAGTGGTACCAGTGGGAGAGTTCTTCATCTGGTATATCTATCAGATCATCTACGATAATGAGGATTAGATCCTCGTTGTTTCTGTAGGCCCGGAGCTTCATTTTGTCCAGCCAGTTCACCTGGAGGCCTTGTCTTGACCACTCGGAAACCGTGCCTCGGCTATCGTTCTTGTATTTCTCCAAGACTTCCGGCTCGAAATATGTCCATCCAAAGAAGCTGATGGCTTCCTCCAGATCTTCGGCTCCTATTGCTGGACGTCTGTAACCAGCTTCGTCGAATCCGATTTCATTTACGGCTTCTTCTTTGGAGAAGCGGTATCCTTGCTTGGTTTCGAACTTGAGGTTTTCTCGATCCTCCTGTAATCGTTCCTCGCGTCCATACGGGATGTCATCGGCTCTTATCGGGCAGAACCAGTGCAGTTCGTATCCTGGCTGGTTCCGTCTGACTCCTCGAACTGCCTTACCACCACGTACAGTGAACTCCTCCCGGTCATCGTCCAGCAGCGAAATGTCTTCCTGAGTCTCTCTTACGTCCCGTGATTGGAAGTAAGCGAGTACGAGGGCGCATCCTCGTTGTTTGAGATAGTCCTTGAGAAACTCCGCTCGTACCTCTAAACTTCTTATCGTATTTGCTAAGCCAAAATGACTAGATTGCGAGGATAGGTATTCCCACTTCTCATGAGGGAATCGTACAACGGTTTCGTCAGTGTCGTAGGTCTCGAAGTTACGCTTCTCTCTTTCAATCAAGTTGTGGTATTCGATGAATCCTGTATCGGGTAGCGGAGCATCCTTCCTGAAATCCATTACAAAACGCTTGGCCTCGACGCCGTCAACGCTCCTTGTGAGATCTTCTTCCCAGTATTGGCCATCTCCTCTTCTCGAACCATAGGCCATCGGATTGAAGTCAAAAGTCCCGACCTCTCCGAACGGATCCGTGTCTACGATTGTATCTAAGTCGTCTTCGTCGACTAAGAAAGCGTGAATGCGAAAACCCTGCTCAACAGTTCCGATGCTTGTTTCTGATCTGTGGTGACCGTGCCGGTTTACGGTAATCCAGCCATCCTGAATAGGATCAAACCTGTCTCTGTCCTCGAAAGCAAGCCACGAGTTTAGATTACCGATGTCGTCTGCATCCTCGACCAAGTCGTACATATTATGACGACCTTCCGACTCAACTTATTAATCGGTTTCTCAAATCAGAGATAGGTAAGTCTTAGAAATCAATTCTCACTCCCCATCCAATCTGGTATGTCTATAGAATTATTATTTCTGTCGACTCCGCCATAGTCCATCATACAGACACCGTCGTCAAGAACTCCGACATTCATTTCGACGTCTTCAACTGTCCAACCGAGTTCGTTCAATCTCTCTTCTAATTGTGCTGGGGCGTCAGGATCGTACAAGAATTCCTGACCTGAGAGAAGGTAAGCTATATCGTCTCGATGAGGCGAGATCGGAGTCACTCTCCGCATTATCAACCACTTGTACTCCTCCTCATCCCAAGCGTGTACCGGAGCGAATAGAGATTCGTGCTCCCAGCCGAGTTCACAGGCCTTCTCCCACACTTTGATTTCCCGATAGTTGTGCGACAATGGTTCACCAGACACCTTGACAACGAAGTACGACTCAGAATCAGGTTCACCCAGCGAATCGTCCTTTACCAGGGAATCGGGGAGCGGTAGGATCTCTCGACCACCTGAGCCACCTTGAAACTCGGTAATGCCGTGTTCCTCGACAATAGGCTCAATAGAGTCTCTGTTCTTGAGAGCTGTAGAAAGCTCTTCTATGAATTCCTTCCCCTCCTCAGTGAGAAGATTGCTGTAATTCTGACTCATTTTTCCAGTTTCTCCAGATCGTGTCTTCGGAAATGGATCTCGGGTATTTCGCCGTTACTGAGTTTGACCTTGTACATAAAGTTGTCTTCACTGTCGCCAGTGATGCTGCCAGCGTCGTCAAACTGTACGTCGATGATTTCGCCGGTCTTGCCGTGGAGGTGGTTGTCTGGCCCTGTTTCTTTGTCGAGTATGAGTTTGACTCGGTCGCCTATCTGGTATGCCTGCGCGATAGAGGGATCACTCTGTGACTTGGTCAAGGAGTTTTTCCTGGGTTAGAGTAGAGATGAGAAGTAGTCGTTCCTGCGCGTGCATTTCTGAGAAGGCGTTCTTGTATCGGTTGATTGTGTCGCGCGAGACATCGAGTTCTTCCGCGGTCTGTGTTTGATTGGAGCGAGTGATTGCGTCTATGTAGTTGGCCGCTGTTTCGCGGGATAGCCCGTATTCTTCAAGTACATCTTTTGTGTTCATCCTGCCTCTATGGAGGTAGTTGGGAGATTGATTTTTATTAGAGAACCTCATTGGCCGCAGATCTAGAAACGGGAAAGGAAGGTCGTGTTTAGAATGGTCCATCTTTTGACTGCCTCATACTGTAGTTCTCTGTTTGTGAGATGATGACGTGGTCAAGTAGTTCGACGTTGATTTTCTCCAGTATTTTCCGGGCTTCCTGCGTGACTTCTACGTCTTTGGTTGTGGCCTCTGCTTTGCCTGAGGGGTGGTTGTGTACGAGGATGACTGCGCCGGCGTTGGTGAGTGCGGCGGTTCTGACCACGTCCTGTAGGTCTGTTTCGACGGTGTCACGGCTTCCTAATCCGATTATTTTGTCTCCGATGAACCGGTTGCCGTTGGTGAGGAAGACGGCGTATAGGTGCTCCTTTTGCTCGTATTTCAGGGATTCGTACCTGTTGATGACGTCGTGAAGCGATTTTACCGTGTCCGGGTCCTGTTCCTGTACTTCGGCTTTGACCGTGAGGTTGCCGAGTTCCTGCTTCACTCCGTGTCACCCCTCGATTGCTTCCTTGACATTTGAAGGGTTTCGGTTCACCAGTTTGTCCAGCTTCTGTTTCAGAGCATCTGGTGAGTCGAAGGCTGTGATGGTGTAGCTCTCTACTACTTTGCCATCCTGGTTTTTGATGTTGTATTCGTCGTGCTCTGGATGGCTCCAGTCGACTTTCTCCAATGTGTAGCCTCGGTATTCTACGGTGTGGCCGCACGGACGATTCAGTGCGTAGTTGTACAGCTTTTCGAGTTTTCCGTGTCCGGTTTCGGTCTTACGTTTTCCGACAATACAATCACATTATCTTACATATTGTTTACAACTTTTAAATAAGTATCTTACACTTGGGCGGATATGCCGAGTTAAGAATTTAAAAGCGGATACAGAATCTAAACATAATGGAATGTGCATTTGGAAACTGCGGAAACGAACACGACCTCTGGGTCAAACCCCACGCAGACAGCGACGTCGTACCGATATGCAACGGCTGCGCCGAAAATGAAAGCGAAAAATACCACCTCAGCTACCAAGACAGCAAACCTCCCGAAGAGGTAGAAGACTACATCGTCGCCTACGACCCAGACACCGCCCTTGCCGAGCAACTAATCGATATCTCCGACGAACTCGAAGAAATCCTCACACAATACGAAGGCGACAACCAAGAACAAATACAGAAAGTAGTCAACGCGAAGGACAGCATCGAGAAAGCCATCACCAACCTATAGCCAACAGGTGTGAAAAATCAGCACCAGAAACAGCCCCGGACACTTCACCAGGTTCAGAAAACCGGGTCTGAATCAGGTCACATCACTACTCCTCTGCTTGGAATATACGGTTTGAATCAGGCTCTAAACCCGAACGACTTACTGCCGTGTACGGGTTCACGCAAACGAGGGAAAGGAAAAGTGAGAGAGGAGGGTTTCAGTCTATGTTGTTGACTGCGTCTTGTTGCCGGGTGGTGGAGCTGTGTTCGTATTTTTCAGTGGTGCGTTTGGATTTGTGGCGGCATTGTGCGGCGGCTACTGCGAGTCCTTCTTGTTCGGCTACGTAGGTCGCAGTACTGTGTCTGATGCTGTATGGTGTTAGGTCTCGGTTTTCGAGGTCGAGTCCGGCTTCTGAGGCGATTTTCCGGAAGACGTCTCTGAAGCTGTCTTTGTTGTAGCGGTTGCCGTACATTGTGAGCCAGAGCGCGTTCCGACCGTCGTACTTCTCCCGAGTCTCCCTCTCGTCGAGCCACCTTTTCAGGATTTGACTGGTTTCTTCTTTGAGTGCGACTATCCAGTTCTCCCGGTTCTTGCTGCTTTCTTCTCGGGGTATTCTGAGTACTCAGTTTTCGGTGTCGACCCAGTGAACGTTCGAGCGTTTGATTTCGATAGGACGTAGACCTGCATCGAGTGCGACGTGGATCATTGAGGTGTATTTGAAGGAATTGGCTTTCTCCCAGTCTTTCATCGTGACTTCCGCTTTCGGTTTCTGCAGCCGCTGGGAGAGGTATGTATTCCACTTGTCGCGTTCACTGGGTGTTACACTGTTGTAGTGGTGTACACTTCCGTATTCCATGGCGGCTTCCCTCATTTCCGCCGATCTTCCTTGGTCAGGTAATCCCGTGGAGTATAAGTCGTAGATGGGTCGCTGTACTGGATTTCGGGATCCCACTCCACATCCTTGTTCCGGGCTTCACGTTTCCACTTGAACAACGTCTTCGCGGCTTTCTGGTAGTGGTTCTTTGTAGATTCTTTCATCTCCTCGGTGGTGAGGTGACGCATCCAGGTATCCGCGTCGTCCGTAGTCAGTTCTTTGACTTACCGACCTCTACGATCCCAGATGAAACGGTAGAACAGGTCAAGCCGATTCATCCTGTTCTTTGTCGTTGAGTGGCTGTAGCCGTGGCTTTGTCCGGGTTTTTGCCGAGGGCCAGCATCCACTCTGCGAGTTCGCGTCGGTGCTCGCGGTAGGTAACTTCCTGTCTCGGGTTTAGATACTCGCGCGCGTCTTCGGAGACGAGGACGATCCCGTCTACTTTGTTGTCTTCGCTGTACGTCATTTTCGACACCTCTGTCTAGAAACTAGATCGTTTACGCGACAATTTTAAATATATAATGTAATATGATTGTCTTTCCTCGAAAACGCGTGACTGCGTCGGGGTACCGGAAATATCATCGGGTACTCGTTCTTGCGTGGTGCTCATTGTTTCACCGACGAAGAACCCGGTAACTACCGGACGTAGCAACGAGAGACAGCCCAGGCCAGGATTTGAATCCGGGCTCTCGCACTTACCAAGTCAACACCCGATTCCGAGGCCTGAAACACCGATTCTGGCTTTTTACAGAAAACCAATCTAAATCCCTGATTCCCCGGGTGAATGCTGTCTTGCGATTCCCTGGTAAATCCGACAGATGAGCTTTGTCTCCGTCGATGTGATATTACCGCTCATCCTTCTCGAAACACCGGGCAAGCACTCTCTCGGCCTGCTCAATAACACGAGCTCTACGAGGAACGACAGCGTCCGATCAGAAAGTCCGGATCGACTCCACCGCCTCTCCAGAGTTCATTGGGTCACCATCCTTCGGGCGAATCCAGACCTCTTCAAGTGTGTGTCCTTCGGACCACGCTATCTCGTACTCCGATGAGTCTTGTTCGAGGAAAATGTGGTTCACATACTCTCCTGGAGATGGGGAGCGTTGCTCTTTCCCTGAAACGGTGTATTCAGAAGCATTAATTTCCAGCTTGTCTCCGTGACTGAGTTCGTTGAAACTCGGACCACTCTCCTTCAGTTCGTCGACGGTAACAGGCATAATGAACGGATCAATATCCACTCATGTAAATTACTACCCCTCACACAGCCTGGGGCTATTACTCTAAGTCACCGAATACAACTTGACGTTCGCCTGCACGGTCTGCATTTCTCCCGGCTCGAAGTAGATCGCTCAGTGCCTGTCTACAGTCTCGGCTGTCCCGTGAGACCTCGGTAGCGATTTTATCGATTATTTCGTCGATTACGGTTCCACTGAAATGCCTGTCAATTCAAAAACTGACCGGACAGCAAGCCATTATAACCCCAGCTTCGCTGGAAGGTGTATATGGGATATCAGTCTCGGACGATCAAACAAGTCCTTCCGGACATCAACGAGTCCATCTACTTGCCTGCAATCCAGCGTGAGTTTGTCTGGGAGACCGATCAGATCGTGCAACTGTTTGATTCAGTCCTCAGAGAGTACCCAATTGGCTCGTTCATCTTTTGGAATATTAACGGCGACTTCGCTGATGAGCAGATTAAGTACTACTTCGTTCGCAACTACATCGAGGATACGATCCATCCGAGTGAATTCGATAACGTCCACCACCGGAATCCTAAGGTTCCAGAGTACGAGTCTGTCCCAGATTCGATCAGTCTTGTTGTCGATGGTCAACAGCGATTGACCTCGTTTTTGATCGGATTCAACGGGACATACGTAGAGAAACAAAAGTATCGCCAACGGCAGAATCCAGATGCTTGGACACGCAAGCAGTTGTATCTCAACCTGCTCTCCAATCCGAATGTCCAGTCGGAGGATAGACTGAACCTCCGGTATGAGTTCCAATTCAAGCCTCTCAATCCGGAACAATCGAGTGACGAATACTGGTTCCGGGTGAGTGATATTCTCGATGTGACCGATCTCAACGAGACGATGGCACTCCAAGAGGAGATTGAAGCCTCGATAGATGGGCTGACTGACGGCCAATCCAGCTATATTTTCAAGAATCTCCACGCACTCTACACAGCAATCCACGACCGAGAGGTCATCAACTACTACGAGGAAGACAAACAAGACAACGAACGGACGCTGGATATCTTTGTTCGGGCAAATGAAGGAGGCACCCAGCTCAGCCGGTCTGAGATTCTCCTGTCGATTGCAACGTCGTATTGGGGCAGTGATGAAGACAATCCAATCGACGCGAAAGAAGAGATCAATACATTCGTCAACGACCTGAACAAGGACTATCTGGATGAAGGGTATGACTTTGGTAGCGATTTCGTATTGAAGAATCTGCTCGTCGCATCCGATCTCGACACCCAATACCGGATTCGGAACTTCACCCGCGAAAACCTCGAGCGGATGAAACAGGTTTGGGCGGATGGTGACGTGCAAGCGTCAATCGAGGGGGCTGTAGAGCTGTTGAGCCAATTTGGAATCACAGGGCGCAGCCTGACGTCTCGCAACGCGGTAATCCCGATTGCGTACTATCTGTATGCGAATGGGAATCCCCCGCTCACAACGGATTCGATACAGGGCGACAGCGTCCGCCCAAAGATCCTGGAGTGGCTCTGTTCGTCGATGCTGAACAGCAATTTCAATTCACGGCCTGATGAGATTCTCCAAGATGCTCGTGATGCAATCAAGGATGCAGATCCCGATGAGTTCCCGTTAGACCGAATTCAGCGTGAGATTCGGGCACGTGGGAAGGCAGTCGGCTTCAGCGATGAGATCGTAGAGGACCTGTTTGACGAAACAGACTACAATTCAGTAAAGATCTACCTTCTATTGTCGGTGTTGTACTTCCCCGAGCCAGCGCTTGATGACTCCCACCAAGTGGACCATATCTTCCCACAGAAACTGCTCGAGAAAGACCATCTAATCGAAGAGCACGGATTCTCTCCACAGAGGGCGGAGGAATACGAATCACTGCGGGATCACGTAGCGAATCTCCAGTTGATTCAGGAGAACCAGGAAAAGGGGTCGATGGAGTTCACCGAGTGGATCGAAACCCGTAGTAATCGTTACTTCGAGCGACACCACATTCCACGAGATGAGAGCCTCTATCAGGTTGAGCGATTCCCGGAATTCGTCGAGGCGCGGGACCAATTGTTGCGACAACACATTCGAGAGACGTTTGAGTAGGTATCTGACTCTACTTGGAACGGTATTTTGCCTGTGTCGAACCAAAGATGACACCGTTCGTCGTCGTTCGGGCAACTATGGCCTTCCTCAAGCTGTACGCTGAGTTCCCCCACTGATGAGTGAGTGCTTCGATGGCCCAGACTACTGACCCGAATACTCAATTCTGGCTCTGTCGGAATCCTCAGAATTTGGTGGATATGGCGTGATACAGACAGAGGTTATAATGGTAATCAATGTACGAGGTAGAGTGTCTCACTGCCATCTCACGAGCTCGCAAATTCACTTCGTTGTTGGAGGATAGCGACGCCAATAAGCGTCAACGCAACCCCACCAATCGCTCCTGAAATACTTGTAAGCCCAGAGAGGATCCGCCACACGAACGAATACCCGAAGCGTGTTTGTATAGACGACCCATCGGTAGCATACCGAGTACCAGTGCAGGAAGACCAATCGCTCGAGGAGTTTCCATACGAATTGTTTGCAGAGCATCAGAATAATCGATACTGGAACGAGATGGTGTGTCCAAGTAGCGAGGCCAAACAATTGCTCCGGCCGACTCGTGCTCTACATTCGGCACGGTCTCGAGAATCTAACAGCATCTGAAGATTTCAACAGAGCTATTAATTGATAAAACGCTACACTCAATTGAGAGATATATGAGCCTGGACTGGAAGAACCTCAGCTCACTAATCATATGGGGCGTCCCCGCCGTCACCTTCGTGACTGGCATCCTCGCCGCAGTCGTCCCGAGCCTGTTCGCCGTTGACCAATCGGTCCAGGGCCTTCTTCAAACACTGGTCACCGCCCAGGCGAGCATCCTCGCAATCGTCGTCTCGGTTACACTCCTAGCGACCCAACTGGTGGCGACGAACTATGCCCCGCGGATGTCAACTCTCCTCCTGCGTACGGACCAGTTCAGGCAAACCTTCGGCCTCTTCATCGGCTCGATTAGCCTCGATCTTCTTGTGTACCTTGCCTTGGGCCAAGCCCAACACCCGGTGCTCTCTGGCCTATTTTACAGTACGCTAGTGCTGTTTCTCCTGGCGCTCTACTCGATTTATGTCTTCTCGATCAAGATGGTCGCGCAATCGATTCCGGAACGTCTAGTGGGACTGTTCACTCAGATTATCTCCGTCGACGAGTACATCGACGATGTCGAAGCCTACGCCGAGACACTGGAGGCGAACACCCACCCGCTGCAACCGCTCTTCCGCTATACTATGACAGCGTTGTCGAAAGGCGAGTATTCGGCTGCTGCCTCGGCGTTGGAACACTACCTCACGTACACGGCTGACACCCTCGCCGAGGTCGAGGAGAGAGGATTGCTGGCCGATCAAGACTTCGGAGCAAGTGAAGAAGTGTTCGGCCCGGTCCTGGAAGACCATCTCCATCTCATCGCTCAGCACGCCGCCGAGAACGACGAATCACAAATACGGAATACGGCGATTCAAGGGCAGGTTGAGATTGGCACACAAGGGGTTGGAATCGGGCCACAGTCGCGAGTCACGAATCAGGCCTTGAGGGGGCTCAAGAACACGATTCGCGACGGACCGTACACCGACCGCGGGTATCCCTCACTGAACCAGTGCTGGAAAGGAGTGGGCGAGTTGGCCAAAGCTGCCTCTAAGGTCGAATCGAGCAGGACTATGCTTACAGCTCGTGGGATCGTACGCCAGAGGCTGCGCCATTCCGTCAGAACTGTCGAAGAACCTGGATGGATGTCTGACTCGTCTCGTGTCTTGTTCGATCACCTCTGTGAGGCGCATACAAATACACTCGATTTAATTGGTGAGAGCCAGCTCCTCGAACAGTTCGGGCCCGACGACCTGCAAGGCGACGGCAGACAAACACCACCTGATGCAGTCGAACAACTGCGATATTGTCAGCAAGCACTCTTCGAGTACACGAGCGTTTTTCTTGAGTACCGAATCCAAAATGGGCGGTGGATACCAACGGAAGGCAATTACAAGCGAGCCTGGCAGAACCTTGTAATCGATACTGCTGACACCAGTGCCACTGGCTTAGCCGTTGACCTGTGCGAGGTGCTGATCCAGATGGCCTTTATCGAGAACACAGCCAAGCTCCCATCTGTTGATCGGCCCACAGCCAGGGGGATCGACCCTGTGGATCTGAACGAGGTCAACCACTGGGTCAGAGAACTTCAGAGAATCGAGGAAAAAACTGACTCCGATGTCGTCTCTCAGGCCTTCGCGAACCTCCTGTCGTACGAACCAGTGGACCCGTCGCGAAACCACTTCATTAAGACAGGTGAAGAAGAACCTGAACGGCAAGAGCTCTACCAGTTCGATGTGAGCGTCGACGACTACTATGAGCTCAACACGCGAGATGAGTACCCGGATGCCTTACGCCAGTTGCGCGATGAGGTTCTCAGGCCCGCATAGAGACGGTTGCTTCCGATTGTCCACACGAATCTTGGCTTGCTTGAGTCAATAGCTCTATGACTACCTAATAACGAGAGATTCCGGTCTTTCTCTTCATCAAGAATGCCGTCCGGTGAGCCGAGTGCTCTAGCGAAGACGATATGAGCACATCGACAAATCTGACTCGAGAGAGATTTTATATGAGAACTCTGTCAACATTACAAGATGGGCGTAGAACCAGGTGCTGACCACTGGCCTGTGGTTGATCAGTGGTGGGACGCTTATACTGGGACTCCGTTAGGAATCCAGCTGGCAGAGAGTGCACCTGCGCTGGATGAAAAACGGATGGCTCCTATTTTCACTGAGATCGATAATTGGTGGGAGTCATACGCAGATTTGAATCCGGTGTTCAGGCCGAGCTTGCTTGACTTCGACTCAACAGGAAGTCAGTGGCGTGAACTCGCGACGTGGTGGGATACGTACCAGAAGGCCCGAGGGGACGACGTTGCTGATCTGGCTCAGGTTCTCGAAGCAAGCAATGCACTGTGGAAGCGACAGGATGGACTCTTTGATGCAGATCCACTTTCAGCAGACTTAGGCAAAAGTATCCGACCTGGCGACCCACTAAATCCAGGTAGAGAAGAAGGGTGGTCTGATTGGCTTGCCCAATTGCTCCGTGGCGACAGTGGAGAGTTTCATCACCAACTGTTCGGTGGGCCGTTTGAGAAAACACCGCAGCGTGTAGTGCGAGAAGCCCACTTACCGAGTCCAGCTGGGACAGACAGGTATGCCGATATCATCTCGCTGTACGGGTCGGATGGACTCTCTATCGAGGTGAAAGTTGGAGATACAAATCTCAAGAAGACACCTGACACGACGGCGCTGATTGAAGATCAGCACTACCGTGATTGGCATCATTATCTACTGCTTCCAGAACAGGATCTCTGGGCTGTCAAGGAGAGCTTTGGCAACGATGTTATCGCTGGAGATGCTGAGCGCGGGACAATTCCATCAAAGGACAGTGAGCCAATCTCACTGCTCTATTGGTCAGATGTGAGTCGGGCACTCCGCGCAGTTTTGATCGATGAAAATTCGCAGACACCACATTGGTCGGCGAGCGCGTACCTATTCTGTGCCCGAATCGAACAAGACATCCTCGGCTTTGTCCCCAGACCAGTCATTGACCGAATCAGATCTGAAGAACGCGTACCCCAAGCACTCCAGTCAGTAACAGTCGCCCTTGGCGACATCACCGAACAGTACGCGTACCTGACAGCGCTCATAGAGGCCACCAATGAATGACGACTTCATCACCCAAGCAATCGCGGAGGATCGCTATCTGAAAGCCCTGCGGCTGATCGATCGGTTCGAGATGGAGATAGAGGGGGAGCTGAAGCGTGTGGCTGAGGAGTTCATCAGCGGAACTGAGTCGTTGTTTGCGGATGGCGTCAGCCGGCGGTTCAAATTCGCGAGAGATTCCGGAGCGGTACTCGCCCACGCTAGAGTCAACACAGGTATGAATCGCGTAGCATCGGCGGAATCGGGCGCTGACACGCTTACTCTCAACATCACGCTGCGGTGGCTTGACCCAGCGGAGTATGGTATTTCACACGTCGACGGGGCTCTCTGTGTTGCGGGATACAAAATCAACGGTGCGACGAGTGAGGATCATACTAGAGTAAAACAATACACAGAAGAGTCAGATACTGAGATCCAGTTTTGTCGGGATGCATACAACAACGCACCAGGACTGATCTACGTGCCCGTAGAGACTGCCGAAGATATCAGAGAAGGATTCGAACTCCTGAAGAAGCACTTCTGGGACTACGGAGCAGAGTATGGTGTTGATCCAGATTCGGTAGAATAAGCCTCTGGGTGGGTGACATCGAGACCAATGTCAATCCGAAAACCTCAGTTCCAATCTGAGCGAGGTTACATTGCTGGCCCTCTTGGAATCCTCATACAGAGAGTGGTTTCGTAGTTATAGTGCAGCCAGGGTGCAATATTGCACTAGTTGTCAAAGACTATCGAGGCTGTTTCAGGAGTCATTACAAAGATATCAAGTGCTAGTGCTTTCGTTATGTTGTAAATGGACGCTGCAGACTATATTCGTTCTATCCGGGAACAACTCAAAGCGTATGATTTTGAGGAAGTTGACATTATTGAGCAATCTGGATACCTCTGTTTCCGTCGAAAGCGGAGTCGAGTACGGGCGGTTGCGTCAAAGCACGGACTCGACGAAGGCGAACTGTCGAAGCGGGAGCTCCATGATGCGGAGTTGAGCGTGCTTCAATCGATGGACGACTGGGATATCGCCGTCGCGCTGGAGGTGCTGGAGCGACGTGGGGTCGACGTTGACGAAGAAACTGTGCGCTCAGTGTACGAAATACTCCGGTGACCAAACAAGGCCCGCTGTCGTGGTATCGTCCACTGAATTCCGATATGGGGACCCGGCTTTCGGTGACGGTCCTCGACGAGGAGCCGGGTGCGCGGATCGTCGTCGTGATCAGCGCCGAGTCGTTTGAGGGAGAACTCGCGGGCGCACATCCCAGTGTGCGCGAGCGTATTGTCTCTTCCCAGAGCTTCCGAGCCCGCCGTTTTGTCAATATGATACTTTCTCCATCAGATAATTAATTATTCTACTGACCAACAGTGGAACTCGGTGCCCCAGCGCGAATACGTCCGGAATATAATCGGTGTGCCAGTTCCAGCCAAAACCTACCAGAATGCATACATTAAGAGATGATCTGAAGCCTAACCTAACAGAGTTGCAAGGATCTTCTTTTACTAGTGTCATTTGAAGGGTAATATGGTCAGACTGTCAGTACTTGTGACGATACTCCTACTCGTGGTGAGTGTCGGAATATCGTCTCAACCTGTCATCGCAGACGATCAGTGGAGTGATCGATGTAGTGAGGCCCAGGTAATTACGGAAGGGAATTACTCAGGGATGTTATCTCCGAATGACTATGATGTGTTTAAAATTAAATTAGATGAGGGTGACTATATCCAGGGAAAATTATCATATGATATCGAAAGGTCAGATGGAATAAATTTCCGAGAAAGAGGTGCAAACGATGATGGCGGTCTATCTGAATTCTCGATGACGAGCGAGAACGAATGGACAAGGGTTGCTCAACCATATGATGTGTATGATCTGGTAATTGATGAAGAGAGACCGGAAGGTGAAGTTGGAGAATTCCGCTTGTTCAACGAGGGCCCCGGCGATGTTGTCTGTGTTGCATTGGAGTCGGACAATGACGGCTCGACTCCGTGGGAACTGTCTTTCTCAATGAATGATGCCGACCCTCCTGAGCTGGTGGCTCGCTCTGAAGTGTCAGAGCTGGAGTCACAAATTGAGGAGAAGGATCAACGGATTTCAGAGCTTCAATCACAGTTAGAGCAACAGAACCAGACGATTGCTGAGCTTAAGCAGGACTCTGGAGAGGTAGTTATCAATGTAAATGTGGCTCCCGAGGACAGTCAGGAAAACTTCGTTGTCGGGAGTGAGGCGCGTATTACAGCGAACAGCGATACTGCTGAGTGGAATAAGTTTAGCATTGAGTATCAGGGCGAAAGCTATTCTGTCGATAGTTCAGGAACGGCTACGATCCCACTCTCCGAGGCAGGTGAACAGGATATGACATTTCGATACGAGAATATGGCACAGGAAGTCTCCATTAATGTGGAGTCTCAACAAGGTGGTGAAGGCTCGGTAGGAGATAGTGGTGAGGGTGGGAGTGGTGATGGTGCAGATCAACCGACCAGCCAAAATGCTGATATCACAGATACAGACGGAGACGGTGTTCCTGATTCGAAAGATTATGCCCCACGTGATCCTGATGTGCAGAATGAAGACGACATCCGTCAACAATCCCAAGACGATGGTGAGACCGAGGTGTTTGGTCCTGGGTTTGGAATCGTCGTAGCCGTGATATCATTATTTGGGGCAGTTGTATTGCTGCTCCGGAGTTGATATTTTCCGATCTTAGTGAACACAATCGAGCCGAGAACCCTGCTATTCGGCGGTTTCGAATAAGAGATTCAGCGTCCCCTGCTCGGTCACATTCCTCGGGATACATCCGTACAGCACGAGGCTGTTCAGATACCGGCGGTGGTCGCGACCGTGTGCATCCGGGTACTCCAGTTCAAAGAGGGCCACGAGGCCGCCCGCCTGGCTCTCGCCCGCGTCGTCGATCATATGCTTCAGCAGACAGTGCGGTGTGTCCAGCCGCTCTACATTGTACCGGGGAATCGATTTCGTTGCCGAGTAGTGGACGTTGGCGGACAGCGTCGGAGTGACCCGTCTGTCACGAACCTTCCCCTCAACGTGAGCCTCACGGAAGATTGAGATTGCCTTCCGCGCGTTCCCAGCGGCGGTGTCGGCGATCAGCTCTAACGCCCCCTCCGTGATCCCCAAGAGATTGCCCGCGGCGACGTATCGGTACAAGACGGCGAACACGTCCGAACTCTTGGAGGTACAGAGAAAACTCCCAGCGTTGCGGCCGGAGATTGAGAGCCGACGGCCTCCGGCGGGGAAATTGGTGATGGTTGACCTTTAGACAACCTCGGCTAACCGCCGATAATCGCACTCGTGGCGATCGCGGCAGTGCCGGTGCTACGGTCGCGGACCTGACGAGCGGCTAGGTCTCAAATGCAATACGCGCTGGACCTGGGCGAGAGTCGGCCCTGCGAGCGGATCTGGAGCCCCCTGTTCGATCGCAAGTCGTGGGACGACTCTGAGGGTATGAGTCAGAAGGATGCGGCCGCGAAGGCCGGCTACGGAACCTCGTGGGCAACGAACCGAAAGCAGGAGTGGCAACGTGGTGAGCGGAATAATCTCGAGGGTGTACCGAACCACCCGAAAAAGAAATTGTATGAGGGCGTAGCATCCCTCCCGCTCCTTTCTCTCTCTTCGCCGGCCGAGACATATCTACTTGCCACCTGTGAGAGCTATGGAGGTTGCAAGTGGAAGACCCGTTCAGTAGGTTCCGGAATCTAGGCCCTGAGGATGGCTTGCTCCTGGGCGGGAAGTCTGACTGCATATGTCCCCGTGTGAAGTATCCTTCTCTGCAACTCAGAGTCTACATGTAGTGTTGGTGTATATCTCGGCTGTCCCTCAGAATTATTTGCTACTATTAGAAATACCAACTTACTATCACAAATTATGTGAAAGATTCCGCTGATTCATAATGATGTACCGAGTATGCTTGTCCCCGAGCTATGGCAAATGATATCAACAAACACGAGCGTGCGCGCCAGAATCGAAAGTGTAAGTTGACATCTGAATCCACATCAGTACTCCGTCGTGCAGCGTTGAAAGGAATCGGTGCAACCGTTTTTATTGGTGCGTCTGGCCTCTCGGGGTCCGCCCAACCACAGTTACTTCAAAATCCAAGCTTTGACTCCAGCTTATCCAACTGGGAGGTCACATACAACGACCCCGATAACCAAGCACGCGGTAGCGCTGAGTGGACGAGTGAATACGGCGGGTCTGCTGAAATGTCAGTTTCCGGTGCACCGTCGAATATCATTATATACCAGGACACGGCCACGCAAATACCAGAGGGGACCGAGTTTACAGTTGATGTCGTTTCGGCAGGTTCTCTCAGCTGTTGTGGTGGAGTCTCGTTGCAAATCGCTGGTGAAAGGGTAGCACATCTGAGGCACCCCTCGAACGGGGATCATCAACTCAGCTTCACGACAAAGGAGGAACGGTCCGCTGGGACCCGGTTTGCACTCCGAACTGCGATCTGGCCCGGATCTGGGACTGCGTATGTACGCGAGATCGGTTGGCAACTGGACAATTCCGACTCAGGGGGGACAACAGAGACCGGGCCAGACGGTGAGCCGGATATCGATGCAAGAATTGAATCATTCACAGTGAATGGTGGCTCCTTCTCGCCTGGTAGTGAGGTCGAGGCGACGACTACTGTTGAGAATACGGGCGGCGATGAGCACACGTTCTTTGTTGGGTATTCAGCAACCCCAGATGGTAGTAATTCAGTGTACGACGACGATGGATCGACCGGACAATCAGTAACAATCAGTCCCGGTGAAACTGTTTCTGTAGACCTTTCACTTACTTTGCCGGCTGATGCGCCTACTGGAGACTACACGCTAATAACAAGTGTTTGGCAAGAGAGTGACCCGGACAACCTTTCGACTCGTCTTGATACATCGGACCAACCGATCACGGTGAGCGAGCCGAATAGTTACTTTTCGGTGGCAGTTCGGGGCCCGTTCTCCAGTAATGCTGTGGCAGACGCTACTGTAGGCTTGTACCATATCTCAGTAGGTACAAAAACTGTGAGTAGCGTTGTAGATGATGTAAATCAAGACAATGTGGAAAAGATATCTGAATCATCTACATCTTCCGGCGGAGTTGCAACCTTTGACGAGTCCGCTACTGAACCAATTCCCGATTCAGAGTTGAGCGAACTCCGCAGCCGGTATTCTAATCAGATACTAGCAATAGCGTCAAAAAACAGCGAATCTGACTCTGGACCATGGTTTGATTCGATTCTCCGCGATTCCGATCAGTTTTGGGATCAAGACAGCCAATCAACAATGACGCTTGCACACCAGGTACTGTATCCACCGACCACTGTCTCGGATATGCAAGGTGAGGTGTCCGTCTGGCGCACATTCAGCAAAGGAAATCGAACCTCGCAAATAGTCCAGGTCGGGATCTCTCGAGCAGACAGCCCAAAATTTGGACAAGATGTAGATGATCTCGGGGATGGTGGCTGTTCACTACGAGTTCCTGAAGATGTTGAAGTCCTGTACGAAAATACTCAGACATATCACTCAAAAAGGAGTAACGACGTCAGGCACTATGACATGGCTTCGTTCGCCGCCGCTGGATTTGCCTCTGATATTCCTGTGCAGAATCTATTCGCTGACAAGTTTGTACCAATATCGATAGACGAAGTGGAAGCAAATGCTCGTAGTGAAGATGTTGTGTATGATGTTCTGGGGGTGACTCCGTTGACAAGCGTGTTTGTTGGAGCATACGAGCATATTGTTCAACCGCTGATGGGTGATGGTAGAATAATCGCGTCGTTGGGTGAAGATGTAGAGACTAGTAGAAATGAATATGATACAATCACTAGTGTGAGTTGGAATTCTGCTCCGTTCGCGGTTGTGTTTTCTGTGCCGTTGCAGTTTGAGGACACAGAGAGCAGTCCTTATGAGTTCGTTGCATCAGGTGTGTGGGGTGATGGAAACGACAAGTTCACATTTGAACTACCATTAGAAATCAGTTCATCGGAAATATCTATACCTAATTAATATATGCAATTGACCACGGAGGGACTATGGGGGGAGGCGGTGGTCTGTTGTGGGGGTGGCCTCAGCCACAAATCTAAGCGGGAACAGAACTCCCCCCGGGGTTCGGTTCGAGTGTGAAGAGTAGTCCTCGGGTCCAGCAGTCAGCGTACGAGAACTCCAAACGAAACGGGGGGTCGGTGAGAAGCGGCCGGAAATCGGCCGAATTCAGGGGCTCAGGTCTGTGTTGTCACTCGCGTACAAGAAGATCGAAGTGTTCGCCGCGTGGACGACGAATAAGAAGTTCGAGGTGATATTGTTCAACTTCGGGTTTGCCGTACTCCTCTACAATATGTGGCTACTGGTGAACTTCCTCGTCTAGGTCTCGCTGGATGTCGAGTTGCGGTCGAAGCCTCGCGTAACCGCCAGTTGCTTCCTCGACAAACTGGTAATCACACTCTCGAAGAATAATTTTGCTGCGTGCATTAATTCCATTTCTATATGTAAATTTAACAAGTCTTTAACCACAATGGAAAAAGTTCCCGTATTCCCCGTTTCTTTTTGAAATACGGGAGTTTCCCGATTACTCAGGGTATCTGTGATAATGGAACGAGATGACCGTCGATCGTTTTTGCTCAAAGCCGCCGTTTGACTCACAGGCTCTCTGGCTGGTTGTTCGTCGTTGAATCCGTCTGCCGAAGAGGGAGAACCGACCTTGACGGGGCCTACTTCGGGGAAAAGCAAACCGAGTCACTAAGAGTTATTTCGGATTTGGAGCGGATTGATGAGCTTCAGAAACTTCGCGAAGCTCCAGTGGCCACGATAAAACTATCTGGGTGGCATCCTACCGACAAGTTGCCTCCTTATGAAAGTGAGACGGAGGCTTGAGAACTATGGTTTGGCAAATCGCTGCAGCTGGCGTCGGCCTCGCCATCGCCAACAAGATCCGGGGAGAATCGGTCGCGGACCACCACGACGTCGTCGAGCAGACGCACGACGCACTTGTCGACGAGGTCCCTGAATCAGCAAATTTGTACGCGGATCACCTCTCACATCGCGACGAGATCCCGAACCCAGAGGGTGAGGTTGACGGCCTCACCCACATCCCTGACGTGGTCGTGAAGTCCGGCTTCGCGAACAGCCTCATTATCGAGGTCGAGACGGCTGACTCGCTCCAGAACGAGCCGGCAGCTGCGGTCTTACAGATGCAAAACTTCAGCGTCAGCGGGTACAGGCGCGTTCTCGTCGTCCCCGACGGCAAGGGCGACGCGGAAGAACTGGAGACGTTCGTCGAGGAATACGACAACCAGATCCCGGGGAAGTATTACGTGGCAACCCCCGATGAGGTGAGCGAATTCCTGTAACTCGGGACTCTAGTTATTTTTGTGGTAGATTGAATCCGCTGACAACGCCACCGGGAGTAGAATTGTTTGTTACTCTGAACAAAACTCGAACCGCTTGAATAATCGCGTCGGCGACACCCGACGGACGACAAGGTGATTCGATACTCGTGCTGTTCAACTGAAGCGTTAGCGCGGAGTCCCCTTCCTCAAGGAGCGACTGAAGCGTAGCGAAGGGAGCGAGTAGGGAGGGGAGGAGCGCGTTTGTATTGGCCACAAACACCGGTCTATAAATTGCCATACTTCCACATTGAATACGTGCCAGGCGACTACGTGCGTCGGACGGCAATCACCCGCCTCTCGGTAGATGATGAGCAACGCAAGTTGCTCGAAGAAACCATTTCCGAGTGGAAGCGTGGTTGCCAACTCGCCACGGATATGGCGTGGGGCAAGTGTAACGCCAAGAGCGACGTACAGCCCCTCGCCTACGACGACGTGCGCGAACACACCGACCTCGGGAGTCAGCACGCGATTCTCGCCACCCACCAAGCAGCCCAAGCCATCACCGGCTGTATCGAACGGAAGGCGAAAGGCAAGAAAGTCAGCAAGCCCACCTTCACCGCACCCACGGTGAAGTACGACACCCGGACAATGACGCTATTCGATGACGATACCGTGTCGCTCTCCACCACGGAGAGTCGCGTCCGGTGCGATCTTGCCCTCCCCGACGCCGACGATGGCTACCAGAGACAGTACCTCGACTCCAACGAGTGGAGTGTCACAGAAAGCACGCTCACCGCCCGTGACGGCGACTACCTCTTGCACATCGGCTTCCGCAGACCCAAGAACGACACCGAGCGGAACACCGCCGAGGACGGAACGGTTCTCGGGGTTGACCTCGGTATCGAAAACCTCGCAGTCACCAGCACTGCCTACTTCTTCAGCGGGCGGGAGTTGACCCACAATCTCCGTGAGTTCGAGAAGGTACGCGCTGGACTCCAGCAGACCGGCACGCGAAGTGCCCACCGTACACTCGAACAGTCGAGTGGCCGGGAACTTCGCTACGTCCGTGACGTACTCCACCGAGCGTCGAACGCCATCGTGGACGAAGCACTCCGGGACGAGTGCGACGTGATAGCCTTCGAGGACTTGACCGACATCCGCGACCGCACAGGTGCGTCGTGGGGTCACAAGTGGGCGTTCGGAACGCTGTACGAACAAGTGGAGTACAAAGCCGAAGCGGAAGGTATCGCGGTGAAGCAGGTCGGGTCAGCGTACACGTCGCAGCGGTGCGCCGAGTGTGGGTTCACGGCGGACGAGAATCGCTCGACTCGAAACGACTTCCGGTGCGTGAAGTGCGAGTCGGAAGCGAACGCGGACTACAACGCGGCGAAGAACATCGGGATGCGGTACGTCCGTCGAGGCCAACAGTCGTCTCGGCGGACGGGCAACAGCCAACTTGCCCTGAAGTCTGGAACTGTGACACCGAGTGGCGGATTCACCGGCCACCCGGAAGGGTTTGAGGCCGAGTTCACGGACAAGCCCCACCCTCAACGAGCGAACCCGTCAGGGTGAGCGAAGTAGGGTGGGGTAGTTGACACCCTCGCCCATCGGTGGCGGTACGCTGCTGCAGGCTTCAACAGAACAGTCGCTACAGCACTACAACTCCCGCTCTCGAACGGTGTCGACATCTCCGAGTGTGATCTCATAGACCTCTTCAAGAGCCTCCTCTAAGAGCGCTGTGAGCTGCTCTGAGTCGGCTGTCGTGACACCCTCGACAGTCACGTAATTGTCTCCCTCGCTGGTGAGCTTCAGATCGTGCGCTTCGATGAAATCGACAGCTCCTGCCTTTTGCACTGACGACAGTCCAGCCAAATTCATCATCCCCCACTGGTACTGCACCAGAGGTTCCGGTGCGCCTGCGTCTGCGAATACAACTTCGACGAAGTGATTCGACTCGGGCCGATCATTGCCGTTCATCCGGCCGAGATGTGTTGTGGTTACTGTCTCCAGCGTCGCTCGAGTTGACTTGCTAGGCACTATGCCGGTTCAAGTGAATGCCACCGAAAAGGATGTCGACAGTGCTGAAAATATGCAGCACCTTCCTATCGGCCAAACTCAAAAGTGATGTATCGAAGAGCAGTGGGCTGCTGAATACAGCCTCTCTATTCGGCACGAATTTTCTCATACCTTTCGATGCTTATAACAGAGACAAATTGAGTTAGAGTACAGACTCGACGAGTCGCCGTTTGTCACCTGGAAGGTATTCCAGCCGCTGCTCAAAGATGCGCTCGAGATTGCCATCCGAATGCCCGGCGTTTCGCAGTGCACGGATCGCCTCTGGACCAGCATACAACACTGAGCGCGTCAGCAACTCTATGGTCATATCTCGCAGCCGACTCTCTGAAAGGTATCGAGCGTCCGCGTGTCGTCGCAATCGTGAGCTATTTTCAAGTGTGTCTCTGAGCGACGCGGTATCCTCAGTAATCCGCGTTACAAGTTCGTTCATCCCCGATTTACTGAACCACTCCACAGGCGGGTGCTCAGCGGGACAACATTCGTTGATCAGCTGCTCGAACGCCCAACCGTACTGTTTGTAGTACTGGTCGGTGTCATCAGCGAGGTGAGCGTCCATCACGATTGCGCCAAACACAAGATGCGACACCAGCTCAGATTGGAGTGTCTCAAAAATCTCTTCTGGGACTTCTGAGGCAGGCTTTCCACGTTTCAGGTTGTACAAGTACTGCTCGAGTAGGCCACTGATACGGCCGTTAGCGCGTTCAGTGTAGACGTCGTGCAGGCAGTTCACAACCTCTTGTTTCGGAACCGTTGCATCCGGTACCGCTGCATCGAGAATCAGTAACTGTAGCGACACAGAATTAATCGCCCGAAGCCGATGTCCGACAGCCGCTGCACACGGCTCCGATTGCGAAGTCTGTTTGACGTACGTACGCAATTCTGTTTGCCAGTTCTGTAGACACGTAGCCAGCAGGTCTTGTCGGTCCTGTGTCGACCCTGTGTTCCAATCCGTCAGGCGGAGCCCGCCACGAGCCCCTGTATCTGATTCTTCTGAATCACGAGCTTCCGCAGCCTCTTGGGGGGCAGACCGCGACTTCAACGCCTGCAGCAGTGCTGAAAGCGAATTGTGGATCGTTTCTCGATCCTCACCCTCGCTGAGATATAACCCAAACACTTGCTCAGGGACTGCGGTTGTCCCTGAATCAGTCACTTCCTCTGAGGTTGGCGCGTCACTGTCAGGGGTGTACACTTGGACCCATCGTGGATTTGACGTCGTGTTTCCGACGCTCAGGCGAGCCACCCCACCTGATTTGAACGGGCTATGTCCTTTCTGCTCAACATACCTACTTGTGTACTCGAACCGATGAAGATCGTCAGCTTCGGACCCCTCAGCGTCGTGTATCCATTCTAAATCCAGTGCGGAGAGCCCGTAGGTGTCAGTTGCTGTATCCTCACGAGCCTCGATATGGAGCGTTCCGTTACCGTCGTCAAGCACTGATTTGAGCTCAGCGGCCACCTGGCCATAGAGTTTGACCTTGCCACCATCGAATGAGCCGTAGCGATGATAGCTAGCGTTAGTGAGCCGCACAGTTGGGTCGGGGTCATCAACGGTGCTCGCTCCTTCTTTATCGAACCAACTCCCGAGGTCGGCTGGTTCAAATACCTCCGCATTGGTTGACGTAGCAGTGTCAAACGGTGCTGCGTTGAGCAAATAGTCGAACCCATCGGGAGTTGGCTTCCGACGGAAGAGTGCTGTTTCAATGTTGCCTCCAGAGTCTGCGGCCGAGAGCAGAGCCGCTTGAGAGGCATTCGGGCTACCACTCAAACAGTAGGCGGCTGTCTCAGTGCGGAGCACCAACAGCTTGCCGTGGACATACCGATTGCCCTCGTACTCGCGGGCAGCCGTGCCACCCCCCTGTAACCACGTGGCGAGTGCGTTCGATTCGAGTTGTGTCTGCGCTGCCTGTAACCAGAGTGTCGTCTCGATGCCTTGCGTGCTGAAGTACTCAGGGACCCGCATCGAGGTACCGTAGAATGGAGCGATGATGTCCACAGTCTGGAGCTGTTCTCCGCGGTCGTCGATCGTCGTGATTGCCTGCTCCAGAATCGGCTGGGTGAGTGAATGGAACAGCTGCGTCGGCTCTGCAGAATCTGCCGCCTGGGCCGTATCAATGTCGTACACCCAGTCACCAGCATCGAGGGTATGGTCGATCGTCTGTTGAGTCGCTGAATCGACCGTCTGGCCGAACTCACTCGCCAGAAGTTCGTGCAGAAAGTCATCGAGGTCTTGGTAGAGACTTGCCTTCATCGCACGTGTTGTCGATTCCGCGCTCGTATCGTCATCCGGCTCAGCGGGCAGGGTGAACCGTGTCGCAATCTCCTGATTTGTCGTCAGCCCTGGGTGGGTCAAATTCCCACTTCCGAGCATCACCTGAACACGATTCTCACCCGTGAGCAGGTGCACTTTCGGATGGAAGGTCCGGTTGATCGGAGGCTGAATCGGACTGAAGTGATACGCCTGCCCGACTGCGTTGCCAGTCGCCTGTCCAAGCGTCTCTGTTGGTGTATCAGAGGTGATTGACTCCTCATACTGACCTTCGTCGACCAACACAGCTGTTCGGATACTGCGTCGCTTCGAGCGGAGTGCTGGGAGGACTGATCGCTCAAAGAAGCCGGGCGAGAAGGGGAATGTCGTCAGTATTGCCCCCTCCATCACGCGGTCATCGCTCGCCAACCATTCAAGCAGACTCATACGGATCCCTCCAGCAAGTCGTCGACGAACGCACGTCCATCGTCAGTCAATGAGAGTGAACTGAGGCTGTTTGTCTCGAATAGTCCGAGCTCAAACCCAATGTCGCCGAGTCGATCCCACTTGATCGTTGGCGCATTTGGTGACCCATAGCTGTACAGATTACCGTCGTTGACGGCGTAATCAAAGGAGAGTGTCCCGTCAGTATCGAGATGAAGCAGTTGTGGGCTTCGACCATTCGAGGCGCCGATTTTTCGGAAGAGTCGGTCAAAATATTCCGCCATCGTCCACCGTCGGGTGAACGCAGCTGCCGTGTACCCAAAGTGTGAGCCGTCCCACTCCGTTCGGTCCGTTGCAAGCGGTGCGATCATCGTTCCATCATCGCTCACCTCCCAACACGTCTGGGCTCCAGGATGGCTATGGGCTGTCGAGAACCACGCAAGGAATGGTGCAAGCGGCTCTGTGTTGAAATATTGATTTTGTCTTGTGGCGACCCGTGCCAGCAACACAGCGGCGAGTGCGGCAACCTCTCGGTAGTCAGCGATTGTAGACGCGTCCGACAACACGGATTGTAATCGGTGTTTGTAGGCACGCTCGCTGTGGCCAGTGAGACTGAACGGCGAGGTGGGATTTGCCTGGTCGTCTGCATCGGTGAGTGTGGTTTTGACATCGTCCCACGACCGATCTGTGGATCCTGGTTGCTCCGACAATGTCGTCGTAAGCGCACCGGCTGGTGCCTCACCGAAATACACGGCGTCACGAATTCCTTCCAATATTGACCGGTCAGCATCCGCGTCGACAGTTACGTCGAGTCCGTTGAGCGCACGACCAGCGACGGCGTCGAATGAATCGTGCTCGAAGAGAGTCGAGAGTACCCGTGACGGCACAACAGGTTCTAGTTCTCGGACGACTGCTTGAACCGCAAGAAACAGCGCCTGAATGCCATACGACGCATATTCAGCGTGCACCAACAGTCGCCAGACCTCACGTGCATCAGCAAGCTGGTCGAATGGGGGCGTTTCAGTATGACGCCGATCCACCCAATCACCGGTGGCCAACAACAGTGTCAGTGAACTCCGGACGAATCGGTGTCGACCTTCTTCGAAGAACTGTTCGAGATCTTCACTCCCTGTCTCGATATCTGCAGCGCTGACGCCGAGGAGTTCGGCCTCGATACTTGCAGTTTCGAGCTGTTTGGAATCCGTACGAAGGAACTCCTGCAGCTCGAACCCACTCTGCCCGGGTGCGTCGATAAATTGGAGCTCATCGTACTCGACTGTCGGTGACACAAGATACCAGTACGCTTTCCGCAGGACAGCTTGCTCCTGCTCGGAGATTTGGCAGAAGCAACCGGAGGTTCGAATCTCGTCGATCAGTGACCTGGAGAGTGATTCAGTTTCGGCTGCCTCCTGTACCTGCTCGAAGTCGAAGGTTACTGCCTCGTCATAGGCGTCAGCGAGCGCTTGCCCGAGTGGAGTGACTGTTCGGTCATTTTCGAGCAGCAAGAGATTGTAGAAGACACCCGAATAATATGAGTTGAATCGAGCGGTGTCCTCACTGCCAATGGAAATTGTTTCGGCGTCTATCGGGACTGCCGAGACATCATCATCAGCGAGTGCTGCTGCCAGTTCATCTGATGGATTCAATGTCCCATTTGTTCCCGGGCCCGCCTCTGAGCAATCGTGTGGGTCACTACCGAGAAGGACTACCTTCTCGTAGAGTGCTCGGTCAGTCGGTGGCTCACCATCGAGGTTGGCCGTCACCCAACACCAAAACGAAAGATACCGGAGTCGCTGGGTTACTGCCATACTAAGTACTGGATGGAACATCCGCGATTGGAGGGTAGATTCAGTTGATTCTGCACCCAGTGGGTCCAGGACCCGCATTGTATCGGACCGGTCCGTCCACTGCGGATCCAGAGTGGTTGGCATTCTATCCATTAAGTAGGATAACTGACTAAAAGTGCTTTGATGGAAGGGGCCGCTTCGAGTGATTGAAATCTACGGCTTTGTTGAATCCCTCTTCACGTCTTGCGATTTGCTGAGAGGCTAGTTCCTAACAGGATCGACCAAAACTGGTGGGAAGAGGAGCTCTTCTCAATGTCAACGCAGAAGTACTTCAACAGAGCCTCAAGAATCAGTTCTTCTTCTTCCACAACCCCCCCGTTTTGGGTTTGGAAATCGGGATGGAAGTTAGCAGTCGACGACACCCACGCTTACGCACCTGAGCAAGAACGCCGCCTACAGTGTAGCGTCAGCAGGCCCACCAACTTCAGACAGGTCGAGGACAACCTCGCGGCCACTCGTACTGACCTCGATGTGCGCACCGAAGGAAGTGCTCATTCCCTTCACGATAGAGGAGCTTGCCGTGCCAAGGTCCGCACTCGTATCGAGGGCGCAGACGCCGACGCCGTCACCGCGACGAAGGTCGGGAAGGAAATTTGAGTTCAGCATCCGGTACACTGAGCGAATGTCATCAGCGGCCGAACAAATAGACGAGCACAGCAGGATGCCCGAGCGAAAGCGACCACTCCCTAGCTGCGCTTCTGTGACCAGCGATGAGAACGTCATCCCGAGACCACTGAGTTCGCCCAAGTCATCAATGGACTGCACGCCATCAGATTCGCGACCGGTTCCAGCCAACACCGAGGTACGATCGCCAGCACCACGTTCAACGCGATCCAGTTTGCGCTTGACTGTCCGGCCCTGTGTGTCGGTCGCGAGAACAGCAGCCTGCTCGTCGTCACCAGGTGCCACCAACTGATAGAACGCTTTCTCAAGCGCTCGTGAGTCATCGCCCGTGAGCAGGATACTCGAGCCAGAGTCAAGTCCGTCTACCGGCAGGTCGCCGACGACGAATTGGTCGCTTGCAGAGAGACTCATGCGGCCACCTCACTGCTCTCTTCTACAGGTTCATCTGATTCACTATCACGAACCTGCCTCCGGAGTTCTAAGATTTCCATTGCCGTCTCGGCGAAGTCTTGCAGCTCTGCTCGCTCACCTGCATCGTAATCACGCACCTCGAAATCGATCAGACAGACCTGTCCGATAACGTGGCCGTCGGGCGTGGTCATATTCGCTCCAGCATACGAGCGAATCCCCATCGCCTCGAGCGCGCCGTTCTCAGAGAAGCGCTTGTCCTCGCGGACGTCTTGGACAACCATCACGTCCTCCTGCAACATCGAGTGAGTACACATCGTCTCCTCGCGAGTCATCGTATCGAGGTCAGCCCCGTGGCACGCGAGGAAGTTCTCCTCTTCTTGTTCGATCAGTCCGATAAACGCGATAGCCGCGTCGAAGTGACTTGCAATGAGGTCGGTAAGACGGTCGAAGCTGCTTTCGATTGGGAGCGTCTCCACGTCGTACTCATCAAGCGCCGTGAGGCGCTCGTGCTCGTCTTCGGGGGTGAGGAACCCCACCTGGACTGCGTGATTGAGGACGTCCTCTACGACGAGGCCAAGCCGGTCGTGAGCATTCGGCAGGTCACGGCTGAGGTACTCGACAATAACCTCGTTGAACCTTGCAGTATCAATCTCAGTTGGCGGGACATCTGTAAACAGGATACTGGGGGTCTGCGGTGCTTCCTGGCGGAGTGTTTCGATGATTTCCATCCCCGAACCGTCTGGCAGGTCATATCCCGTCACGACGCCAGCGACATCTCCATCAGCAATTCGTTCTGCTGCTTCCTCGACTGTGGTCACTCCTTCAGGTGTGAGAGTGTCCTCGGCAGCGATCGCGTCTGTGACAGCGTCCAGCCGCGAACGCTCGTCAACGCATAATATCGTACGCTCCATACTCTCACAGCGCCACAATCGAATGTAAATGGACGCCTCCAAATATCACTGAGTGAAACGCGATGCTGCTGGAAGAGCCAGCTACTACAGGATATCCACTAAGGTGGACCTCATAAGAATGAGTTCCTCCCCAAGCGTCAATTTCTCTCTCACAACCACCACGTATCCGGTTTTCCGAAAGAATAATAATGACATAGGTATATACCGAAACAATTCAATGAAGATTTTTGATGAACTTCTCACAGTGTACTCGGGAGAAATCGAAACGCGCGGGGACAAGTATGTAGTAGAGGTTCCGAAGCGAGAAATCGAACACGGGGGTGTGAGGGAAGGAGCTGTTCACCGAATAGCAGTACTCTCACAAATCGAGCAAGAGGACTCAGAACATACTGAAACACCCGAGAGTTCTCCACAACGCCCTGCAGCCAACAGGGAACAAGCAAGAGAGATATACAACGGCCCACCTGTCGAAGCAGGTGATCAACGAGTAGTAGTTATCGAATCGACCGGTGAGGAAGGTGATGGGATTGCAAAGGTTGACCGTGGCTACGTTGTGATCGTGCCGGAGGCGTCGCAAGGCGACAAGGTCCGAATCGAGTTGAATACGGTGCGAGAGAATGTCGGGTTCGCGGACGTCGTTGAATTCGTAGACTGAATCGGTTCTGCTGAAATCCTCTCGTTCACATAGCGTTGTTTAGCAGTTTTGATAAATGTCAGTGAATAAAATCGGATAGGCGGTGGTCACAACATACCAGTTCAGAGCGACTCTGCAGGGATCTCTGCTGAGTAAGGGTGCCAGCTTTGATTAGCGCGAAGCTTCAGCGCCCCAGCCGAGCGATATGACGAACGCTATTTCAACCGACGGACAGCTACGGTGGGTATGGTCTCTCGGCGTAGCGTCCTCGGGTCTGTGAGCACGCTCCTCGCTGGGGCCGGTACGGGCTGTGTTGGCCAGCTCGGCCCGTCGTCGGAACGGGTTCGCTGGCGACGACGGATTGGTGGTCGGCCCTATCTTGCCGGCGGGATGCTGTACGCGATGGATCGGCTGCGATTACACGCGCTCTCGCCGGCGGATGGGGAGACGCAGTGGACGGTTGGGTGGGACGCCGAGGAGTTCGCTGCGGACGCCGAGCGCGACGGTAGCTTGTGTCTCTCGACGGAACTCGCCGCCGACGGCGAACGCGTGTACGTGGCGGGGTGTGACGGAGTGCGGGCACTGCGCCGGTCGGACGGCGACCGGGAGTGGTTCGTCGAGGCGTCACTCCGGGGCGGCGTCGCCGTCGGCCCCGACCGGGTGTACGCGAACGGTGACGACCTGCTCGCCGTCGACGCCGCCTCCGGTGCGGTCGACTGGCGTGTCCCCACCGGTGGGGAGCGGCTGACTCGACCGGCGGTCGCGGGGGGAACGGTCGTCCTCACCAATCGGGTTGACGGCATTGTCACCGCATTCAGCACCGACGGCGAGCAGCGCTGGCAGCATCGCACAGGGGTGGAGACGCGCAGTCCAACCATCGATGGTGACACAGTTTACGTGGCGACGGCTCCAGACCCTGGACGGATGGGAGAGCTGCTCGCGCGGAATCGTGTCGACGGTACCGTCCGGTGGCGTGTCGAGACGCCAGCCACCGTGAAACGTGGGACGCGACCGGTCGTCGGCGACGAACGTGTATTCTTAGGCGGCTCTGTTGAAATACTCAATTATTGACAGGATCTCCGTGCAAGATACAGGGCGCAAGTCGGTCACGAGTGAGTGGTATCGAAGAGTGGCTCTGTTGAAATCCTCTGGAACTGATAGAACCAACGTGCAAGATACAGAGGGTGTATGCAGCAGAAATTCTGTTGTGAGTAGTCACGACAGTGGTCGGTATGTCCTCTCGACGCACTGGTAACCGAGGTTTCTGCGTTGAAGAGCAACGGCTCAACTGGTCGAATCCTTTGCAGTCTGTTCCTATTCCCAGGAGAACCCTCGAGGGGCAGTCGGTGGTGTGAGTGGACTCGACGGGAGATCAGTGCTCGGCTCTGGGTCGTTATACGCCTTCGGAGCCACGTCGTTCGGTGCGTTCGGATAGAACAGCGACGCGATCGCGTGGATGTGTTGGCGACCGACGTCTAGTTCGAACTGGCCACCACCGAACATCTGTATCTCGCGTTCGCAACAGTAGTCAACCGTGTCGAAGAGCGACTGCACTGACCCGAACCGCGACGGTTTGATGTTGAGCCACTCAGGTTCCCACGGTAGGTCCTTCACCGTCTCAACCCCACGAATCGGGTAATCCCATGTCACACGGGCCTCCTCTCCTTCGAACAGTGGTTGTGTCTGTTCGTTCAGTTCTGGATCCTCGATGAGCGCCTCAGGGAAGCCTTCAATGACCTGTTTGTACAGCTTCGGATCAGCTGGTTGGTCGACCGTCGTCCCATGGTACTGGCCCTTCAGGTCGAGCGTCTGAACTGCATCGGTCGCCGCAAGGCGTTCGATGACCGCTTGGCTCCACTCAGACGTTGGATCGAGTTTGAACTCCAACTCAGGGTTCCGGTTGAGCCAATCGATGATTCGATCCCCAGTTGGTGGCTCTTCCAAACGCGTGCTCACAACGAACCGGACCGGCTCGTACGTACGCCCTAGTTGCTCGGCGAGGTTCGTATCGGCCTGTTTGAGTGCAAGATCCAACGCAGCGCTCTCGAATGCCCACTGCCGATAATTGTGGAAAATTGACTGTCCCGGTTCGTCACCAAAGAAGAACTCAATCTCAGAGAGTTGGTCCGAGAACTCGCCGAGAGTGTATTCGCCCGTGATGGGAAATTCCGTTTCGGCGTCGTGAAGTATGTCGTGTGCCTCGTTGTCGTATGTGACGTCCTCGCCACGTCCAGTACTCCCATCGCCGTGTAACGAGACGATAGTCGTTGCTCGGGTGAAACCACTAGACGTGTCTCGTTCGAGTTGTTCGAGACTATAGTCCTCAATCTGGAGGTCGAGAGTAGCGACGTGGTCGTACAGCATTGTCTATTTTTTACAAGAGAGGGAAGTAAAGGTAGTGGAGACACCGGTCGAACTAGGTAACATCCGTGTCACTGCGTTGCGATTCTCTGGAGCCAGTCACTCACGGGACCTTGATGTAGCGATACCCCTCGTCTTGTAGTCTGGTCAGCACACCGACTGACGTTGGGGCAGTCTCAGCTGCGTCGTGAATATCGTCGATTGTTAATCCTGCTGCCTGCATCGATTTTTCGCACGCGATGAACTGAACGTCGCCTTTGGACAGCTCGGCGATATCCTCGGCGTACGTGGAGTTCGCTCGAACGAGGTCGATACCAGCGGCGTTTGCCACGACTGCAACGGCATCGATCTCCACGGAGTCGTCGTCGAAGATTCCTCCAGCATACCGAATCGTTGCGTCCTGAATGTCGTCGTCTCCATCTGCGAGGTGAAAGACAGTCTTCATACCGCATTCATCAGTGGGGTGTCGGTAAGTGTTTTCGACGCCGCACAATTGGAAGATGGAGGCTAGAATATCAGAGCCGCCAATGTGGAGTGAGGATAGGCCGGTCGTAGCGCAGTTAGTTGAACAACGGGGCAGGGTTTCCGGCGGAACACTGATTTTCTGTCTCTTGCTAACGGGTGCATTCCCATCGAAGACGCCGACGGGCTCCGTCGGATTCTTGGATACAATCGCGTCGCCGTAGTCGGGGCGTCGACATCCTACGAGAAACCAGCGCACATCGTGCCAGCATATCTTCAGCGCCACGGATATGAACTTCGTCCGGTCAACCCAACCGCCGACGAGATATTCGGCATCCAAGCGTACGACTCCCTGGCCGACGTTATTGAACCGATTGACATTGTCGAGATTTTTCGACCGAGCGATGAGGTTCCTAGAATTGTTGAACAGGCACTCGACCGAGACGACGTGAAGGCAATCTGGATACAACCCGGAATCCGAAACGACGAGGCGGTTCAAAAAGCAGAAGCAAGCGGAATTGAAGTCGTCCAAGACCGGTGTATGAAGGTCGAACACGGACAACTGATTCGTCATCCTATGGACTGAGTCGTGGAGTGACTGACTTGCGCACTGTATTCAGCACGGCCTCAACAAACTATCAGCAATTGAGGATTTCAACAAAGCCTCTTAGGCTGTAACGGCACCGACGGTGGTCGGTTGATTGCCCTCGCGACGGACGACGGCGCAGAACGGTGGACGTTCACCGACGAGAACAGCACGGTGTACGAACCGAGCTTGGCCGATGGAGGTGTCTACGCGGGGTCGAACGACAACCACGTATACGCATTCAGTCGCGATGGTCAGCTCCAGTGGAGTCTCGAGACCGACCGAACTGTCGGATCTGTGGTCGCCGACGCCGAGCTGGTGTATGCGTGGAGCGGGGCACTACTCGCTCTTTCACGTCAACAGAGCCAGTGAATCCACTATCTTCTCTGCGATTTTCATCGTTGCTGCGGGCGATCTTGATTTGCTCATTCACTGGTTCGGTCTCAATTCCGTTCATCGAAGTCTCAAAGCTAAGACCGTCCCCCAGACGGCAAAGATGTCAACGACTGTTGTTAGACCCTGTCCGAACCTGGAAAATTCGTGACCGGGGAATCCAGTTCGAGCCGTCGCCACCAGTAATTTTCACCCACCCCGCATAGACCTCCACCGCCACCCCGGTGAGGTCGTATTCGTTCCCACGGGCACCTTCGTACGTCACTGAGGCGTTTGCAATCCGCTCGATTGGGTCATCCATACGAGTGGGCTCAATCCCACCCCAGAAATACCTATGTGAGGGCCTCAACATCGTGAGCCAGCACGGCCGTGCCGTCGACGGATGAGTCGCCTATCAATGGAGGCTGAAGGGCGGCAAAGGTACTGCATATGTGCATCGAACCCCCTGCAGGTGGTGCTTTTGCAGTGGTTAGCGATTTCGCTCTTGATCAGAGGGAGAATTCAACCCAACTGGGGCGGCTCGCGTTTCACTACTCTTTTGCATATGATCTCTCAACGTAGTCCACGGATCCACGCCCGGTGCCTCTGACAAGACTCCTGTTCGGCCGTGGACCCGAGTGAATGCCGTCCCGTAGTGACCACAACCTCCCGAACTTATTCGATTAGCATAATGGTATGGCTTGACACTACATATTGCACTGTGATGCTAAGATCAGTGATGACGAAAATTAATATGTAATCGCTGTCAGGACGGATGCACTACTCCTGACAAATGAACCAACTTATTTTATGATTCGAAGATATGACACAAAATGGGGCAGGCATCGAGTGCCTCTGACAGGACTCCCTCTCTGATGCCTGTCCCCTCTTCGGTGTGTGAATAGAGCTGGTATATCGACATACGCTCCACTAACCACACTGCTGGGCTCTGGCAACCTGTCGAGGTCTTCACGAACGGGTGTTTCTGAGAATTTGGTGTACGCCCGGTGCCTCTGACAGGACTCCCATTCCGGGCGTGTGTGCTGTCATTATCTCCCCATTCACTTGACAGCAATTCATATTTCGGCTCGAAGTAATTAAACAACTCGACTAGTAGATTTAATGACAATTGTATCTCGTTGGACACATCGCTCTGTGGTGGTTGACATCGAGCGATTACATATCGGTGTCCGATTGGTAGTTTTGATTGGGAGGCTACTTGTCCGCCAGCAAGGCTCGAGACGATGCCGAGGGCGTCAACCAAGAGTTCTATCTTTTTGAGGAGAAAATGCCCTCGCGCAAAGATGTCCGAACACCTGGCAGACTCGGCGTGTGAGATACAGAAAAACGTGTTCAGCAGTACATTGCCTTTCGTTTCATCAGTGAGCGGGTGGTTTGTCCGGTAGGTCTGTGCTGCGTGCGTACTCTCAGGAAGTGTTTTTGAGTATACTCTCACAAGATGTGTAACGCCTCGAATGAGTCAATTATATGATCGCCTCGACGAGTGGGCACGCGATCTCTCTCGCGCCAGATATGCTGGTATCGCTGGTGTCCTATCTGCTGTTACTATGCTCCTCGTCGGTATGATCCTTCGTGAATCGCTACTTGTTGAAACAATCGCTATGGGAGTTTCAATGGCGGTTTTCTATTACTGGTTCAACCCCGACAACAAGAATTGAGTAGCAACTAATACGCGCTCTGTATCTACCAATTTGTACAATTGAGTCGACCGACTACAACACTAGACCTACGACTCTGAGTCGCGGTGAAGCAATCACAAACGTGCACCAGCTCCTGCGAACGCACCGACTGCAGTCCCAACTCCAAGCCTTGGACCAGTGGCTGACGGTGGCTCGACGAGAGATTTCCACTAATGGATCGACCAAGAAATTATATACCATCCTTATCGATATGGTTTATGTCACAAAATAAGAGCACAACCAGTGACCGCGACGCATTCTCATTGTATCGAGGTGTACGCTCGCTCACTCCGGGACAAACCTGCTGGTACAGTTCAAAGAGCCACGAATGGACTGAAAAGCCAGTCACAGTTAGTGGGCCGGTCTCGGTTCGCGAAGAGAAGACACTAGTTCCAATTCAAGGTCCGCAACAATCTGAGCCAGGTTACGAGTTCAAAGCAGACCACACGGAACAGGTCGCATATCAGCGCTATGGGTCTGGAGCGTGGAACGAGCTCACTGCACTACGGATTGAGTTCTAGAAGCCGTCTCCACTCTGAATACATCCACCTGCTTTCAGATAATGGCTCCCACCAAGACTTGCTCATACACGTACGAGACGCTCAGTCACACAGCTCCTGCAGATGCTGTCCCACTGCCAGAGCCTACAGAGACGTCGTGCCCGCACCCAGCCAGCAGTAGTACAGACGGTCGATGCATATTCCACAGCAGTGACCGCGATTTTCCTCCGACTGCAATTAGTTCGGCGTTCCAGGCGGGCGTTCGCGCTGACGACCGTGATGGCGTGTTTGCTGGCGGTCGGATTACCGATCTGACGTTGGCAGATGAGGAATTGACAACACCCGACGGGTCACCGATCGATCTTCGGGGGGTCACAATTGATGGGTCACTGTCGCTTGAACAAGCAACTGTAACAGTTCCACTGTTGTTGGGGAACGCTGCTATCACAGGTGATCTGAATCTCGCGGGAGCAACCTTCACCGAGCCAGTCAGTCTAGCCGGTGCAGATATTGGCGGACAACTCACGTTTCACGACACAGACATTGATGGCGGCATCGCAGCCAATGGACTCAATGCAGGCTTTGTTGATGCACGTGGACTGACTGTCAATGGGCCTGCAATTTTTCGGGAGGCATCATTCAATGCGAACACTCGGTTTGCACGATCGACATTCAATGGAGATCTCTCATTCGCCGATGCAGAATGGCGACTTCTTGCAGACTTCGCAGCGACCTCCATCGCAGGCACAGCAGAGTTCACTCGAGTGTCTGTTGGTGGCGACTTGCGAATGAATGCTGCAACTGTTCGCTCAGCGGTTATCTTGACTGGCGCGTCAGTTGACGGTGAAACGCGGTTTTCTCACAGCGTATTGCACGGCGATCTCATCGCGAAAGACGCATCATTTGAAGGGGAGTGTGACTTCGAGGACCTCCGCAGTACAGGGACACTCGTCGACTTCGAAAATGCAGAATTCGGAGGATACACCACCTTTTCGCTCTCTGAAATAGACGGCGCGGTCAGGTTCGCTGAAGCGAGATTCAGTGATGAATTTTGGTTCACTCACGTCACCTGCGCCAGCGACGTCACATTCCGTGGTTCGCGGGGTGAAGCGTTCGTCCATCTCCGTGATTCAACATTCAATAGCGATCTAACGCTCTCAGATGCGGAATTCGCCCACCAATCATTCCTTGCCGGTTCAACGATTGCGGGAGATCTCAACGCAAGGCAGGCTCGATTTGAGCACTTCCAGTTTTCTGCGACCGTCAACGGTACTGCAGACTTCCGCAAGACGTTGTTTGACGCCCGGAGTATCTTTACAAATAGTGTTTTTAACCAACAGGTTTGGTTTGACAATGCCTCATTCGCTGGGGGTCCAGACTTCTCAGATAGCACCTTCAAGCGGGCAGTCTCATTCACTGACACCGAGTTCTTAGTCGAGCCAACATTCTCCGATGCACGATTCGGTATTGAGCCAGATTTAGACGCTGCAGAGTATCCCCAATCCAGTTCCGCTGAGTTGGCTAGCGATCGCCGGAATCTGATTGTTGCCAGACCAGAGGACCTCCTCCATTATGGCCACACACTGCCGGTCAGTGCCGTTGAAGATGACATAGTTGTCCCAGCAGCAGGGGTAGAGATATTCGAAGTCCCTGTGAGCCGTGCAAAAATGGTTACCGCGGCTTTGAACGAGCTGGACCAATCCGCCTGGTACCAGCGGTTTGATCGGAGTGTCGAACTTGCACGGACTGCGATCTCACAGTTAGAATTATCGAGCGACCAGCGTGCCGAACTCGTGTTTGGAGTAACGGTAGACCCGGACGCAGAGAACGCAGAATCGTACCTTCAAGAAGCACGCCTTGTCGCAGCTTACACGAAGTCAGATGGATCTGATACGTTCACATTCAGTTATCTCGATGAAGATCTCGCTCCGATCGACCATATGATAACGATCTCATCCGCCGATGATGCCTTTGAGTATGGGCCGTCTGTCGGGACCCACCTTGAGTACCGGACGGCGATTTTCCGGCGGCAACTGTTTGAACAAACCCTGCTGGAACAAGGAAATTCGGATTCTCAGTACAGTTTAGATGCAGTTCCCGCGCTCGTTGCGATTTCACGTCTGTAAGTCTCGAGCAACCACTTTTCGCCAACGGCATTGGCAATCGACGCGCGTGGGTACGGTTCACGCGCATTTCGGCGTATATGAATAGCTGGGCGGTCAGTCCGATCTATTCGCGAGATAGCGGGTAGGCGCTCGGCTATCGTTGACGGAAATGTGTGTTTCACGATGGCTGGTGGTGAAGTCTACAAAAAATAGACCGCTGACTACGAACCTAACAAGTGAGGTTGGGAAGCGAGCGTGACGCTGAGGATTACAGATCCACTTTAGGGAATATGCTCTCAGCCTCTGATTGCAATTGGTTCTCGAACCCAATGAGAAGCGGAAGCACACTACGACAGGACTTTTCCAGCCAGCAATTCGACACTAGATATGCTGGATTATGTGAAGACGTGGGGCGACGCCGAGTCTCCGACGATCTTGCTGTTACATCCGGCTGGAGGGTCCCGGCATAGTTGGACACCACACGCCGAGAGATTATGCGAGGAGTATCACGTTGTCACAGTCGATCTCCCCGCTCACGGAATCCACCCGCTTGAGGAGTTCAGCTATGAGCGTGCAGTCGAAGACGTCGGCAACATACTGGAAGATAGCGGGCCGGCAGTCGTTGCCGGACACTCGCAAGGAGGGTACGTCGCCGTACGCGTCGCGGCAACGTACCCTGATCTGGTGGACGGGATGCTGCTCGCCGGAGCGGACTACAACTGGCGAAAGCCGAAGATGCTGGCCGTGACTGCAGCCTATCTCCCGTTTATATCCGTTCTGAAGGCGGTTTCACACTCGGATCGGTTGAGCGGGTGGGTTGCTGACCGCTTGGGTGAGAGTGACGACCCGCGACAGAAGCCGCCTGAATCCGAGGACACATATGGAGTGTTGCACGGAAACGCGACGGCATTCCGTGCGAACGTCCTCCAGCGGACGTGGCCGCACGCCGAGGCGTACGACGGCCCGGTTATGATCGCTCACGGGAAGGAAGAGTCACTCGAGAATCACGCCGAGACGCTGGCAGCACGGGCTGATGCACAACTGGCGTGGTATGCCGGCGGACACAGAGCCCCGATGAACAATACCGATGAGTTCGCAGGTCTTCTGTGGGACTTTCTTGAAGAGGTATACTCAGAGCAGCGGACTACTTTCAGCTAATTAAAACCATTTGCCAGAAGCTGCGCTCGGTTTCACCCCGTTCGATAGTCGGAAAGACAGGCTCAATTTGTTTCGTCAACCAACAACTCAGTTTAGCGTGGGGTCACAGACGATAGACCCCAGCGATTCGACCACACTGACAGGGTATAAACACAGATTCGCTCGAATCGACACCCGAAGATCTGAACGGAATGAGGCGGCAGGTCCTCCAGAACGCTAGAGGTGGGTCGATCACATCACCTGATCTGTGACCTCCTCATCGTCGAATACAACCTTCGCTTCGGTGCCTTCGATCTCGATGGATCTGATCGTGCCAGTGATCTCGAAGGCATTACCGGAGTTGACCCCAGTCGTCCCCGTGATGACTGTCAACTCACCATCGGTCTCGACCTCATCGCTCGAGTCGGCCGCTACAGAGTTCGTCTCGCTCTTCGAGGCACTGCCCTCAACGACGATCTCGTAGGCTATTTGCGACTCGGACGTCGCCAATATCTCCAGCACGGAGTCATCGCCGACGAGACCGGTCGTCGAATCAGACGTCTCCGACTCGCCGTCGCTTGAATCGTCCCCAGTCGGCGTCTCGACATCGACCGGATTACCGTCAACTGCGATCTCGAAGCCGGAACTCACGCCGCTCACGCGAGCCTCCTCAACTGTACCGGTGATCTCGTACGCGTCTCCGGAGTTGTCGCCGGTGGAACCAGAGATGAGCACTGTGTCGTCGCCCGTCGCTTCGATTTCGTCGCTCGAATCGTTCGATTAGGTTGTCTCCTCGCTCTCGACCTGCACGTTTCCGGCTCCGATTGCAGCACTGGACGAGATGGGTCGAGTGTGTAAGCCCGGCGGAGAGATCTGACTTCTCGAGCATCACAAGTGGCAGGTCGAGCCGTTCGGTACGTTGCAAGAGCAAAGTGTCAAAGAAGAGTACGAGCGGGTCGGCTGTCGGCTCTATGACGACCCAACGGACGTCGTTGAAGAATCAGCTTTGGAAGTTGTGGACAGCTACCGCTGGCGATTTCCCCCATTCACAGGTGTGGTCGTACGTCCACCAGACGCCTGAATGACAGTCACGAGCTGACGGGCGAGAGAGTCTCTCGTATTAGTGAAAGTCATCGGAGTCTCTGTGACGCGTAATCCAACAGGCCCACTATCGGTGTCGGTCATCTTCCGACGATTCTGAGTGTTCGAACCGTGGTGAGACGCCTCGCAGACTCACTCTTCGACCCACCCGAGGACGGAGACCGATTTTTATGTGACCGGACAGACGAGTCCGTATGGATTTCTCACACCTGAACGATCCCCACCACTATCGAAGCCGATGGTAGACATCGGCCTCTCGATCGCACGGCTCCTCGTCGCGTTGTTCCTCGTAGTTCTAAACGGATTTTTTGTCGCCGCCGAGTTCGCGTTCGTCCGAGTCAGGGCGACGTCAGTCGAACAGCTCGCTGCCGACGGACGAGCCGGCTCGACGGCGTTACAGGATGTGATGGCTGACCTCGACAACTACCTCGCGGTGACGCAGCTAGGTATCACGATTGCCTCGCTCGGCCTCGGGTGGGCGGGCGAACCCGCCATCGCGTCGCTGCTTGAGCCGGTATTAGCGTCGGTGCTTCCCGAAGCTCTGATCCATCTTGTCGCTGTCGCCATCGGGTTCTCGGTCATCACGTTCCTCCACGTGGTCTTCGGCGAGCTCGCACCGAAGACCTTCGCAATCGCTCAGACGGAGCGGCTCTCGCTGTACCTCGCTCCTCCGATGAAGATCTTCTATCTCCTCTTCTACCCCGGCATAATCATCTTTAACGGGGCGGCGAACGCGTTCACGCAACTGCTCGGCGTGCCGCCGGCTTCCGAGTCGGACGAGACGCTCGGTGAGCGGGAGATCCGCCGGGTCCTCGCCCGCTCTAGTGAGGAAGGAGACGTCGACGTCGCGGAGGTGGCGATGATCGAGCGCGTGTTCGAGCTCGACGACACAACCGTCCGCGAGGTGATGGTCCCGCTCCCCGACGTCGTGAGCGTCTCGGCCGACGCAAGCATTCCCGCCGTCCGCGATGTCATCTTCGAGGCGGGCCACACCCGCTATCCAGTCGTCGAAACCGACGACCCGACGCAGGTCGCCGGGTTCATCGACGTAAAGGACGTACTTCGTGCCAGTGAAGACCCGAACGCGGCGATGACGGCCGGCGACATCGCCCGCGAAATCCTCGTTGTTCCCGAGACGATCGCGAGTAACGACCTCCTGATCCAGTTCAGGGACGAGCGCCAGCAGATCGCCGCGGTCATTGACGAGTGGGGGTCACTCGAAGGCATCGCGACGGTGGAGGACGTCGTAGAAGCGCTCGTCGGGGACCTCCGCGACGAGTTCGACATCGACGAGCGCGAACCCTCGATTGGTCGGCGTGACGACGGCGGGTTCGATCTCGACGGCGGCGTCTCGCTCTCGGCAGTCAACGACGCGCTTGACGTCACTTTCGAGCACGAGGTGGTCGATACAATCGGTGGGCTCGTTCTCAGCCGCCTTGACCGCGCCCCTGAGGTCGGCGACCGAGTCGAACTGGCCGGGCGAGTCGTCGAGGTGACCGACGTCGACGGCACCAGGATCGCGACGGTTCGGATCCATCCACCCGAAGACGATTCCGAAGAAAACGCGGAGGAGTGACCCTGTAGGCGTGCTCGAGTCCTGTCAGGATATCAGGTAACCGGCTCAGCCTCCCGCGCGCCCTTGACGCGGGAAAGGTCGACCTCGTGGCCGGTCTGTAGTGTCTGCGGCATTGCCAGTACGTCGACGTCGTCAGGTGTCATCGCTTCCGGCGGTCTCATAGCGGTCGGGGTCGAACGGCACCGCCGTTCGCCAGTAGTGATCGTGCGTTTCGACGGCCCACTCGAGGACGCGCTCGTCGGTGCTCGCGAGAGACGCCTGCACGAGACCCCGACCGTCACGGAGAAGAAAAACGACCGTCCCATCAGCGATCGTCGCCGCCAACGGGACCCCATCAGTCCGAACGCGAACGCTGGCATCCGGCGAGGCGGCCAGCGACTTGAACCGTTTCCACAGCGCTTCCGTCTTGGCGATCGCAGCGATCGCGGACTCAGCAAAGACGCCTTCGAACGTCTGTTCGCCAGCCTGTACACGCCGCTCGACGATATCGATACTCTGGTCGTTGAACGCGTGCGAAAACACACGTAGGTGTGCAGCATCCTCCATCACTGCAAGCACCTCCTTGAGCGGGGCGCTTGGCCGCATCTCGGTCGGGACCGTGATCGTCGCGTCGGCGAGATGCTCAAGATCGAAGTCCATCGCGTGCGTCGGCAGGTAGTCGATGATCTCCCGGAGCTTCGCCTCCGTTTCGAGGCTGCTGAGGAGGTCGGTCATACTGTCGGCGACCAACCGGCCCGTCGCCGTCGCGATATACTCGCCGTCGTCGTGTCGGATCCACGACCGATCGAGGAAGTCGTCGAGGATCCGACCGAGCGTCGCCTGGGAGGCGTTGGTTATGTCACCGAGTTCTCCACGGGTGTGTCGGCCGCGTGCCAGTTGCTGCAACACAGTCACGCGGTTTGCCGAGCGAGCGAGGAACTCGACTTCCGACAGCGCGTCGTCCATACCGTACCGAACTCGGTGTCGTGACATACGCTCTTCGTCACGGTCTGCAATCGTTGCACGATGTGTCGACCCGACACGGTAGGGTATCTGAGGGAGCCGTGCAATTTTTTATCAGATTCTTTAGGTGTGTCCGTCCACGAATACACGTGTGGACGAAGCTGAAACGCAACGAGACGGCGGTGGTACGCGATGAGTGCCCGGCGAACCATCGGGCTGTTCCTCGTCTCAGCGGTGCTGTTCGGCGGCACGTTCGTCGCCGCGAAGTTCGGGCTTGCACACCTCCCACCGTTGATCTTCGTCGCCCTACGGTTCGACATCGGTGCGCTCGTGCTGGTTGGGTACGCTGCGCATCGACTGTCGTTTGCCGACCTCCGGCCACGATCTCTCGGCGACGTGGTCGCCATCTTGTCGACCGGCGTCCTCGTGATTGGCCTGACGAACGCGTCGATCTTCGTTGGGCAACAGTACACAACGAGCGGCGTCGCCGCGATCGTGATGAGCCTCAACCCCATCTTGACGATGGTCTTCGCCGCCCTCGCCCTGTCGGACGAACGGCTCACCCGACGCGGAGTCGTCGGTATGTTCGCCGGACTTGTCGGGGTCGCGCTGGTCGCAAACCCGGACCCCAGCACGCTCGCCGGGAGCGCCGGCCTGTCGATCATCTTCGCCGCCGCGGTCCTGAGTGCACTCGGCGCCGTCACGATCCGGTGGGCTGACCCCACGATGTCGAGCACCGCGCGAACAGTGTGGGGAGTACCGATAGCCGCGGTCGTCACCCATTTCCTCAGCTTCGTGGCCGGCGAACCGTCGGCTGTGGGGCCGATCCCGCCCGCGGCACTACTCGCGCTTGCGTTCCTCGGGATCGGATCCGGGGCGGTCGCGTATCTCACGTACTTCGCGCTGATCGACGCCGCTGGCGCGACGCGAGCCAATCTGTTATTCTACTTCACGCCAGTCGTCTCGGCGCTTGGCGGGTGGTTCCTACTCAACGAGACCATCTCGCCTCTCACCGTGCTCGGGTTTGCCGTGATCTTCGCCGGATTCCTCTTGGTCGGGAGCGCGTCGATCGCGTCGACCCTCGCGAGCCGGCGCCCACGGACGTGGGCACGATGGGTCACGGTGCGCAGTCGAGTGCGCTCGACGCTCCATATTTCGACGAACAATGGGGCACGGGCCGACACGGACCGGTAGGCGGCGAAAACGCGCTGGCAGCGCTGGTTCTCTAGGCGATCCGCTCACGGAAGAACATTCCAACGAACAGCACCCCCAGCACGAGTCCACCGACCGACTCCAGCCACGTGTGTGCGCCGGCGAGTGGCCGAGCAGCAACCATTCCGAGAGCGATAACGACCAGCGGGAAGAATCGCCGGTCGACAAGCCCGAGATACCCGGCAGGAACGACCGCGTACAGGACGTGACTCGAGATGTCCCAAAACGGCGTGATTAACAGATGTGGGATGGTCACAGCGACGAGCACTCCCGCGAATTCGGGGACGTACGTCCCCCACGACGCGGTTCGCCAAAACCCCCAGATCGCAAGTAGCCCGATACCAAGGCCGAGGCTTCCAGTCGCATCCAGTATCCAGCTGGGTGTGCTCGCAAAGAGCTGAGGAAGTCCCTGATAGACAACGAACGCGAGTGCCCAACCGATCCCGAGGGCCCCGATACGCTTTCCGAGCCCGACCAGCAGCCGCCGAGTAGAGAGACGCCACTCGTACACGACAATGAGTAGCCCACAGACGAGGACAAACAACTCAGGGGCGAACACCGCCGAGTAGGTTACAGCAATGGACGAGAGCATACGATCAACTCGGGCGAAGGCTGGGAAGTGTTCCTTTCGGTTCGTGAGCATGTTCTCAAACGAGGAACGAGAAAACCGGCAGACAGCTGGGGTAGACGAATGTCACATCCGAGCGAACCGACATACTTGTCACCGACCACGTGTCGATTTGATACGTGTCAGGGACGAATCCGCACCCTCCGACGCCGTCAGGGCTGCCGGTGCTCGGCAACACCGCCGGTTTCGTTCGCGATCCCTTTGGGTTCGTCCGCGAATCCGTCAAGACCACCGGCGATGCATTTCGGATGCGGCTACTCGGCAAGGATGTGTACGTGCTCGGTCATCCGGATCTCGTCGAGTCTGCGCTCTTAGATCGCGATTCGTTCGCGAAACTCGACGACTTTACCCTCGCCTTCGGTGACGCCCTCCTCGCTGTCCACGGCGATCAGTGGCGTCGACAGCGCCACGCGATGGAGGAGTTCTTCAGCCCCACACGGATCGCTGACCACGCGGACGCGATGACAGCGATTGCGGAGTCGCGAATTGATAGGTGGGGTGCTACCGAGACCGTTCGCGTCGACGAGGAGATGCGTGCGATCGCGCTTGAGAACCTGTTCGAAGTGGTACTCGGCCACTCACTCCCAGACGAGGAGCTAACCGAACTTGCTGAAGTTGCCAACACACTCAATCTCTGGTTCAAGCCGTCCTCCTGGGTGCTCCCCGAGTGGATGCCAACCCCAGCGCGTCGGAAGTTCCGACGTGGTTCAGCCGAACTCCGAGCCCGGTCACAGGAGCTGTTGTCTGACGGACGCAAAGCGCCGACGGAGGACAGTTTGCTCGCGAGGCTTGCGGCGTTGCGCGACGATCCCGACTCAGGATTCGACGAGTCAGAAATACTTGATCAAGTTGTGGGGATGGTGTTCGCTGGCCACGAGACGACGGCGCTCTCGATGACGTACGCGCTTCACCAGATCGGTTCTCACCCCAAAGTCGCCGAGCGTGTGTACACAGAACTTGATGACGTCATCGACGGGTCGCCCTCGGTGTCTGACTTGCAGGACCTGGAGTATCTCGATCGGGTGCTCAACGAGACGTTCCGGCTGTACCCACCTGTCCACGCGATCCCTCGTGTCACGACCGAGCAGACCACTGTGGGCGGATACACGATTCCGGCCGATGCACCGGTGTTGCTCAGTGTCTGGAGCCTCCACCGTGACCCGCGATTTTGGGACGACCCGCTTGAGTTCGACCCGAGTCGGTGGGAGGATGCAGGCCCCCGCGAACGGGGATACACGTTCGTCCCGTTCGGAGCCGGGCCGCGGATCTGTATCGGTCGTCACTTCGCGCGCCTCGAGGCGAAAGCGACGCTCGCGACAGTGGGTCGGAAGTATCGAATAGAGGCGCTTGGAGATCTTGCGGTGTCACCGAAAATGACGACACAACCAACCGAGCCCGTGTGTATCCGATTTTCGCGCCATCCGGACTAGAGGCGTTCTCGTACTTGACCATCTTCTCGGGCTTGTCAGCCATAGTGTCGTAGATTTGCTGGAGCGTTTCTTCTGCGGCGATCAGGTTGTGCTCGTCGAGGAAGGTTCGTCCCTCTTCTGTGAGGCCGTAGAACTTCCAGCGGTAGCCCTGCCGGCGCTGATCGTCATCGAGGGCGACCTCTTTGACGATTCCTGCGTCAATCGGCTTCTGGATGTGTTTGTAGACAGTAGCGTCGCTCACGCTGGGGTTGAGTTCCTCGAGTTCGTACATCGCGGAGAGTTGCTCGGGATGCTGGAGGATATTGTTGATCAGCTCGAACCGCGTCTGCTGAGTAACGAAGTGGACGAGTTCGCGGGAGATCGTGTCGTCGCCGACATTCTAACCAGGGTTCCTAACGATGTGTTCAACCGGGCGTAGTGAACTACCCAATCGACTCACTCTGGTGGGTGTGTCGCCGGGCGAGAAGGGTGGCCTCGTTCAACTTTCCCCACTTGATTCCCACTCCGGACGTGGTGTTGGGGACGGGAGGACGCCGACCACAGTGCGGAGTTCCTCCTCTGTCGTCCACGGGAAGCACCGATTGTGGAGTTCGAATTTGCGGAACTTGTTGAGATGGACCCAGCTGTACGTCGCTGGCTCTACTCCCGTATTTAGCCGCTCGTCGATCACATCACGAACCTCCTGTTCGTCGATGTCAAATCCGCTCTCTCGTGCGCGATCAACAAGCGAATCAAGCTTTGATTGGGCCCGATCCTCCGACAAATCGTCAGCGAACGCAATCTCAAGAGCAGCCTGAATGACGTGCTGTTTCGAGTCAAGGTTCTCATCAGTCACCCACGCGTAATCACGCGGGAACACGTACGACTTGTCGAAATACGGCGGGTCATCGATCTCGCCCAATTCAGGAGCCTCCCCACCACTCTCCTTTTCGAATACCCCGACGATATAGTCGCTGTAGGTCGCGAGCAACGAAAACATAATATCGAACGTATTGAGCCGGTCAGTCGGGAGTTCGAGGAGATCACCCATAATGAACGGATAGGCACCGAGCTGCTTCGTGAGTTCGTTCTGGACGGCGCGGAGCCGGCGGAGATAGGGGTCGCGATAGCTCCCCAGGATGAAATACGATGTCCGCTGACTCCAGAGGTAGGGCAATTCGCGCTGTGTGAACCGCCAAATCTCTCGTTTCTCTGCAGGCTCAAGGTCGATGCCTCCGACTGCCTTGTGAACAACAGTCATGATGTCCCCAGCGTCCGGCGGAGGGCTTGGATCGGTCATTACCCGCCGATTCAAACCGCATCAGCTTATCGCTTCTGAACCACTTTGATTTTATCCGATTTAACCAACTTGGATGGGCCGAACTGTTATAGCGCCTTACCTCGTACCATCACGTATGAGCGAAACCGACACTGGTACGGCCGATGGGGGGCCGTTCGCGGAACAACAGCGGCTGTTCAAGCTGCTGTCCCAGGATACGCGCCATCTCATCATCCAAGAGCTGCTGGGCCACCCCGCACATCTGATGTCGCTCGCCGAACTCGAGTATATGACTGGGAAGAGCCAAGCAGCTATCAAAGATCAGCTGGAGACGTTGATCGACGCCGGGCTCCTCGCACGCTACATATACGAACCAAGTGAGGGAAAACGTGATCTCCCTTCCCAGTTCTACGGGTTCACGGAGCGGGGCGTCGAGATTCTCCACGACTACAAATATCTCCGTGGCCTCCCGGTCGCACGCGCCCTCTACGAGAACACGCGGAAGACCGAGAAAATCGAACGCCACGAATCGGCCCCCCGACCGGAGATTCCGGATGCTGTCGCGCAAGCCCTCGAGTTTGACGAGCCCGATCTCGGCACCGTTGATGGTGGGACAACCCGATAGTTCGTCGGAGAACCACCGCTTTCAACACTCAAACGTGAAGGAGCGTTGATTTCGAACCGTCCAGTGAAGAAGGCGAGAAGAAAGTCAGGGAGGATACCCCGGAGTAAGCGTCGAACGTGGCTTGTGCGGTAGAGTGTCGGATTCACGCCCGACCTAAAGGGCGGGACTCTCTCCTTGAATCAGGTAGCTCAATCGCGATGCTACCGACTTCGTACTGGTTTCCGGAGAAAAACTGGACTTCGTATCGGCCTCCCTCTGAAAGGAGCGAGATGTCCATCGATTCGTTGACGGCGCGCCTCGTGCGGGGCTCGAGGTCGTCCTGCAACTGTGCGTTCTTGTCGACGACCAGCCGATCGCGAACGTTGCCCGTGGCGGGGCCGACCGTCGCAGTGACATCGACCTCTGGGTGCTGGTGGACGACGACAGGGTGGTAATGAGGGAGGGCGTCACGCCTCAGGTGCGATCCGATAGATCGGCGCATCATCAGCATCAACGGCTACGTAGAGGTGACCCGAGACAGGCGACACCGTCACATCTCGGAGGCGTTGACCACGGTCTGCAAGCAGTGACGCTACTTCCGTCACCTCCCGCCCGTCAACAGTGAAGTGTGCGAGATACTGCTTTGCCGTGCCCGCAACGAACAAATCGCCACGCCAATCGGGGAACGCGTCCCCGTCATAGAACGTGGCTCCACTCGGTGGGAACCCCCCAGTCCCACAAGGCCATCCGAAAACTGGCGCAATCACGTCTTCACGCTCGTCGTGTGGGACACCAACTGAGTCATCGCTGCCGTATTCACAGGAGTTGTCGGCGACGGGCCAGCCGTAGTTCCCGCCCGCTTCAAGAATATTGATCTCGTCACCGTCGCGCTCGCCGTACTCCGTCTCCCACACCGCACCCGTTTCAGGATGGAGCGCGAGCCCCTGCGGATTCCGATTACCGTAGGTAAACACTGCACCAGATGCCTCCGAATCATCAACAAAGGGATTCGAGTCGGGGATACTCCCATCGTCGTTCAGTCGCAGTACCGATCCGAGATCATTGCTCAGATCCTGTGCAACGTGATCCGGGCCGAAGTTCTTGAACTGCCGATCGCCGACACTGACATAGAGATACCCCTCAGTATCGAAGAGAGCTCGCGAACCATAGTGGCCAGTTGACTCAACGAATGGACGGGCCGTGTAGATTGGTTCGAACTCAGCAAGCCGGCCCGCATCACGCTCGAGTCGTCCGCGACCAACGCGCGTAGTCGAGCCACCGTCGCCTGCAACAGAATAAGTGAGATAGACGAACTGATTCGCGTCAAAATCGGGGTGTAGCGTCACGTCCAACAGCCCACCCTGCCCGCGGGCATAGACCTCAGGTACCCCTGTCAGTTCTGTTTGGTCACCGCTTTCGACATCTGCTAGTAGGAGCTGTCCGTCCTGCTCAGTCACCAACAGCCCAGATTCATCAGGCAAGAACGCAAGCCCCCAGGGGCTCGAGATGCCGGTCAACGCCTCCGTGATCTCGACACTGGTGGCCGACTCGGGGGTGTCCGTCTGTTCGGCTGGTGTTGAGTCACTTTGGGAAGCCGCTCCAGGATTCCCTCCCAACACGCCAGTACAGCCGGCTAGTGAGCCCGAGAGGGCAACTGCTGCGAGCACGCGGCGTCGAGATACGCGTCCGTCATCCATACCCGTTGGTTAGTGCTCCGTCACTATGAGCGTGTGGCCGGAGCAACGCTAGCAGGAACCTGTATCGGGGCCTGTGAGAAGCGGTGTGTGAAATACAGAGGGTGAGTTCACTCTGGCGGGCTCACACTAATCCAGATATGAACACTGCGGAATGCCGATTCCGATCCGCGTTCGTAGAGCCGGTAGGTCAATCGAAGTCGCTCACCGGTCATCTGTGGCTGGAACGTGTGGCGTCTGATCGTCGTTTCGCCCGACGAAACGGAGACGCCGAACGACTCTAGTCGTCGTGACTCCGTGATGGTCACTGACTCACCGTCGACTGAGACGCGTTCAAGCGAGGCAACCACAGAGCCGTTGAACCCGGTCGGCCGAGTCGTGCTGACGCCAATCCCCACTGTCGCGCGTTCACCGACAGTCAGGTTCATTGGGTAGCTGCCGGCGACCAACTCACCGGACTCGTTCTCTCCAAGGATGTAGAACTCGGTCGCTGTTCCGGAGGATGTTGTATCCGCCACGACGACTGCGACTCCACCAATCGCCACGGCGACGACGAGCAGCGTCAGGAAGACGCCAACTGGGCCATCACCGGCGACTGCATCGTAAGCCCGATCCCGGACTGCCGAGACGCTCGCGCCTGCGCGGGCCTCAAGCCTAACCTGGCGCCGCCGGTACCACGCAACCGCCGACGCAGCCAATGTCCATGCTGCCAACATCCCGACGACAGCTTCCCGTCGGAACCCCCAGACTGTGAACTCAAGAGCAACGCCAACGACGGCAATAGCCATAACGCTCCCAGCGATGCTCAATACCAAGCGTGACAGCCAGCCTTTCCCCTCACCCAGCCCTGTCTCGCCCGCTCGCGGGAACACGACGGAGACGAGTGCATACCCGGGAATCAACAAAACAAACGGCAATCCGATCACAAGCGCGAGCGGCCGCCACTCGCCCAACGGTGTGAACACGACGCTCAATGCCAATGCGACTCCAACGACGACCGCGAGCAAGTCCGCATGTGGCACCGGCCTCTCATCGTCTTCGGCTACCGCCATAGGAGCTACTCACGGGGTGGATCATTAAACCAAGCGGATACAATCGTATATAGCAGGTAACATCACAGACGGGACCAACTGGAGAGACACCTAGCCATTCCTTTTACCCGTAGATCAGAAATTGAATTTGACCTGTCAGTATCTCGGTATAATAGGGTCCTATTCAATATCTATTTATGTCGAATCGACGTATAACTGCTAGATATCTATCTGAAGGTGAATTGTAATTGCCAATCTCAAATACCATCATACAACAGGGTCAGTCGACTCCTCCAGTCTCTCGGACTGTTGTCGATTACGACGACAGCCGACTGGTCACCGTCTCAGTCGGGGCATCGGAATCCGAGCCGGTCCGAGTCGTGTTCGAACAGCCGGTCCCGTCGCCACACACCCTCCAAGTTGGAGCTGCCCATCAGTCAGAGGGATATACTGACGGGGCGGTGACGGTGGCGTACACCATTCAACCCCGAGCAGAAGCGAAGTTTAGCTACAGCGTCGATGGACCTGTTGATATAGCCCTCCCCGAGCCGACGGTCGAGGTCACACCAATCGACGGCGACGACGCCACCGACGAAGCGGTCACGGTTGAGTGGAGGGCTACCGACGGGACGACGACGTCGCTCGCGATGTCTTCCGACACGGTGGCCACGGTGAATACGACCGCCCTGCCGACGATCACCACTCAGGTGTCGCCGATGACTGACACGCTCGCCGGCACGGCTATCGGTGTTGTTCTCACCCCAACCAATCAGAACGCCGTCATTCGGACCGTTCTCCGGGCGAGTCGCCGCGGTCACCCCGTGATTGTTACTACTCAGGGAACCCACAAGGTGGATGGAACCGATACACAGGAGATACTGCGGACGCTCGGGGTAATCCTCGTATCACCACCCTCGGGAGACGTCTCGATGGCACAACTCCACCGAGCGCTATCACAGGCCGCTAGGGAGCTTGGCCTCCCGGGGATTGTGTTGCAGACTCGGGAGTGTAATCGGATCGACTACGAACGGACGGCACTAGCATTCGAGCAAGCCGACTACGAGGTCGTGGCGGTTCCCGAACATTGGAGCCAATCCCCAGAGATACCGACCGTGGTAGTGGGCATCCCGGCGTACAACGCTGCTGATAGCATCAGCCAGGTCGTCAAGAGCGCGCGTCCGTACGCTGACGAGGTCATCGTCGTCGATGACGGAAGTCACGACGAGACAGCTGCCCGCGCGCAGGCGGCTGGCGCGACGGTGGTCGTCCACGAGCGAAATCGCGGCTACGGTGGTGCGCTCAAGACTATCTTCAAAGAAGGTGCCGAGCGCGACGCGGCTCATCTCGTCGTCATCGACGCCGACGGGCAACACGACCCGGCGGATATCCCCCTTCTCGTCGAGACACAGCGGCGTGACGGGACGGATATCGTCATCGGAAGCCGATACGTCGGCGAGCGGAAGACGCGAATCCCGTTCGTCCGTGCTATCGGACTGGGGGTTATCAACAGTCTAACTAACGCCAGTCTTGGAAAGCTCCGTCCGAGCGGGTTCATCCGAGACACCCAGAGCGGCTACCGCGCCTATAGCCGGGTCGCGACCCGATCGCTCGCGTCAGACCGGGTACTTGGGAACAATATGGGCGCGAGTACGGATATCCTCCATCACGCTCACCGGAACCGGTTCAGTATCGCCGAGGTAGAGACGACCATCTCGTATGACGTCGCCAACGCCAGTTCTCAAGGATCGTTCTCCCACGGGATGGACCTCCTACGGAACATCTTCTGGACCGTCCAGTACGGCCGACCGATGCTCGTTCTCGGGATGCCCGGAGTCCTGACGTGGCTGCTTGGGGTGACTTCCGTGACGTGGATCTTCTACCAGTACGTGGAGACAGGGGCCCTGTCTTTCTTCCCACTCGTAGGGGCCGTCGTGTGTACGATCGGTGGGCTATTGGTGTGTATCACGGCGTTGATGATGCACGTGTTGAACGGTCACCCGACGATGAAACGATTGGCCACAGAGGATGCTCACTGAAGCGCAGAACAACCAACAATACTATGACCGCGATATCTCTCAGGTCAGTCGGTGAATGGATATGAGTGAGACTGAGGTCGCCGCTGGCGGCAGCCTTCGTGACCGAGTCAAGACCGGAAACCCGGATGTGGTGTTTTCTGTGCTGGGTGTTCTCCTTGTAGCGGCCGGGCTCGCCGTTCCCGAGTTCCGCACGCTGTTGTTCGCGTGGGGCGGGACAGCCCTGTTCTTCGCCCTGCTGATACGGTTCGTGTTCACCGGGTGGACAGTGTCCGCAACAGTGGCGACGGATATCTACACAACGATGGCCAACAATACACGACGGCGGACCCCAACAGGTGAACACCGGTACCTTCCAACAAACGATAACGGCGTCTCGTTGGTCGTGGACGGAGAGACGTTCAACCCCATTGGGGAACGACTGCTGGCCACTGTCGATACGGATGCTGACGAGAGAACACTGACAGAGCGGCTCGCAGTGCTCGTCGACGTCGTGGTTAACGAGTACGAGCTCGCCGGTCGTGCGAGCGCGACAACTGGAGGTGAGAAAGTGACAGTCACCGCCACCGGAAGTCGCATTGGGACGACGGAACTGTTCGACCATCCGATCATCTCTCTCGTCGGTGTCGCGCTCGCACGGTATCTTGATACCCCAATCACCGCCGACGCGACCGTCAAAGATGGCGTCCTCGTGGTCACCTATCGGTGGTCATAGCGAGCCGAGGAACTTCTCAAGAGTACGGACGGCAACGAAGACGGCGAAGACGAGTGCTCCGACTACCAGCGGCCAGCGAAGGCCTCCACGCCAGTCGACTGTCGCGTGGATTGGTTCGGTTAACGCCGTCACGACGACGAGTCCGACGAAAGAAACGACAAACACCAGCTCACCAGTCAGTCTCTCGATAGTCACGAGTAGCGCGATGCCTGTGAGCATCCAGCCGGCCTGCCATAACAGAAACTGTCGCTGGTGTGGGGTAGTCATTAATCGTTCTGACGGCACAGTGGAGTATAACGCCACCGGGAGCGATAGCGGGGAGTTTAAAATCGGTCGTGTTGTTAGGATGTTAGATGCTTCCTTGGACACACGCCGCATTCGGCTATCTCCTCCTCCTTGCGGTCGTGGTCCTATTGGGTCGACGTGTTTCAAGAGTGGAACTGCTCGCGGTGCTCGTCGGGACCCAACTCCCCGACGTCATTGACAAGCCGTTGGCGTGGTGGTTCAATGCGGTCCCATCCGGGCGCTCGTTGGCCCACTCTCTGCTGTTCGTGATCCCACTAAGTGCCGTCATCGTCGCTATCGCGTGGTACCGCAGTCATCCTGAGGTCGGTTTCGCGTTCACGCTCGGGTATTTGGCACACCTCATCGGAGACACCTATGTCGCGATCTATTACTGGCGCACTGAGGAGTTCTCCTTCCTCCTATGGCCGATTCTTCCCCCCTATCCGTACGACGACTTTGTCGGCTTCGGGAATTTCATCGTCGAGTTCGAGGTCACCACTACGGGTCTCGTTCTCTTCACGGCTGCTGGGGCCGTCGGTGTCGCCTTCCTCGTCCAGTTCTTCCGTGCGCCGTGGGTGTACACGTCTCGGCCGTAGTGACCACCAGCGTCTATTTGTCGTCCCCAGCCGACGGAGGCGTATGAGTCAGCCTCCGACCGGACAAACAGTGCTTGTGACTGGCGGTGCCGGGTTTATTGGGAGCCACATCGCCGACGCACTTTGTCCGGACAACGACGTACGGATCCTCGACAATGGTTCGGGTTCCGGGGGCGCGAACCATCCCGACGCTGCAACGTTCATCGAGGGGGACATCCGCGACGAAGAAGCGCTAGCTGACGCTGTGGCGGGTGTCGACATCGTGTTTCACGAGGCCGCACTCGTCAGCGTCGCCCGGTCCGTTGAGGACCCGACCGTCAGCCACTCGATCAACACTGAGGGAACGCTTGCGGTGCTGGAGGCCGCTCGTAGGGCGGATGCCCGCGTGGTTTTCGCCTCAAGCGCAGCGATCTATGGAGCGCCGGAGTCGATGCCGATCGCAGAGACAGCACCCAAACAGCCATCCTCGCCGTACGGACTCGAGAAGCTCTCGGGGGATCACTACTGTCGGCTCTACAACGAACTCTATGACCTCCCGACGGTCGCGTTGCGCTATTTCAACGTTTACGGTCCACGCCAATCTGGCGGTGAGTACGCAGGTGCGATCTCCGCGTTCGCCGAGCAGGCGCGGTCAGGCGGACCAGTGACCGTTCACGGCGACGGGGAGCAGACCCGCGACTTCGTCAATATCGCAGACGTTGTGCAGGCGAACCTGCTCGCGGCGACCACCGATGCCACCGGGGAGGCGTTCAACGTCGGCACCGGCTCGCGGGCGTCGATCAACCGGGTGGCCGAGTTGATCCGCGACGAGGTCGCACCGGACGCCGAGATCATCCATGTCGATGCCCGCGAGGGAGACATCCGCCACAGCGTGGCCGATATCGACAAGATCATCGACCGATTGGGATACGAACCGAGCGTCACGCTGGCTGACGGCCTGCAGGAGTATCTACGCTGACTCGACGATTATCGTCCCAACCATCCCCGACTCGTGAGGTATACAAAAGTAGGGGAACTCGCCGGCGGTCTCGAACGTGTGGCTGTACACCTCGTCACGCCCGACGCTTCCTTCTGGGTACGCTTGCCTGGCGGCAGCTTCGCTGTCGAAGTCACCCGACGCAAAATAGGCGGCACCGTCAGGTAGATCCTCCTCGTAGGCTGTGACGCTATGAGCGACGGCGCCAGTCGTTACCCAGTCTACGGTGTCGCCGACGCTGACCGTCAGTGTCTGCGGTTCAAATTTGAGTTCGTCGGTCATATCGACCGTCGTGTTGGCCGATGTTTCAGTCGGCGTCTCTGTCGGTTCTGGTGTGTCCGTCGGCTCCGACTCTGCGCCGCCACAGCCGGCCAAACCACCAGCCAGTGCTACACCGCTCAACCGCAGTGCAGTCCGTCTAGTATACACGTACTATTTTCGGGTAGCAGATGCATAAACTTACATACAGACCGCGACGTCTCGGATGAGCAAATACCGTACGTCGATCCGTTCCGCGTCTACGAGACTCAACGCTTTTGATACCTCCACCGGATGGAAGAGTAACGACTGGTTATGACCGTTCTCACTCGCGAACACCGTTCGCTGGCGCTTCCGCTCGGCGTCTGTCTGGCGCTCGCTGTCGGTCTGGTGGCTGCGGACGTGCTCGGCTTGCTCCCACGACCAACGTTGGTGCGAGCCGCGTTCACGCTTGTTGGAGCCGTCGTCGCCGCGCTCTTGTTCGTCGGGTCACTAGGTGAACGCCAGGCAGTCTCACGGCGAGTCCCACCGAGCCTCGTCACTAAGGCCGTCCTTGTACTGGCTGGTGGCGGTGTTATCGCAACTGCGCTAGTAGGAGATCGAGTGATTGTGTTCGCGGTCGTTCTCACACTCGGACTAGGGCTAGTCGCGCTGCAGCTCAGGGCCGAGCCGTCGGTTCCGGCGGTGCTGACCCAACTCAGTGCGCTCTTTTTCGCCGGTCGACTCGGGAAGTACCTCACGACCGATGTGTACTTCGGCGGGACCGACACCTTCGCTCACGTTGCTGCAGTCGACACGCTGCTTCGGGTACGTTACTGGGCAGCGATCCCCCACGGATACGACCTCTATCCCGTCTTTCACCTCGTCGTCGGGACTGTGCGGTACGCGACGGGGTTGGAGAGCTACGACGCGCTCGTGTTGACCGGTATCGGGTTGTTTACGCTCGTTGTCCCGATCGCGTACCTCCTCGGTCGGTCCGTGTTCGGCTCTCGGCGCCTCGGTCTCCTGGCGGCGCTGTCGGTTCCAATTCTTGAGTTCTTCTCCTATCACGCAGTGTACTTCTATCCGCAGGCACTGGCGAGCGTCCTCATCCTCGTTGCCTTATTCGTCAACAGTCAGCTACGCTATGCGGTCGATGAGCGTGCATTCCGGCGACTCTCCGTGTTCGTCGTCGGCCTCGTAGCCACGATGGTTATCACCCACCACCTGACGTATCTCCTCTTCACCGTGGTCGCAATCGTCGCCGTCCCGGTATCGCTCATCCGGCCGTATCTATTTGGCAGGCCACAGTCCCACAGTCGACGCTGGTTCCGGTTCCGCTGGCTGTTCCCCGGCGTGGTCGGCGGGGTGTTTTTGCTCGCGTACTGGTCGTACTCGCCCAGTCTCATCACCGTAGGGATCGTCCAGCTAAGCCTCGGTGTGCTGTTCGACGTGGCTGAGATGCCCGCCGAACAGCTGTATACCTACGGGACGACACTGCCGGTCGACAGCGTCGGCCGAGCCGTCGAGTGGCTGTCGACCGCGACGGGCATCTACGCCATCGGACTCGCCTCGATCCTACTTCTGGCTGGGTATGAACTGTTCGACGCCCTCGGGACGTACAGGCGCGGATTCACGTTGACCATCGCCGGACTTGGACTGTCTGCCCTCCTCCTACCGGTCCCGATCTCCATCCCACAGATAGAACGGCTGAAGTTCGTTGTGACGCTCGTGGCCATCTTCCCGGTCGCCGTGGGTCTGGGACGCGTGTTATCCGTCGACCGGCGCTACGCCGCCGTGGCCGTCCTCCTCGTCGCAGCTATGGGCGGTGCAACAGGGTTCACAGTTCTTGTCGCTGACGACGCCGCTGGTGTATACCTTGAGGAACCGCGTGAACAGGTATCGATGAGCGACGACCAGTACCGTTCCATAGGTCTGACAGCCGCGTTCATCCAGCGGTCCGCTGCGGGGCCCGTTGCCACCGACAAGATAACCAATCGGGCCTTCGAGACATCTCAATTCAACGCGACCGGACAGCTTCGAGCCGAGCCCGGAGGGGTGCGCACCGACGCACCGTTCCTCGTCGTTCGCAACAGCTGGACCGACCACATCGTCGCGCTGGGGGATGCAATCCGGAGCGGAGGGCTCGGACGGGTGGCCGTTGGCGACGACACCTTTGCGCGAACCGACGCCACGGTCAATAAGGTGTATTCCACCAGTCACACCCACATCTACTACAGCGAGGATGGCCACACGGGTATCTACGGGGACACCACCTCTGCTGCGTCGCTTGAGTAGATGTGAACGGGCTCAATGCGATACTGTCCGTGCCCCAGTCCGGAAGTCGTGCGACGTTCTGCGCCTGGCGCGAGTTCGGCTCGTGTTCACGACTCAACCGCTGAACTGACGAACAGCGGCGAAGAACTTCCCGCGGAGGGTCGGAACAGCGAACAGGACTGCTCCGTAGACGACACCGCCGAGGAGTATCCGAGCGATAAGTCCAACCAGCGTCGCCGGGAGTACTGTCCCTGCTGCGATGACTGCACCACCCATCAATCCGGCCCCCACAACACACAACCCGACCTCTCGGACGGGGAACTCGATCGGGATGAGATGACGGAGGAATCCGCCGAGAACGACGGTGTTGATTGCCATCGAGACTCCCGTCGCGACTCCGGCACCGACGAGCCCGTATTGGGGGACCAACAGGACGTTTAACACGATGTTCAATGCCAGTGACGCGACGGTCGCGTAGGCACCGATGTCCGGCCGGTCAACCGCCCGAACGGTCGCGTCGAAGACGTTGTTCACCGCAGCGACTAACTTCTCGCCCATCAGGACGACGAACGCGGCCGCGGCGATGACGAACTCCGGCCCGAAGACGAGCCCGAGGATCTGCTCGGAGAGCAGTGCGACTCCGACGAACGAGGGAATGACGAGGACCAGCGACGCCAAGAGTCCGTCCCGGACCGTCGGCGAGATGCGATCACGCTGCCCAGCGGCGTCCCACGCGCTCATCTGCGCGAAGACGGTATTAGCGACAACACCGCCCACGATTCCGGTCATCAGCGTCACCCGCCAAGCCAGTTCGTACGCGGCAACGTCGGCACTCGTGAGGAACAACCCGATAACCAGGATGTCAAGCGTGTTGTACGCGTGGCCGCCAAGGCCCCAGATCCCATTGAATTTCGCATAGTCGACGAGGGTTCGAACGTGTCGAATCGACGGGCGGGTGGGAACTGTCGAGATCCGCCGCAAGCCGCCCGCGAGCATAACGAGGTAGCCGGCGATGAGCCCGTAGACTAGCGCCAGCGGGCCCGCACCGAACCGGACCAGGGCGACCGACACGACGACGTATGTCACCAGACGCAAGAACTGGAGGATCGCCGTCTCGTCGGCTCGCAACTCCGCTCGCATAACGTGGACCGACAGCACCGCCAGTTGAGACAGTACTAACGCCACCAACAGCGGACCAACCACAACAGCACCGACGTAGGCGTTGATGCTGCCGCGGAACGGGACAACGACTGACACCAGTGCGAGCACCAACACGCCCTTCAGGAGAAGCCCAGCGCCGAGGACGGAACCGGGCTCGTTCCCCTCGCTGATCCGTTTCTCGATCGCGCCGTTGATCCCGAAGTCTCCGAACGTCCCGAGTGTTCCAAGCGCGGCTTCGAACAAGAAGAACACACCCAGCGCTGTGGCCCCCAGCGCCATCGCGAAATACACCGTCGACCCGAACCCGATGATGACGCCGACGATCTCAAGCGCCAAGAGGAGACCGCCCGCCCGCGCGAAGTTCAGCTGTCGAGGAATCACCGACCCTGCGAGCGGTCGAACGGGAGCTGGTTTATCTTCGGTCACAGACGCCCCCGAACTCCAGCGAGATCATCGCGCTCGCTCTGACTGCTCGCGCAAACGGGGTCAGAAGAGATACACACCCAGTTGGCCAACACGATGTCCCAAACTCTGGTTCGGTACCCGGGGTCAGTCGCACTGCGACACGGCTTGTCGCCGTCGTTTGGGGATCTCTTGGGGTTGATCACTGTTCTCGACTGATCGGGATAGTACGATACCAGAGCGTCCACAGCAGGTGCCAAAGCGTGTACGGATGCGGTGAAATGCGAAGCGCTCGCAAGAGATACGACACTGCGCGGTCGTACTCTCTTTCTCGCCGGAGTGCGACCCCCACAGTCGTGAAAGCCTGCACGTAGTAGATGTTCAGGTACGGATGCGCCGCAGGAACTCGTTGATCGGCGAGGTAGGCGAACTCCGTACAGGCTTCTACGTACTCATCAACTGAAATACCGCTCGCCATCATACTCCGGTCGTGGTGACGGCGGACAAACAAGTCGGGACAGAAACATACGCCGCCTTGTGTCGCCGCCTCCAGCGCGTATAGTCGGTCCTCGTCCCGATTCAATCCCGACTCGAAGGTGGCTGACACACGTTCAGTGTCGACGAGCATCGAGGAAGTGAACGACGTCAACTCATTCACCATAATACCGTAGACGAACTCATCGAGTGACATTGGCTTACCTTCCAGACAGAACCCGGAGTCGGTGTCGGCCATCCGGTCAAGTTGTCGCTCGAGCTTATCGGGTTTCCAGAGGTCGTCGGCGTCCAGAAAGGCGACGTATCGAGTGGTGGCCCGCTTTAACCCCGCGTTGCGGGCGTCGGCCGGACCGGTGTCGACGTCGTCGACGACGACTAGGTCCGTGTTAACCGTCTGTGCGGCCACTGTCTCTTTGGCCTCCCCAAGCATCTCCGGCGGGGTGAATCGCTCGCTGTAGGGGACGACGACCGTGACAGTCACCATTCGGCCATCACCGCCTCGTGGACGTCCGTCACCCGTTGTGCGTGTGCACTCCATGTCCAGTCTTGATCGAGAAGACGTTGGAGCCCCGCTGCACCCATTGCCCGCAGGCGTTCGGGATCGTCAAGCAATTCATCCAGTACGCGGGTCAGCGTTGTCGGGTCCCTCGGGGGGATCAACACACCCGTCTCGCCGTCGTCGACCATCTCAGGGATCCCCCCAACCGCAGAGGCAACGACGGGGGTCTCTGCCGCCATCGCCTCGTAAATGACCGTTGGTCGCCCTTCCGTCCAGCTGGGGTGGACCAAGAGGTCGGCTGCGACCTGCCAGCGACGCAGCGCCATTGGGTCGAGTCGCCACTGAGACCTGGCGGGATGTGCGAGCTCACCTAGTTGGTCCAGCAGCCACCACCGGAGGTCGCCCTCGTGGCCGACCGTGACGAGCATCACGTCTTCCCGATCAAGCGCGTCGACCGCCTCAACCAGTTCCTTCACGCCCTTCTGTTCGGTGTAGGCCCCGACGTACAATAGCAACTTCGTGTCTGGATCGATGCCCAACTCCGCTCGGATCTCCTTACGATGGTCGGTGGGGAACTTCGAGGGGTCTTCGCCGATGGGAACAGTCTCGACTTTCTCTTCAGGGGCGAACCGCCGGGCAACGGTGGCCAACTCGTCGCTGACTACGAGGATACGAGCGGCGTAATCGATAGTCTCACGGATGCGCCGTTGTGCCTGCTCGTTGAATGAATCAAAGTTGTGCAGGTCGACGGCGTGGCTGGTTACCACAAGCGGCAGGTCGTGTTCCCGGCAGTACGGCAACAATCCGTATCCGTCGAGATAGATGTCGGAGGTATGGACCACGTCGTGCGGAGTCTCGAACGTCCGTTCGACGTAACGGGGGACGCGCTTTTGGAGAGAATCTCCGGAGACATGATAGAACCGCCGTTTCGGAATCATATACAGGAATCGGGGGTAGTGAGCCACGTAGCTCCCCCAGCGCTCGGTGTTGGGAACCCGTGAGTACTCTGAGAACGGGCCTATCGGTGGGGCGAAGGGTGTCGGCACGACCACGTCGAGATCTGCGTGTGTGCTGTTGATCGCATCGAACGAGCGGTGATTGAACGGGGAGCGAACCTGAAGTGGATGGCTCTGGTGGTGGATACAACAGGCCAGTACATCGTAGGGGTCGCTCATCGGTCCCCCCTCAGGAGGGCTCGCACGCCAAGCACCGACCAGAAGGCCACCCGGGCGAGGTTCTTGGGTCGGACGAGCGTCGCCGCGTCGAGATACTTGACGCCCTCCTCGAACTGACCCTCGGCAAGGAAGTGGCCGACAAGCCCCATCCGGTGGATGCGCTCAACTGGCACGCCGCGCGACTCAAGATCGGCGACAAGGTCGGCGTTCCGTTCCAGAAAGCGCCGGTCATTCACGACGCAGGCGCTTGCCGAGGCGTTGCCGGTGAAGTGGGTGACCGCCAGCGCCTCGTCGACGTACGCCAGCTTCCCGACCGCGAGCACTCGTAGAACAAGATCCCAGTCCTCGAACAGGGACAGCCCTTCGTCGAATCCACCGGTCGCGTTCAACACGTCGCGCTCGACCAACAGTGTCGACCCCGGTCCCATAAACACCTGCATAGACAACAGTGCCTCCGCCAACTCTCGGCCACCCTCGCGTGGTGCTCCCGAGCGGAAAACCCGATCGGAGACGACGGCCGCGAGCCGGTCGAGCGCTGAGAGCCCCCCTGTTGCCACATCGCAGTAGACCCCGACCCATCCCTCGCCGCGCTCGGCCAGCGTCGAGAGCTGGCGTTCGAGCTTGTTCGGGAGCCACTCGTCATCAGAATCGAGGAATGCGACATACTCCCCCGTCGCCGTCGCGAGACCTGTGTTTCGGGCGGCGCTCACGCCGCGGTTCGTCTCGTGGGCGAGATACCGAACTCGCTCATCGTCATAGGCTGTGACCACCGCCTCGGTGTCGTCCTCACTCCCGTCATCGACGACGACGACCTCGATATCGTCGACCGTCTGGGCGAGTGCGCTGTCGATGGCCCGACCCACCATATCACCCCGTTCGTACGCTGGGATGACGACACTTACCTCAGGCATCGATGACCTCTCGGTGGATTTCGTTCATACGCTGGCCGTGGCGGGCCCACGTCCACTCGTTGTCGAGCAGTCGTCGCAGTCCTGCCGCACCCATCGTTCGCAATCGCGCCGGGTCGTCGAGCAAGTAGTCCAGCGCTTCGGTCAACGCCTCGGGGTCGTAGGGAGGGACCAAAACACCAGTCTCACCGTCAACGATCATCTCTGGGATGCCGCCAACGTTCGACGCGAGTACGGGCGTCTTGGCAGCCATCGCTTCGTAGATGACTGTCGGGCGTGCCTCGAAGTGGCTTGGGAGAACGAGCAGGTCCGCCGCGACGTGGAGCCGTCGTACAGCGACAGGGTCCAACTCCCAGTACGCGTGAGCAGGGTGCGGCAACTTCCCCAGTTCGTCGAGCAGCCACCAGCGTAACGCGCCGCCGTGGCCGACAGCGACAATACTCACATCGTCGCGATCTAAGTCATCGAGCGCATCAACGAGTTCCTCAACCCCTTTCTCTTTCTCGAAGCGCCCGATGTATAACAGCAGTTTCGTATCTGGGTCGATACCCAACTCCGCTCGGATAGCCTCCCGTCGGTCGGTCGGGTACTTTTCCGGGTCCTCGCCGATGGGAAGGGTCGTGACCTTGTCCGCGTTCGTGAACGTCCGAGCGAGCTCAGCCAGTTCGTCGCTCACGGTCAGGATTGCTGAAGCGTAGTCGATTGTCTCACGGATGTGCGACTGAACGGTGTCATTGAAGCGATCAAAGTTTTTCAGGTCCCCTGCGTGTGACAGTGCGACCAGCGGTACGTCGTGGCGTCGACAGTACTCGAGCACCCCATAGCCGTCCAAGTAGAATCCACAGGTTTGGACCACGTCGTGCGGGATCTCGAACGTCCGTTCGACGTAGCGAGTGATGCGTTTCTGCGCCGAGTTTCCGGAGAGATGATAGAAATAGCGTTTCGGTAGGGCATAGAGGAACCGAGGGTAGTGGACCTCGTACGAACCCCACCGCTCCGTCCTCGGCACGTGTCGGTACTCCGAGAACGGACCGATTGGCGGAGCAAACGGAGTCGGTGAGACTACGTCCAGGTCAACACCGGTACTGTTGAGCGCATCGAAGGAGCGCTGGTTGAACGGTGTACGCACCGGGAAGAGGTGACTGGGGTGTTCGGTCGCACACCCAAGAACCCGGTATGTGGACTGCGACTCGGATCGGGAGGTAGCATCGTCTGACATGAGGGAGAACGCCGCGACGCGACGAGAGAGTACGTTCACCCTACCTACACCGAGTCCAGTGTTATGTTTTCCGGGCCGTCGTGAGCGTCGACAACGCTTTGGGTTGAAAGCGAGACCGAACGGACGTGTGTTCTCCCAGGATACCTCTCGCAGGTGGCTCCGGTGACCCAGCGGGTCACCCGTCGCTCGTATCTCGCGCTGTTGCTTGCCTCAACGACTGCTGGCTGTTCGCTGTCAGGGAGTGACGCGATGCCCACCGAGACGACAGTCACGCCGCGAGCCCTGACCGACCTCGTGGCCGGTCACGTTGTCGCCGTCGGGCACAACCTCGACACGACCAGAGTCGACATCGACGCCACCGATACGCCGGTTCAAGACGCACTAGACGCCGTCGCCGACAGCGGCGGACGCGTCTATCTCCCACCGGGGCGGGTCACCGAACGTGAGTCTGTCCGTCCACACCCGAACACCGGCATTTACGGGTTTGGGATGAACGTCTCCGTCCTCCACATCACCGAACCGAACACCGATGGCATCGTCTTCGACCGTCAGCCGCGGGCTAATCGCGTCCAACTGGACGGCTTCGAGCTTCGCGGCCCGGGGCCCAGCCAGCCCTCAGGCGTCGCTATTCACTTCCTCGATACCGGCAGCTACCCGCCCGCGGACCCGGCTGACTTCTACATCGGTCGGCTGTACTGCTGGGCGTGGAACAACTCCGTGTATCGCGTCGACGAGGAGGTCGGCCCCTTCCAGTGCCGCCACGACTTCCTGCGGATGGACGACTGCGACGCTGGCGAGGAGGAGGCCCTCATCGAATGGCGAAGTTCCTACGGCCCGGCAAACCAGTTCGGCACCGTCGTCGCCTATCCGTCAGCTGACTGGAGCGGCAGCGACAGCGACCTGCTGTACCAGCGCGGTGGAGAGATCGCCGTCGGCGACATCACTACCGGCGGAGCGACCGGGCGGGTCGTCGACTCACGGGGTGGTTGCTTGCAGGTCCGTCGCCTCCATTACGAACCGGAAAATCAACGGTCCGTGCCGAGTTCGCTCGTCCGCGTCGGCCCAGTCGGTGGGGCGCGATTCGACGACGTGGTGGTTGACTCGGGAGCTGTAGAGTACGTGTACGAACTCGCTCGAGGGGCCGGCGGTGTCGTTCTCGGGGGGCCGCCGAGTGGTCGGGGAGCGGTTCGGAACAACGTCGTTGCCGTCAGCGGCCGCCTCGACGGGTCCCGTCCCTCGTTCTACTTCGGCCGGCCGGCCGATGTCGACGTGACAGGCAGATCGAACACCGGGGGGCTGCGCGTCCTCGGTACTGCTGGCCGTGGGATGGGTTGAGCTATCGACGGGATTATTCGCAGACGCCACGAGCGGGCGACCGTGACCGAAGAGCAAGGCGGCGGCGCTCCCGATCCGCTGGTGTCGATCGTCGTCGTCACCTACAACTCGGCGCGGACCGTCGGCGAGACGCTGTCGTCGCTGAGCAAGCAGACTTACCCCGAGGACCGGTACGAGGTCGTCGTTGTCGACGGCGGGAGTAGCGATGACACCGAAGAGATCGTGACCGAGTACGGCGCAGCGTTTCACCTCGTCGACAACGGGACAATCGGTGTATGTCGGAACCACGGCATCGATGCGGCCGAGGGGGAGTACATCGCGTTTACCGACTCTGACTGTGCGGTTCCCGCGACGTGGCTCCGTTCGCTCGTCGACCGGATCGTCGATGCTGATGACCATATCGCTGGAATCGGTGGTCCAAACCGCCCGTTCCCCGACGATCCGGCGTTCGCAAAGCTGGTCGGAAGTCTCCAAGGGACGGTGTTCGGTTCTGGCGGGTCACCACAGTCACACACTATCGACCGTGTCCGGGAGGTCAGGTCCGTAGCGTGTTGTAACGTTATCTACGACGCCACGATACTCGAGGAATACCGCTTCGCGGACGACATCAATGTCGGCGAGGACGCTGAGTTCCACTTCCGACTGAGCGAGGACGGCTACCGGTTCCTCTTCGATCCGGCAATTGCAGTTTCACATCACCTTTCGGCCGACTTCGCGGCGTTTACGAGGAAGTCCCGCTCGTATGGCTACTCGATGGCTCGCATCCAGCGTCGCCACAGGAAGCTGATCCGCTGGTACTCCCCACTCCCGTCAGCGGCGTTGTTTGGCGGCATAGGTGCGCTTATTGCGGATCTAACGAGCCGGAGAGCGCGCTACGCACCGCTGTTGGCGCTCACGTATCTCTTCGTCAGCGCATACGCGACGGTGCAGGTCTACCGCGACCGGCGGAGCCCGCTAGCCGCATTCGTACCGTTGCTGCTCGCCGCACAGTACAGCTTCTACGGGATCGGCTTCCTTGAGGGCCTGACCGCGATCGACCCGGTTCCACAGGAACTCCCGTGAACTAAGCGCGGTAGATCCCGATCGCCCAGTGGTGGATCCCCACCAACTGGTAGCCGATGCCAACATTTCCGTCGACCGCACACAGGTAGCCGTTGCCATCGAACCATGGATCGACTTGGTGGATCGCGCCGCTGTTCCATCCGAGCCCCCCGGTCGGATCGAGCACCGGCGAATCGGCGCGTCGGCTGTCGGTGTACATCTCCGGCGTGAGTTCAGTGATCTCGTAGACGTGGACGCGCTCACCGTAGCGATTCGAGGAATCCTGATAGAATGCGAGGACGTGGTCGGAGAATACGAGCGGCCGACCCCCCGGGCGAGCCGCTGTCGGCCGATCACGCACGACGGGATTCGCCTCGTGTGGCGTCCAATTGGGTGCCTCGACGTCGTCGCTGTAGTACGCGTACAGATCCGTCCCGTCCCCAGCTAGCGCCCACCAGCGACCCTCCCAGCGGAACGGGCTGAAGTCGTGTATCGGAGTCGCCGGCCGGACAAGCTCTGAGACCGGCTCCCACTCGTAGGGGAACGCTCCGGCCTTGTAGAGGGTGATCGCTGCAGGCCCCCGTTCTTTCGCCCACGTGTCGGGAACCATATAGTGGTCTCCCTCCCACTTGAACACGTACGGATACGAGAGGTGTTCGTCCGCCTCCAGCACCACCTGGTCATAGTGCCAGTCGTACCCGTCGGTGCTCTCGGCGTGACCGATGACCGCCGACGGCTGGCGGTTCTGCGTGTACACCTCGAAGAACATGTGCCAGTCGCCGTCGGCGGTGACGAACAGGAACGGGTCGGCCACGCAGTCCGTCCGGCCGAAGTCGGTCACGTCGGCGGCGGTCAGAACGGGGTTGATGTCGCCCGCCGGGACGAACCGCTCCGGGGCGCGGTCGGCACCGGTCGGGTACTCCGGGACCGCCTCGCCGTCGTATCGCCCACGCATTTCGACCGGATCCGGGTGGCTCCGACCGGTCGACGGCCGGTTGTGGATCGCCTCGCCGGTGTGCCACGCCACGCGTTCGACGTGCGTGGACGACGCGAGCCGGCGTCTGATCGCGTCGACGACCGGGTCGACCCGGTGACGGGCGTGTGGCAGCGGCCTGTCTCGCGACGTGTCGCGACCCTGAGAAGCATCGTCTGTCATCGAGTACTGGTCACTGCAGTGCGGTCGAAGATAAATACCACCGGGGGAGGGGACTCAGAACCCGGTCCCCGCAGTTCCGAGCGCTCGAAGCCCGCCGGTCCCCGCCTCGGAATGGGTCACGGTCACGTCATCCGGGGACCCGTGATACAACGACGGTTGCGCGGGGTCGGCCGGGTACGAGAGATTGACAACTGTGTTCGTGATGTCTGCCTCCGCACCCAGTTCGATGTACGGGCCGAGGATCTTCCGGCCAGGCCCCCGAGCGTTGTAGCTGTCGTAGCCAAGTTCGTAGGCGTAGTCTGCCACACCGGTGACGTGTTTGACCGAGTCAATAACGGCCGTGCCGTGCCCGAGCAGGCGGACGATGGCGGGCGGGTTCGTCGGGTTCGTGGTCGGCTCCCAGTGGACGTTCCCGAACTCGATGACGCTGTCCCACGTCTGGTCGATAGCGACGCCAGTAGATCCACCCATGGTGAGGTAGTCGACCGTCTGAGTTCCGCCACGCGAGAAGAACACCGTTGTGTTCTTGCCGCTGATCGTCGCGCTTGGGTACGCCGCGATGGTCCCGAACCAGTTCGCCGGGCCATACCACGACCGGAACTCGAAGAGGCCGTCCTGGTCGCCGGCGTCACACTCGTAGATGGTGAGCTGGTCGTGGCGGCACTGGAACGGGCCGACTCCTTCGTCGACGCGATACACGGAGTTGTTCCACCCCCACAGGACGAGCCGGCCGACGTAGAGGTCCTGCGTGTCCTTGTTCGTGTGGTGGATTGCGACGCCGGTCGGCTGGCCGCCGGCGGGCCCGTTCAGTGCGAACCCGTCCAACTTGACCCGACTCACGCCGGATTCGCGGTCGAATCGGATGCCGTCGGCGTTCCGGTCGGTGATCGCGACCTTCGACAGTTCGACCCCGAGCCCGATAATCTGCGTCTCCTCGTACGGACGGATCGGGCCCGTCTCCTCGGTGACCCCGGCCGGAAGCCGTACCTCGCCGCCGCCGGCGGCGTGGACGATGTCGAGCGCGTCCTGGATCGGCGTCGACGTCGTCGAGGGGTCGACCGTTTGTGGTGCGGAGTTGTTCCGTCCGAGCGCGACGACGAAGCCTTGCAGGATGAGCGAGGCGACGCTGGGTCCGTCGCCGGAGGAGCCGCCTCCCGAGCCGATAGTTCCCAGTTGGACCCAGGAACTACCGTCCCCGAGATACACGTTCCCAGTGTCTGTGGCAAGGAACTTCCCGCCCACCTTGGGCACGTAGTTCGTCCGGTTCGCGTCCGTGTCGCGGACCTCGACGTCCGTGTCGATGCGTTCGAAGTTGCGGTTCAGCGGTTGGTCCCAGTCCAGTGTCCCGGACGGGGGGGTCTCGTATTGGTGGTTGTCTGTCATTGTTCGCTCCCGTTCACCACGCCGCCGTAGCCGTGACTCCCGTAGCCACTCTCGCCGAACTCGTCGTTCGGGACCGGCGTCGCGGTCGGTGTTGCAGTCGGTGTGGGGGTCGCCGTCGGCGTCGGCGTGGGTTCGGTCGTGGGTCTGGCGACGATGGCGCCGACTTCGTCGCTCGTGAGGGCCGCCGCGTACACGCGCACGTCGTCGACGTCCCCGTTCATGTCGTAGTAGGCGGTGTAGCCGTTGTCGCCGAAGCCAATGTACAGCGACCGGCTGCTCGGAACGACGTCGCCCGACTGGGAGGTGTCGCGACCGACTTCCTCGCCGTCGAGGTACATGACGAGCGTCTGCCCGTCCCACGTGCAGAACACGTGGTGCCACTCCCCGTCGTGTGTGTCGGCGCTGGGATTGACCGACGCCCGGCCGCTCTCAACGCCGACGTGGGCCCGGAGCCTACCCGGCGTCTGAACCTCGACGGCGTACCCCTCGGTGCCGAAGCGGGAGTCGGCCTTCTGTACGACGGTCTGTTCGTTCTCGCCGCTCGACGTTCGGAACCAGCCGCCGAACGAGAGGGCGGTCGTCGGTGTCAGCGTCCCCGAACTGGGCACCTCGACGTAGTCGTCCGCGCTCGCCCCGAAGCCGATGCCGGACGTGTCGAACACCCCGTCCGTATCGAGTGTCGGCGAACCACGGACGAAGCCGTCGTTCCCTCCGGCGCTGTCCGCCACCGTTGCCCCGCTCGTCTCCGTGAACTGCCACCGGGCCACCGGAGTCGGCTGTGTCGACGGGTCCGTCGGCGTGGGCGTCGGTGTCGGTGTTGCGGTCGGCGTGGGCGTCGGTGTCGGTGTTGCGGTCGGCGTGGGCGTCGGTGTCGGTGTTGCGGTCGGCGTGGGCGTCGGTGTCGGTGTCGGCTCCGCGACACCGCCGTACAGGGCTGCGACCTCGTCGCCGCCGATCGCACGATCGTACACGCGCACGTCGTCGACGGCCCCGTTCATATCGTAGTAGGCGGTGTAGCCGTTGTCGCCGTAGCCGATGTACAACGGCCGGTCGCTGTGGACGACTGCGCCCGACTGGGAGGTGTCGCGACCGACTTCCTCGCCGTCGAGGTACATGACGAGCGTCTGCCCGTCCCACGTGCAGAACACGTGGTGCCACTCCCCGTCGTGTGTGTCGGCGCTGGGGTTGACCGACGCCCGGCCGCTCTCGACGCCGACGTGCGCCCGGAGCCTGCCCGGTGTCTGGACGTCGACGGCGTACCCCTCGGTGCCGAAGCGGGAGTCGGCCTTCTGTACGACGGTCTGTTCGTTCTCGCCGCTCGACGTTCGGAACCAGCCGCCGAACCCCAGTTCGTCGGGCGTGAGGACGCTCGCGTTCGCGACCTCGATGTAGTCGTCGGCCGTCGCGCCAAACTCGACGGCCGTCGAGTCGTAGACCCCCGACACACCCAACTGAGGGTTCCCCCGGACGACGCCGTCGTTGCCGCCCGCCACGTCTGCCATCGTGTCGTTTGTGCCGTCGAGTGGCCAGTGACCCACCAGCCCGTCGCTGGGACCGACGAGCGAGAGGGGGTTCGCGGCGAGTAGCTCCGGCGGGATGCCGCCGGGGAGTCGCCAGACATCGCCGCCGTAGCCGAGCCCGAACCGACCGGGTGGAGTGGCGTCCAAGCAGCCAGCCGTCGAGACGGACCCGACGGTGGCGAGCCCGGTCAGCTTGAGCAACACACGGCGTGTAATCGAATTATTTCTCGTATTCGGTGGTGGGTCTGGCGCCATAGCGACAGAGATGGGTCGCCAGCTTAGATATCAGTTGCTCACAGAATTTTCTATATTATATGTTGAAATAAACACGATGTGATCGGATACAAACGCGACCGTCGATGCGGTTCCAGCCGGAAACCACGGGGAGTCGTTCGCGACGTGGCCCCACGGCGGTCTACTCGACGGTGACGCTCTTCGCCAAGTTCCGCGGTCGGTCGATCTCTCGCCCCTTGTCGTCGGCCACGTGGTAGGCGAACAGCTGCAGATAGACGTTCGCCACGAGCGGCTCGATCAGTCCGAGTTCAGGAACGTCGAAGTTCACCTCGTAGTCCCCGTCGTCGTCGGGTGAGGTGAAGGCGATGACCGGCGCGCCGCGCGACTGGACTTCCTTGATGTTGTTCCGGGTTTCCTCCGGCCGCGTTCCGTCGGTCAACAGCGCGAGCACCGGCGTCCCCTCGGTGACCAGCGCCAGCGGGCCGTGTTTCAGTTCCCCGGCGGGGAACCCCTCGGCGTGGTCGTAGGAGATCTCCTTGAGCTTCAGGGCGCCCTCCAGGGCGACAGGGTTGCCGAATCGGCGACCGATGAAGAAGAACGACTCGCCGGCTGCGTAGGCGTTGGCAACCTCCTCGATGGAGTCGTTACGGTCGAGAGCACCTTGAACGGCTCCTGGAAGGTTCTGGAGATGTTCGAGCAGTTCCCGACCAACAGTCGGATCCAACTCGTCGCGCCTCTCCGCGACGGTCACGGCGAACAGCGCGAGGATCACGACCTGTGACGCGAACGTCTTGGTGGCCGCGACGCCGATCTCGGGGCCGGCTCGGATGTACAGGACGTCGTCACACTCCCGTGCCACCGTGCTGCCGACGGTGTTGGTCACGCCGAGCGTCCGGATGCCCGACCGCCGGGCGATCCGAAGTGCGCGCAACGTGTCCGCGGTCTCCCCGCTCTGGCTGACCCCGACGACGAGCGTCCGCTCGGGGTCGCGCCCGCTGCCGACGCTGTACTCGCTCGCGAACTCGACGGTCGCCCGCACGTCCGCCAAGTGCTCCACCAGCTGTTTCCCGTACATGCAGGCGTGATACGAGGTACCACACGCGACGAACTGGATCTCGTCGATGTCGGAGAGGAACTCCGTCGACAGGGAGAGGTCATCCAGGTCGACCTGCCCCTCGATCGGGTCGACGCGGCCGGCGATGGCCTGCCTGAGGGCGGTCGGCTGTTCGTGTATCTCCTTCAGCATGTAGTGTTCGTAGCCTGCTTTCTCGGCCGCGTCGGCGTCCCACTCGATCGTGGTGACTTCCCGGTCGACGAGCGCGCCGTCGTGTCGGACGGTCACTCCGCTCCGGGTCAGGTGCGCGACGTCGCCGTCCTCGAGGTACGACACCGACCGGGTGTGCTCGAGCAGCGGCGTCACGTCGCTCGCGATGAAGTTCCCGTCCGTGCCGTGGCCGACGACCAGCGGGCTGTTCCGGCGGGCGGCGACGATGCCGTCGTAGCCGGCCGCCACGACACCGAGCGCGTAACTCCCCTCGATGCGTTCGACGACGGCCTCGACCGCCGCCAGAAGGTCGTCGGTCCCCTCGAGTTCGACCTCGATGAGGTGAGCGACGACCTCGGTGTCGGTCTCGCTTTTGAACTCGTGGTCTGGAAGCTCCGCACGCAGGTCGTCGTAGTTGGCGATGATGCCGTTGTGGACGACGGCGACCCGCCCCGAACAGTCCGTGTGCGGATGGGCGTTCGCGTCGGTCGGCTTCCCGTGCGTGCTCCATCGGGTGTGACCGACGCCACAGGTCTGTGTCGTCGTCTCCGGGAGCTCGAGGTCGCTGATGAGACCGGTTTGCTTGTACACCGACAGCTCGTCGTCGGCGAGGGCGATGCCCGCCGAATCGTAGCCGCGGTACTCCAGCTGCTGCAAGCCCGCAACGAGTCGCGGCCGAGCTTGTTCCTCACCGACGTATCCGATTATTCCACACATATCAGGCTCTCCGTACCGTCTCTCCGGACTCGATCCGTCCCTGCAGCACTGTGCCGCCGTCCGCCACGACGTCACAGCCGACGACGGCTCCCGGAGACACCGTCGCGTTCCCGCCGAGCGTTGCATGGTCGGCGACGACACCGCCGAGTCCGACGCCGCGATGGACCGTGTCATCGATGACGACGTCTGCCGGGCCGCCCTCAGCGGTGACGTTCGATCCGATTTCGGCCGCTTCCCCGACGATAGTGTCGTGGAGGACCGCTCCGTCGCCGATCCGTGCGCCGGGCATCACGATGCAGTTCGAGACGACCGCGTTCGCGCCAACACGGACATTTCTACCGAGTGAGGTGCCAGGCAACAGCGTCGCGTTCGGCCCGACCGACACCCCCTCATCGAGTGCGACCGATCCCGATACCGCGGCGGTGTCGTGTACACCAGGCCGTTCGCTCTCCTCGGCCCGTTCGTGTTCGTGGACCAGCGTGGCGTTCGTCATCAACAGGTCCCACGGATAGGTGAGATCCTGCCACGGGCCGCGGTGGAACACCGCCGAGAGGTCGCCGCCGTCGGCCAAGCGTTGGAGCGCCGTCGCCATTCCGAAGTCGCCGTCGTCCGTCTCCTCCATCCCGTGGATCACGTCGAAGACGCGTTCGTCGAAGACGTAGGCACCGCCGTTGACGAGGAACGGCGGGTCGTCGGTCGGTGTCCGGGAGACAGCGCGGACAACCCCGTCTTCGGTCTCGACGGCGCCGTACTCCGTCGGTCGGTCAGACCGAACAGCTGTGATCGTCGGAACCTCGATCTCCTCCCACCGATCGAGAAGCCGCCCGAGCAGCTCCGCGTCGACGAGTTGGTCGCCGTGAACCACGAAGAAGTGCCCGTCGACGACCGACTCGACCTGCGAGAGCGCGTGCGCCGCACCCAGTTGGTGCTCCTGAACCACGTACTCGATCTCAACGTCCCACTCGTCGCCGTCGCCGAAGTGCGTCTGAATGCGCTCGCTGCCTCGACCGACGACGAGCACGATCTCGTCGACACCGACACCAATCGTTGCCTCCAGAACAGTCTCTAATATGGGCTGATTACCGAGCGGTATCATCGGCTTTGGTCGTCTTTCAGTCAAGGGGCCGAGCCGGCGGCCACCACCGGCTGCTAGTAGCACTGCTTTCATAAACTCACCAACAAGTAAATCATACCCTACTATTCACACGTGCCCGTGATATACGTTTCTGACGTTCGTTTCCAATTACAGACCTACTACAAAGTATTATGACCGTCAGTGACGTTATTAGGATATGATCAGATCGCCAAAGCAGGACGACTCAATCTCTCGTCGACAACTCCTCCGAACAGCCGGCGCCGTTGGAGTGGCCGGTGCCCTCGCAGGGTGCTCGTTCGGTGGACGTCAACAGACAGAAGAGCCGGAACCGACCGCAACCGATACGGCGACCGCTACGTCTTCCCCCGATACCGAGAGCAAAGGACCCTCGGAACCGTACTTCGAGCAGGGAGCGACGGTTGGGCTCGAAGAGGTCGCTACCGGCCTCTCCTCGCCGAACGCGCTCGTCACCGCCGACGAGGACGTCGACCGGCGATTCATCATCGACCAGACCGGCGGGATCTACGTTCACGACGCCGACGGGCTCCGGTCGACGCCGTTTCTGGACCTCAGCGACCGGATAGTCGCACTCGGCGAGGGGCTCCCCAACTGGATCCCGTACGACGAGCGCGGTCTGCTCGGACTGGCGTTCCATCCCGATTTCTCGGAGAACGGACTGTTCTACGTCCGCTACAGCGCACCCTCGGATATCGAGGATATCGACCACAACGAGATCCTCTCGGAGTTCAGCGTCGCGGAGGACGGCGAGACGGCCGACCCCGACAGCGAGCGGATCCTCCTCGACATGCCGTGGCACCGACCGATCCACCAGTCGGGAACCATCGAGTTCGGGCCGGACGGATACCTCTACGGATCGCTGGGTGACGGACTGAACCCGTACAACGCCCAGGACCTCACCAACCTGATGGGGAGCGTCATCCGGATCGACGTCGACGAACGAAAGGAGGACCGCCCGTACGGGATCCCGACGAGCAACCCGCTGGTCGGCGAGGAGGGGCTGGATGAACTGTACGCGTGGGGACTGCGGAACCCGTGGAAGATGGCCTTCAGCGGTGACCGACTCATCGCCGGTGACGTGGGGCAAGCGACGTGGGAAGAAGTCGACGTCATCGAGAGCGGCGCCAACTACGGATGGCCGCTCAAGGAGGGGACCCACTGCCACGACCCCCAACTGGGAACCAGTTCCGAGGAGCAGTGTGTCGTCGAATCCGACCGTGGCGAGACGCTCGTCGACCCGGTCTTGGAGTTCCCGCACTTCGACGAGGAAGGCTTCCCGGTCGGGTTCGCCGTCATCGGCGGGCACATCCACACCGGAGACGTCAGCGCGGTCGAGGGCGACTACCTGTTCGGCGCGTTCACCAGTTCGTTCACGACGGCTTCCGGTCGCTTGCTCGCCGCGACGCCGCAGGACTCGGGGACGTGGCCGATCGAGGAGTTGCAGGTCGAGGGCGGCCTCGACATCCAAGTGCTCTCGTTCGGGCAGGACGGCGACGACTCGTACGTGCTCGGGACGCGGGCCGCGCTCGCCGACGACCCGCTCACCAAGAACGAGGGCGTCGTCTACCGGCTGACGGAATAACTCCGAGACAGTTCTTTCCGGGGACCCCACGGACCCCGTTGCGGTACCCCGGCGCCGTCGCGGCGGCGGTCGCCCTCTCGTCCCGTCACGACGCGCCGCCGTCTCCCGCTACAGCAGCCCCACCGAATCGTACCACTCGACCGTGTCCCGTATCGCGGATTGCCACGACCGCTGGCGGACCGGTGCCCGCTCGGTCAGATCCTGGCGAACGGTGCCGTAATCGCCCCGCTGGAGGAATCCCTCACCCGGGACGGGGGAGATACCGACCCGATAGAGCAGGTCCATCGCAGGCTTGACACCCCACCGAATCGCGCTGTATGGGACGTTCACGACAGTACATTTTCCGGGCGTGTGCCGCGCGATCGCTCCCAACACCTGCTTGTTCGTGAGGTTCGGCCCGGTGACGAGTTGGCGTCCGGTCGCGCCGTCCAGGCAGTGGTCGATCGTGGCGACGACGTCGTCGACGTGGACGATGTTGTACGTGGCGGCTGTGTACAGCGGTGGGACCAGCACACGGTTGGTTGCGATCGGCTGGACGTGTTCGTACCGCGTCAGCCGGTAGTCCCGCTGGCCGAAGATGTACGTCGGGTAGATCGCCGACACCGCGAACGGGTGGTCGCGCCCGAACAGCAGCTCCTCGGAGGCAACTTTCGACTGCTGATAAGCGGACCCCGTGTCGGCGGGGACGTCGGGATGCGCGCCGATGGTGCTGGTGAAGACGAACCGCTCGACGTCGGCGGCGGCGGCCGCCTCGACGAGCCGCTCGGTTCCGGTCGTGTTCGTGCCCGCCATGCGGGCCGTGTCGTACACCGCCGCCGCGAGGTGGACGACGCTGTCGACGCCCTCCAGCGCGCTCACCAGCGAATCGGGGTTCGTGAGGTCGGCCTCGACGGTGTCGACGTCGTCGGGGAGTCGGCTCGTCGACGAGGACGGACGCACCATCGCCACCGCTTCCCGGTCGAGCGCGTGGAGCAGGTTCAGTCCGATGAACCCCGTCGACCCGGTCACGAGCACCGTCATCGCGCTTCCTCCCGGGTCACGTCACACCGGTCGTACACCGCGTCGATGACCCTCGCGACGTCGACACCGCGTTCGGCGGGGGCCGCCGTCTCCCGGTCGCCGGCCGCCGCGTGGTCGGCGAAGTCATGGATGCGTGCCGTGTGGGCGTCGTCGTCGCTCGCCGGGAACAGCGTCGCGACGCCGATGTCGACCAGCGGCAACTCGCCGTGCTGGAACTCGATCGTTCGGCCGTGGATCTCTCCCCGAAGCATCTCCGGGTCCAGCTCCACCCATCCCTCGGTGCCGACGACGAGGAAGCGGCTCACGCCGTCCGTCTGTGTCCACGTCGTCGACAGCTTCACCGGCGTCCCGTCGAAGTCCAGCGACACGCTGGCGGCGTCCTCGACCGACCGGTCCCGGAGGTAGCGGACGGTCGCGTCGGTCACCTCGGGTGTGGCGTCGAACACCTCGAAGAGGACGTCCAGCGTGTGGGGGAGCAGGTCGCGGGCGACGCCCCCGCCGGAGAGGCGCGGATCGTAGTACCACCCGACGGACGGCGGGGCCGAGTGGTGAGCGACGCTCACCTCGACCACGTCGCCGATGAGGTCCTTCGAGAGGATCTGTATGGCCCGCTGGTAGTTCCGATAGTAGCGGTGGAGATAGCCAACCTGCGTGACGACACCCGCCGCATCGGCGGCGTCGGCCATCCGACGTGCGCTCTCGGCCGTCAGCGCCAGCGGTTTCTCACAGAGGACGTGACAGCCGGCGTCGACGGCGGCGAGGAATATCTCCTCGTGGGTGCTCGGCGGGGTACAGATACTGACGACGTCGAGGTCGTGCGCCGACAGCATCGACGCGACGTCCTCGTATCCCGGGAGGGAACGGTCGCTCTGGACGGTCAGTCGGCGCGGTTCGTCGCGTTCGGCGAAGGCGACCATCCGTGTGTCCGGGTGGCTGGTGAACGCCGGGATGTGGTAGTCGGTGGCCATCCAGCCGGCCCCGACCACACCGACGGCCAGTTTGCTCATACGACCCATCTTGACAGTCGCGAGGATAAACCCACCTAGGCAGCGACGATCACGGACCCGGACCCGTGCAGTTAGCACCCGGCGGTCGAAGGTCGATCAGATGCCAACGTACACGACTCTGTCCACGAGTCCATCACCGAGGTCAATCGACGGGAGTGGAACGCCGTCGTCGCCCACCAGTCCGACACCGAGTGTGTCTTCGAGCGCTACGAGTGGATCGAGGCGTACGAGGACGCAACCGGCGCCGCGGCCCGTCACGTGGAGGTCCGGGCCGACACCGTGGCGGCGTTCGCGAGGAGCCACGCCGAGCACGTGCAATGACTCGACGAGGAGGGCGCGTCGCCGGTATTGCTTCGCGCGCTACACGCTGCCGTCGGCGACCGGCTGAAACTGTTCCGAGCGACGGCCGACGGCGACGCGATCGGCGAACTGCTGGCGGTCCGTGATGACGAGCGCGACAGACTCATCCTGCTTGTTTCCGGCGTACGACCCGACGAACTTCGACCACTACCCGTCGGAGATACTCTATCGGGAGGCGATCCAGTGGGGTATCGAGAACGGCTACACGACCTGCGACTACGGCGAGACGACGCCCGACTTCGAGGACGGCACGTTCGGGTTCAAGACGGCCTTCGGCGGGGAGGCGCGCCCGACGGTCCGGTGGGAGCGGATCGGCTCCCGGCTGGGCCGTGTGCTCTTCTCGGTGGCGGGCGAGCGACTCGTCCCGCACCAGGGCGGCACCCGGATCAGTCGTCCGCACTGACCGCTCGGGCGGTCGCCGCCGCCTGCGGATCGCTCAAGCGGTCACGGGCGTGAGCGCCCCCGACCCACTCCGCGTCGGTGTGTTCGTCGCTCAGCGTGACGGACCTCGTGTCGGTCGTACAGCGGTAGTACACCGCGAACCGGCCGTGGCCGGACCGGTTCTGCCACGCCGTCGCCTCGACCGGGCCGTGAACCGAGACGTCCAGTCCGGTCTCCTCGTCTATCTCACGGACGAGACAGTCCCGGACCGACTCGTTCCGGTGGATCCGGCCACCGGGGAGTTCCCAGCCGTCGTCGCTCGCCCGGCGGATGACGAGGACGGACCCGTCGGATCGACGGATCACGCCGCGGATACTGATCGTCGCCTCGAGGAACGGTTCGTCCATGCACCACGATGTAGGCTCGGTAGGGTCAGTCTACCGGTCGCCCACTCCCGACCCTCACCGGTCCCGGAGCACCGTCTCGCCCGGCCCGACGCGCGCGCCGCTCGACAGCGTGACGCCGGCGTTGAGCGTGCAGTTGATGCCGGTCTTCACGCCGTCGCCGCAGACGATCCCGAACTTCCGACGGCCGGTGCTGACACGCTCTCCCTTAACCGTGAGTTTGACCGGACTGTCGTCGTGGCGGAGGTTCGCAACCGCCGTTCCGGCCCCGAGGTTCACGTCGCGGCCGAGGATGCTGTCGCCAAGGTACGTGAGGTGCGGCACCGCCGAGTCGCGCATCAAAACGCTGTTCTTCAACTCCACCGCGTGGCCGACCCGCGAGTCCGATCCCAGCGCCGTCGCGCCGCGGATGTAGGCGTTCGGGCCGACGTGAGCCCCCTCGGCAACGTACGTCGGTCCCTCGATGACGACCCCGGGCTCGACGGTCGCGCCGGCCTCGACGACGACGGCGCCCCGCAGGTCGGCGTCCGGGGAGACGTCGCCGTCGATGCGGCGGTCCAGCTCCGCGAGCTTCCACTCGTTGGCGGCCAACAGTTCCCACGGCCGACCGACGTCGAGCCAGCGGTCGAACGGGACCGCGGTCACGGTGTCCGTCTCGCAGGCGCGCTGAAGGACGTCGGTGAGTTTCCGTTCGCCACGGTCGCTCTCACCAACCGCCAGCCAGTCCAACGCCGCCGCGGGGAAGACGTACGCGCCCGTGTTCACGAGGTTCGACTGTGGGTTCTCGGGCTTCTCCTCCACCCCGCGGACGCGTCCGTCCTCGATCCGTAACACGCCGTAAGCGGACGGGTTGTCCACACGGAACGAGCCGACTGCCGGTCCCGATGAGTACAGTTCGACGAGGGAGGCCTCGTCGTAGAGCACGTCCCCGTTCAGGACAACGAACGGCTCCGCGGCGAGTTCGGGCGCGGCCGTCCGAACGGCGTCGGCCGTCCCCCGGAGTTCGTCTTGGACCACGGTCGTGACCGGCACGTCCCAGTCGCGGTCGGCCAGCGTCTCTCGGACCGCGTCGGCTCCGTACCCGACGACCACCACGAGCCGGCTCGCGCCCGCGTCGATCGCGTGTTCGAGACAGTGGACGACGAGCGGCTTGCCGGCGACCGGCAACATCGGTTTCGGGACGGTGTCTGTCAAGGGCCCCATCCGAGTTCCCTTGCCGGCTGCCAGCACAACGGTTTGCACGTCCGTTGGCTCCGGAGGAGAGGTGAAAAACTATTCCGTCGACCCGCGCCCGGTCCGGGCCTCGACGATGTCGAGCGCCCGGTCGAGGAGTTCCTCGGTGGCGGCCGCCTCGCGAGCCTCCGCCGTCACCCGGATCTTCGGCTCCGTCCCCGACGGCCGGATGAGGAACCAGCCGTCGTCGGTGTCGACACGCACGCCGTCGAGCGTCGACACCTCCTCGTAGCTCTCCCGGACAGCCGCGGCGATCCGCTCCATCGCCGCGGCCTTGTCGTCGGTTTCGACGACCGTCCGGCGGAGCGGATACCGTTCGATGCGAGCCAGCCGGTCCGACAGCGGCTCCGCGGCCGCGAGGGCGGCGAGTTTGACGGCCGCGAGCGGCCCGTCGGGACACAGCGTCTCCTCGGGGAAGATCCACGCACCCGACGGTTCGCCGCCGAAGGCGACGTCGGCGTCCTTCGCGCGGTCGGCGACGTACACGTCACCCACCTTCGTGTAGACGAGTTCGACCCCGATGTCGGCGAGGGCGTCCGAGACGGCGAGGCTCGTGTCGACGGGTGCCGCGACGCTGTCGCCCGCGCTCGCCACCTCCATCCCGAATATCGCGAGGAGCAGGTCTCCAGGGACGAACTCCCCCTCGTCGGTGACCGCCATCATCCGGTCTGCGTCGCCGTCGTGTGCGATCCCGAGGTCCGCGTCGACGGCGTCGACAGTGGCGGCGAGCGTCGTACACGTCTGTGCTGTCGGTTCGCTCGGTCGGCCAGGAAAACGGCCGTCTTGTTGGGCGTTGATCGTCTCAACGTCGGCACCGAGTTCGAAGAGCGCGTCGGCTGCGACTCCCCCCATCCCGTTACCCAGATCGACGACAACTGACAGTGAGGACAGCGACCCGTCCACAGCGGCGGCGCGCCCGGCCTCAACAAGTGCCCGTTTGTGGTACGTGGCCGCGCCAGCCCACGACTCGTGGCTACCTTGTCCCGTCCAGTCGGCGAGTGCGTACGCTTTGGACTCGATCAACTCTTCAATCTCCGTCTGCTGGTCAGGAGAGTAGGCTTGCCCCGAGGGGGTCCACAGTTTGAAGCCGTTATCCTGCGGGGGGTTGTGCGAAGCCGTGACGACGATTCCAGCGTCGGCCGACCGGTCTGTGATCGAACGGGCCACTGTCGGCGTCGCGGCCCGCCCAACGTCGACCACATCCGCACCGGTCTCCCGTAGCCCCGCGACCAGGGCCGCCTGCAGTGTTTCGCCGGTCTCCCGTGCGTCACGTCCGACGACAACGCGGTCCGTGTCGGTGCCGACGGCACGCCCGATAGAGAGTGCGACATCAGCTGTAACAGATTCGCCAACCCGACCACGGACCCCGCTCGTTCCGAACATACAGACAGCACCCAACGGGCGCTCTTGGTTCCATCGAAGGGCTCACTGATACACATTCCACGGGCAGAAATGCCAAAATTGGAGAAAGAGGGCAAACTGACGCACAGAGAACACCGCTCAGTTACACTTCCTTAACGATAACTCCAGCATCTGATCCTATATAGATTTGATATCTTCCGTATGGGAACTCAACGGATACCCGCCCTTTCCCGGTGGAAATCAGAGTTTGGAGAGCCTCTATGTTCACCACGTCGTGTAATGGCGGCAATGCTGTAACATCAACGCCTTCTGCCTCAGCGATTGCTTCAGCAATTTGGACAATGAGGCCATCCGAATTCTGGTCCAGAGCACTATACACAATTATCTAACGCTGTTTAAGGAGATAAGCTTCTTGTTAGCATACGATCAATATCACGCCCACACACTCGTCTTGTGGGACGCCAACCGAGTCATCGATGCCGTATTCAAATGAGTTGTTGGAGACAGGACGGCCGTAGTCCTCCCTCGTTTCGAAGATACTGATCTTGTCACCGTCGCACTCGCCGTACTTCGTCTCTCACACTACCTGTGTCCGGATGTATCGCGAGCCCCTGCTGATTCCGGTTACCGTAGGTAGACGATACTCTTTTGCAATCCACTTGAGTCCGGTAGTCCGTGACAATTACACGGGCAAAATCTCTCGATTCTCTCTATGAAGAATGCAAGGAGTTCGACCTTGTGCTCGTGCCCGATGCGCCGCTCGCGAGCGCGCTGAATCGACGTCTTGATCAACCCCACTTCGGGCCATTCGCGATCACACCGCGACGCTTGGCTGCACGACGCCGAGAACAGGCTGAGGATCGACTCGCGTTTCTCGAACTAATCGAGACAACTGATCTCAACTGGAAAGAGACGGCCTATGCGGTCGGGAACATTCTCCAGTGCTGGGAGCACCAGGGGACAGCGGAGGCAGTCCTCGAGTACGAGCGATTTGCGACGCCGGCCACAAATACGGCTGTCGAGTGCATTAGTGAGATGGATACGACGTCCACACGGCTCACCAACTACAGCATCGACACGGACACATCAGTTGCCGTGGTCGGGTTCAAGCAACTGACCGAACTCGAACGCTCGATCCTTCCTCCAGACTACAAGACGATCGACCCGTTCACCGAGGAACCCTTCGATCACCCTCCATTCCGAATTCTTGACTCACCGGCCGCAATCGTCGACGCCGTCCTCGATACAGTCACACCAGAGAACGCCGATGACGTGGCAGTCGTCCTCGATGCAGCCAGTCAGTATTCCCCACTCATTGAGTCGGCGCTGGAATCTGCAGACATTCCGTACTATGGTGGGCCAGGGTTCACCGATGATGGACGCCATCGCGCATTTTTACAGCTCCTCCGCAGTGCACACGCTGGGCGAGATACACTAGTTGGGGATGTGCGGCCACTCTTGACCCAGCTTGAGATTCACATCGATATCGAACACGACGAAAAGCGGCTCTTCGACCTCGACAGGTCAGAAGTAGACTGGCTTCTCGAGTTCCGAGAAGACATTCGATCCAGTACGTTCGAGGAGGCTCTCGATGCATACGAGGACGTCACCGACGTCACTATCGACGCGTTTCGAGACGAACTCGCGACGCTTGGCCTCCTTGAGGAGGCCGTTACCGAACCAGCAGTCGACCAGCTCGAATTCTATCTACAGTCGTATGAAGTGCCTGTCGACCGTGAAAACGAAGGTGTGCTGCTGGCCGATGCGAAATCGGCTGCTCACGTCGGCCGCACTGTCGTGTTCTACCTCGGCCTCGATGATGGCTGGACACATTCGTCGCCACGTCGCCCGTGGGTCGACAGTGACCAAGAGTTTGAGCGGAACATCCGGCAGTTCCAACTCCTCTTGCAAAACGGCGTCGACCAGTACTATCTCGTAGAGGATACCGCCGGTGGCTCGCCTGTCACTCCATGCCTGTACTTTGAGGAACTGTTCGATGAGGCGTTCGACCGATTCAGTGATCTTGACTCACTGCAGCATTCGCGAACGTTTCGACCGACGGAAGACGGATTCAAACGAGAGCCACTCGGTGTTGCTCCTGAGAAGGTCACCGAACTGAGCCAATCAAGTTTGAATACCTACGTCAACTCTCCTCGAGATTACTTCTTCAGCCGCATCGTCGACAACCCGCAAAAAGAGCATTTCAAAGAAGGGAATCTGTTTCACGACTTCGCAGAGTTCTACGTCTCACATCCGGACGTCATCACGACGGATGGACTTGATGCAGTCGCAGCAACCATTCTCGAAGAAGTTGATCCGTTCCTCCGTGGCGTCGACCGGGAGGTCCGGCTCACGAAATACCGGGTCGGCCTCCAGACCATTGTCGAATACCTCGAGACGAACCCGCCGCAAGGCGATGGGTTGACCACACCCGATAGTGGGTGGGGAGAGAACTTCTTCGCGGAGTATTACGACCGACCCATCGATGCATCGCACACAGAACGCTGGTTCGAGAACGCTGATCTTGGGGTAAAGGGGAAAATCGACCTCGTTCACAACCCGACCGAACTCCTTGATTACAAGAGTGGGGCGAAGAAGTCTGCATACTCGATCGTCAAACACTCAGCACTTGATCCACCGACGGATACGCCAAACTTCCAGGCATTGTTGTATCTCGCCCACCAGCGGACCGAGCGACCTGATGAGGTACTCCAATTCACGTTCTTCCACTTCCTCGAAACGCTCGATGAAGTGGTGACTGGGGAGGGGTCACTCGAGGACTGCCTCACGACAGTAACCTACTATCCAATCACATTCAAGGAGTACATTTCGAGTCCGGCTGTCTTCACCCAACTGCAGGAAGATGCTGCAAACGACTGCAACAAGACCTTCTCAAAATCGACATCTGATGTGTATCAAGCGGTGTTGGAAGAACACGAGTTCCCTGACACCACCGATAGTGACGAACTCATCGAATCGGAGTTCGGAAACGCGCTCACCCAGCGTCTGATCGCTGACGTAGGGAACTACAAGTACGTGAAGAATGGCTGCAGGCAGGCGCTGCGGCACTTGCTACGTATTCGCAATCAGAATTACTTCACCGAGGACATAGACGCATTCGAGCAGTTCGTTCGCGAGCACCGCGCGGAGTTGAATGATCGCAGAGCCGGTGGTGAGCGCTTCCCAGTGCAGGGCCTCAGCGGCGATCCGAACTATCGGTATGTGGATAATCGAGACTGTATCTTGGAGGGTGGGTCGCGATGACGGCGCCAAACGACCAACAGCAAGAGCTCATCGATAGCACAGAGGGTATCCACGTCGTCGACGCCGGTGCAGGGACCGGAAAGACGTTCACCGTCACTCGTCGATACGCAGAAATCGTCGACAAGGACGACATCGAACCAGAGGACGTCCTCCTCGTGACGTTCACAAACAACGCGGCGACAGAGATGCGAGAGCGAATCGTCGCCAACTGTGACTATGGGATGCGCGAACTCACTGAGGCGCCGATTCAGACGTTCCACAGCCTCTGTCACGACATTCTTATGGAACACGGATTTGCGGCCCCGACACTCCTGGGTATCGACGACCGGATTACGGGGTCCACGCGCGTCATCGAAGACGAGAACGTCGAGAAAGCGCACTTCCGCGAGTTCATCCGTCGATTCAGCGACGACCACCCCAAGTATGACGACGTCTTCCGTGCCATCCCGGAGCCGGTCGAACTCCTTGGCCTACTCAATCAACTCGCGGCCAAAGGTGTTTTCCCAACTGCTGAAGGCTGGTATCGAAACGGTGAGCGATATCTGGATGGTGACTTTGAGTCGTTCAAAGCGCTATTCACCGAGCTGAATCAGCCCCGAAATGACGGGAACAAGCAATCCAAACTCCGCTCCAACCTCGGCAGCTACGGGAACGACAAGTGCTACCTCCCTGATGCACCTGCGAAAGACGACATCCGTGGCGGCTGGGGAGAAAAACAGGTACCAGATTCCATCGCACAGCTGGCGTTTGAAGAGCAGCGAGGCGGTCTCAAGGACTTCGTCCACGACGTCTATCACGAGTATCTCGAGTTCGCGCTGAGTCGCAACTACCTCAACTTCAGCTTCCTCCAGCTATTTGCGTTCGTCCTGCTCTGTGACGATCACCGCCTCCGCGACGATCTCGCGTTCGAGTACGTGATGATCGACGAGTTCCAAGACTCCAGTGAGATTCAGTTCAAACTCGCACTCTTGCTTGCGGACACGAACAATCTCTGTGTCGTCGGTGACTGGAAACAGAGTATCTACTCGTTCCAATATGCTGCCGTCGAGAACATCACCGAGTTCGAAACTCGACTTGATCGATTCGTTGACGAACTCAACGCGGATCACAAACGTGTGTCGTGGGCGAGGCGCCCAATCATCGATATCGAACTTGTGGAGAACTACCGGTCGACACAGGCTATCCTTGATTTCTCCGAGCACAGCCTCATCACACCCGCCGCGAGCAAGGACGATGTCGACGAGGCGGCAATCCAAGACCGCATCGTGTCGCTTTCTTCGAACACCGCCCACGAGCACTCACAGATCGAGGCGATTCACCACGAAGACGAACACGAGGCGGTACTGACCAAGATACAGGAGATCGTCGGAAATGACGACTATCAAATCGAAGACGATGGCGAACTCCGTCGCCCGGAGTACGGTGATATTGCTGTCCTCACCCGGACCCGTGACTTCGGCCGAGAACTCCTCACTGTCGCTGAAGAGTACGGGTTGCCAATGGCGTACGAAGGCGGCATCGAGGTATTCCGCTCTGACCCGGCGAAGCTTCTCCTAGCGTGGCTTCGAATCCTGGAGTCTGATGGCGAGCGAGGGTGGGCTGTCGTCCTTGAGGAAGCTGGCTACACGCTCGATGAGGTTGATCACGTCCTCGATACTGCGGAGTATCCCGACAATATGCAGGCGTTCAAATCGGAACTTGCGTCACTGGAGACGATCGGTGGGGTGACCCAGCGTGTATTCTCCCAGTATGACTACGATGGGGCGTATGCCGACGTGTTGTTGACGACGATCCAGTCTGTCCACAACGCGACGACATTGACCCGAGGTGACCTCATCAGGTTCATCGAGCGTGGTATTGCAGACGGCAGTACCCACGAAGTGCACGCAAGCGCCGGAATGAACTCGGTGACGGTCCAGACCATCCACGCTGCAAAAGGACTCGAACACCCCATCGTCGTGCTCGCGAATATGAACACGCACCGCTTCCCACCCTCGGGCGGGACCAGCAGCGCGCTCACGTTCGACGATCCGATTGGGGTACGCCAGCGGAAGGTCTACGCTGACGACCACGGGTATCCCTACATCTACGACAACTGGCGCAGCGACGTCCTCCAACAGTGTCTGCCGCGTGACTACGATGAGGAACGACGCTTACTGTATGTCGCGATGACGCGGGCTGAGTCACATCTGGTGTTCTCCGCAGGCGAGAGTCCGAACACGTTCATCGAAGCGCTCCCAGTTGAGCTCGAGGAAGTAGAGCCCGATGTGCAAGAGGTGGACATCACTGAATCGACCCAGACTGATTTGCAGATATCTGTGCCGAGGCCGGATGGCCCGGTCGGACACTCACCGCACACGCTGATGCGCGACGACGTGTTCGAGGACGTCGATGATGGAAGAGGCACCGCGTTCGGAACCCAAACCCACGAGTTTGCTGAGCAGTACGTACTGGAGGGAGACGTCGAACCCTCGAATGACGACGAACACAATCTCAAATCATTTCTTGACTCGCTTGAGGGTGAGCTACGAGTCGAGGAAGACGCGTATCTCCCGCTCACTGTCGACGGCGAGCAAGTCACCATCTCAGGAATCGTTGACCTCGTTCACATCAGGCCTGATACTGTCGAGATCATCGACTTCAAGACCGATCTGGGACGCCACGCTGAGAGTGAATATCGAAAGCAACTCAGCGTGTACTATCACGTGTTGGCTGAGTGGTTCCCAGAGCGAGACGTGACTGCGGGGATCTTCTATACTGCATCCGGTGACCGTATCGACATTGACCCGCTCTCTCTGTCGAACCTAGCGGAGTTGGTCGAAGAAATTTGATAACTGGCTTTCCCTATCACTCAGTGGGCAGGGTACTCGGTGCGAGGTGGGGTTTTCACTACCCAATCCTTGATCTTCGATTATCGACTACTCCCAAGTGCCGCTGTCAGTGCCCGAATTTGTCCCCATCCATTCTGCAGGAGTGCTGCGGGAAACCGTCGCCTCGCCCCTGCGAGTGCATCCGTGAGGGCTGTCGTTGCGTCCTCGAACAAACCGGTTCCGTGCCCGACGAGAATTCGTTCGGGTGAGACTTCTTCGAACACATTCCGAGGTGGAACGAGACGGCACAGGAGGTACGTTCCCAGTCGCTCCTCTCCAACCGTGAACAACGGTGCTGTCCCCAGTACGTCTGGGACGTACAGCGTTCCATCAGCTTCGCGGTACGCGATGGCCTCATCCCACCCAGGAAACAGCGCACAACGACGGATCTCGAATCCAGAGGACCCGATAGTTTCGTCCACGTACTCGGAGTGACGCTCGATTTGCTCGGCTACCCGCGAGAGCCACCTCGGGAGGAAGACCGGAACGTCGTGGCGGGCAGCGAAGGCCTCCGCATCGCGGGCGTGATAGTTCGAGAGGACGACGACGCCAGTCACCTCACCGAGCGTCTCGAGTTCATCGTCGATGCCGGGGGCGTCCAGCGGGTCGACGACCCAGACACCGCCGTCGTCCCCGACGAACGCATGACTTGCCCGCATCCCGGTTTCATCGGGGTATGCGAGCCATCCGAGGCCGCCGGACCACCGATCGATGATCACGGGATCTTCCGGCTCTCCCCGGTCGTACATCGGCATCGTCACTTCTCGGGGAAGACGGAAGCCGGCTCTCGCGCTTCGAACGGCCCGACGCGCTCACCCGTCGTCGCGTAGCGATACAGCGCCGTCCTGACGATAGCCGTAACGGTCTGAGAACCAACAATTGCGGCGACGACGATGAGCCCACCGACGACGAGGGCGCCTGCTGCGATGGCTCCGTGAAGCACGAAGTAGCCGACGGCCAAGAGCACGAGGCCGGGGAGGGCTGCGATGAGGAAGATGAGACTGACGCCGAGCGTTGCGGAGACGCTCTCACCCCACGTGTCCTTGAACAGGGCTCCGCTTCGGCGGAGCTGTCGCCGAATCCCCGTCTCGTGGTCCAGAACGATGACGGGGACGATGAAATACGTCAGGAGCGCCCACGCGAGATCGAACACGAGTCGTGCAACGCTGCCGATTGCTCCGAACTTCTCGTCGAGGATGTAGAGCACGGTGCCGAGCGTCGCCGCGACGACCGCCCAGAGCGCAATCTGCCGCCGGACACGCCACGCAGCAGCGAGCCCGTCTCGGACAGACGTCTGCTCGCCGTCGAAGACCCGTGACGCACAGTGGACGACGGCCGCGTTGAAGAACGTCGCCACGCTCGAGGAGATCGCGAACGCGCAGAACAGCGCTCCGTACTTGTGGAGGTCGTTGGTGAACAGCGAGTCGACGATACCGAACTGGAACGCTACGGCGGTGAGGACGGCGAACGCACTGCCCACAGCGAGCAGGCTCAGGGCGGGGAGTACCGCAAGGCTCGTATGCTGTCTGAACACGTCGAGGCTCTCGGTCGTGATGTCGAGACCACGTCTGTACTTGGAGGGCATGGTGCTGGCTACTCGTTTTCACGAAATAAATCACGGGGAGAGAACGTTGGCCCGGCGGAGCACCACATTTCTGTGCTGCGTAGCGGGTAGTATTTCGTAGCACTCTCCGTCATCGGTGCTAATGGGCTCAGACGAAGCGAACGACAGCGTGGATGGGACGATGATGGGTGTGGGTATTGCGATTGGGGCTGGTATTGGCGTTGCACTCGGAGTTGCGATGGACAATATTGCATCGGGTATCGCCATCGGGATGGGCATCGGTATCGCTATCGGCGCCGCGTTCGCGAGCCGGTAGAACAGAACGTCACCAGTGTAGTCGAGCAGTGTTGCAACTGCACTAACCCTGGATCGTCTTCGCTTGTCTTGTTCCTGCCTCGGTTTGTAGAGGCGGACCGCGGCAAATCTGGCCATATAAACACCCGTGGTGACGCCGCGCTCTTCGGCCTTCTTCGCGAGTGTTCGGGCCTGCTGTCGGATTTCGTCGGGACACTTGAGGTCCGAGGCCAGTCGCGGCACGAATATGCTTGGGGAGACGGGCTCAGCCGGTGTACTCACCATATAAGGGAATATGATAATTTGCCAAAGAACTATGTTCCTCTAAGCTGTGCGTTTCTATATGAACGACCGAAGCCCACCAGATGAGTTTGCAGACGTCAACGAAGCAGTTGGCGAGGAATGGGAAACAGAAACAACACCCTATGAGCGCATTCGACACGTCGTTGCACATACGTACAACCCCGTCTCAGCTGATGCCGTAGCTGACGGTGCACGGACTGCTCCAAAAACCGCTCGGAAGCACCTGAACACACTCGCAGACGAGGGGTTTGTCGAGACGACACCTGGCGAACACGGTAGCACGCTCTATCGGCGCTCACCTGAATCACTCGTCGTCGAACAGGCAGCCGATATTCTAGAGCATATCTCGACTGACGAACTCGTGACGCGAATCCAGGAGATGCGCGAGCAGCTCACCGAGTATCGGTCCGAATTCGGTGTCGACTCACCCGAAGAATTGGCGGTCAACCAGACGAACCAGGTCTTCAGCCAGACTGAATCCCTACAAGACGAGATTGACCCAGAGACGATTCGCGAGTGGAAGACGCTCCGTCGGAATCTCGCGTTTGCGAACGCTGCCCTCTCGATCGGCAACGCCGAGCAATTCGTCGACAGTGACGGTTGGTCGACTGACGACAGCGTCTCTGCCTGAGCAATGCGGGATTCTCCTGACCAAGCAGAAACCCATACTCTCCGAGGGGCTACGGATCGGCCGGCGTTACTGACGATTCGTGACGTCGTCGAGGAGATGGAACCATTCGCAAACGCTGAACTCGACGACTACCTCAATCCATCAGTCCTCGAAGTGGTACTTGCCGATGGGCTGAGTGCGGCCGACAACGCCCGCATAGACATCCAGTGGACGACACAAAATGACTACAAGTTTCACTACACAGACACGGAAGGGGTAGATCTTCGCTGGGGAAAGCACCCACACGCAAGAGACTACATCCACGTCCCCGGAGTGGAACACTATCATCCACCACCCGATGCGAGTTCAGATCCTGATAAAGTCGAAGAGTCTTGTATTACACAGTCTCCCGAAGAACTGGTCACGCGTGCGGTCCTCAAACTCTGGCGCGTTGCCTACCACACGAACTCGTATGAACCACTCAACACAGGTCGAAACCCGCCATAGGAACCAATCTGAGTCCTTACCTCCAAGAACACCCACTGAGAAGCGATTTCTTCAAGCGATTGGCTCCAGCGACTTTATGTGGGTATACGGAGGGGCTGTGCGAGCTCTATCGTGGAAGATCAAGCGCGAATAGTATACGTGCAAACGCTGTCACGACTTCTCTGTATAGTGGATATATGAATGCGTATACTAAGATCGCTGGTTTCAGGGCTACTGTGTCACGATAGCGCTGTTGTTGCACATCTACCGATACTCATTGAGGTCCTCTGGTGTCCCCTCCGGTAGGTATCTCTCGACCGAGTCCAGCACGTGCTAGGGCCACAGTGTCTCTATGCGTTGCTCTATCGCCGTGAGGATGGTGGAGTATACTTCGAGTGGATGGAGCGACGGGAGTTCGAGGTCGGTAATTTCGGTAGCAGACGGTGGCTTGTGGAAGTGCAACCGTGTGTTGTGCGCGTTCGGGTGCCGGTCCCAGCGACATTCCCAGCGTGTCCCGTCCTCGTGCTCTTCGACGTAGTGGACTGAGAAATCACCAGTCGTGAACCATCGGATGTCGAGACGGGCCGCTGGTACCGTGTCAGGATATTGTCCAGCGTCGAGCAGTCCACGGAGCAGTCGAGGTTCGTGGAAGCTACCACGCCCTAAGGGCGTGGCATTCAGCGTGGACTCCCACTCAAGCCAAATCTGGCACGGATGTGACTCCGTTCGTGTTCAGCATCCCGCTGTTCAAGCGCACACCTACGGGTGCGCCTCCCTCGTCTCCAGTTTGGTTGCGAAGGAGTTTCAAACCAATGTTCTTCGAGGCGTTGTAGTCTGCGTGGTTCTCGTACCCGCATTGCTGACACGCGAACGACTCCCCGTGACGATTCCCGTCGTGGGTGAACCCGCACGTCGAACATCTCTGTGACGTGTACGCAGGATTCACCTGATCAACCGAGATGCCACGTTCTTCGGCTTTGTACTCGACGTTCTCGTACAATCGTCGGAACGCCCATTCGTGGAACTTCCGAGTGTTCGGCATCCGGAGACGACACTTGATGTTTCTGCGTCGCCAGTCCCGTATCCGGACGGGACCGGGCCGTCAACGCTCGCAGACGAGCGCAAGCTGTGGATTCGATGGGGGGGACGGGCCTACGAGGCGACGGTCCACCGAAAGACGACGATGGAGAAGCGCGTCCACGGATACACGGCAAACCGGGTGGCCGGGAGTGCCGAGGCGTTTCGGGCGTTGATTGCCGACCGCTATCTTATCCGACTTGACTCCATCACCGCTGACGAACAAGCGATTTTGGACGCGGCGGTGGCCGGTGGATACCACGAAACAACCGAGTCTCCCTCCAAGGCATGGAATCGGCTCCTGGACCGTCTTGACGACACCACGTTTCCCGAAGCCCACTACACTTGGTATGTCGAATACAACGGGACGTGGTATACCCTCGCCCTCAGTTCGGACGAGTCGTGCAGGATCTGAGATGCGGAGGAGCGCTACGCGCTCGTTTGTACCGGCCGCTTCGGACGCTCAAACTCAAGACAGGCTCCCGTGACCGATTCGCGCTCTATATTCAGCACGGCTGTGAAAAACTGTCGCCAACTTGGCGATTATATCGAACCCTCTACGAATGGTCGGTCGCGAGCGACGCGGAGGGCGGCAGCGGCGAGCGGGGCGTGCCGTAACATAGAACCTGTTCAACCACTCTCGACGCTCAGTAACCCAGCCGCCATCCTGGCGGACTCAGAAAGGGCGAGGCCGTCTCGGTCGTCCCCCGACCCCGCAAGCACCGCAGGCACGAGGAGCGCAGCGGGGTTCCCGTGAGCGAAGCGAATGGGAGCTAGCGAGACTCCGTCTCGCGTGGGTCGCGGGATGCCGAGCGGCCGAGGGCTTTCAGGAGCCATCGCCGGCGCTGGGTGTTCGGCGTCCCCACTTGGAGGCCGGTTACTCTTCAAGACGGCGGCGCAATTGTGTGACGTACGGACTGTTCTCCCAGCTCCGATGCGGGCTAATCGTCGTGATCAGCGTTCGCGCCTCTTCGGGGCTCAGATGTCCGTTCCGAGCGTAGTCGACGATGAGCCGTGGCGTTGGAACGATCCGTGGGCCCTGTAGCACGGCGTGAATCAGTGGGAAGTTCGTTCCGCCGAACTCGTCAGTGAGAAAGCCATCGACACCAAGCGCGTTCGCAAGAACGATGCCGTCGGTTTCGCCGTCGTCAAGGCCGAACGTTGGCCGGGCGTCCGGCGTATCGTCGCGTTCGTACGGATCTTCGACTGTGTAGTGGGTGCGAGCGGCGAGCACGTTGTTCGCAGCCGCGGCGTGGATGTCCTGATACTGCGTGATGTCACTGAGCTCTGCAACGACTTCTGGCGGCACGAACACGTCACACGAGGTGAGGAGATACTGGAGGGGATCCGGAGCCGAGTCAGTGTCGTAGGCTGCGTCGGCTCGTGGGACGGCGAGACTGACCAGCGCACTCGTGTCGGCGACGACTGTCCGCAGTCGCGGCCTGCTCATCGCTTGTCGCCGTCACCAGTCTCGACCGTCGTCGCGTCGTCGTCGTAGATGTCGACCTCAGTGGGCGCGGCGAGATCCAATGGTTCGCCCTCGAGGTCTGCCTTGAGCAAGCGGAGTCGTTGGGCGGTTTCAGCGCCGACCAACTGCTTGACCGTCTCGAACTCAAGCTGGTCGTCGTAGTACTTCGTTGCCACCAGTTCTTGGAACGTTTCGCTGTCGGCAGTCTCTTCGATGTACTCGCGGATCGCTTCGACGAGGAGATCCGTCCGGTCCTTGTCGAAGAGTGCCGCAATCGCGTCGAGACGCTCGACGAGGTACTCCGGGGACTGGAAGTGGACCCGTCTGGGCTTGTCACTCGCGCTCATTCTATGTGCAAGTTCTGCACATAGATGAATAACGGTTTCGGCGGATACACAGAGCTTGCACATCAGTGCTCGGGAGACGGGAATCGCTCAGACTGGTGTTAGTCGTCGTGCTGTGCATTCAGTTCGTCGAGGAACTAACCAGGGGCCGTCCCAATACGAATGCCATCGACGTTGCGCATCTCGAGGTCGTGCGTTGCAGTCCGGAACGGATAGTGGTCTACGAGGATGCGATGGATAGCCTTCGTTAGCTCGAGTCAGTCTCTTCGGCATCTTCCGTGAACTCACCAGTGAGGCGTGCGACGTCGGCTTCGAGCGCTTTGATCCGCTCGTTCTTTTGTTCGAGCGTTGTAACTAACTCGGTGACTCGGGCACGCAACACCTGATTTTTCTCGGCCAGATAGGCACTCTCACTCGTCTCTGACTGACGTCTATCGCCTGCTGAGTTGCTCTCAGGAGCTGACGCATCTTCATCTCCAGTGCTCGGTTCATAGAAGTCTGAGGTTCCAGTGATCGCTCGTTCGATAGTCTTCTCACCGTACGTCGACCCATCGGCGTAGTGGATGTCGTCCCACTTCTCACGGTATAGGTCTGATTGCCGGAAGAGTCGATCAATTTGGGCAGCGTCCCCGCCACTCCAAAACGCGAGGAGAAAACATAGCGCCATATCGGCTTCTGAGTTGCTATCGTAACCTCCGGTCGACCCATTCCACAGTCGCTTGAACTTCGGCCCGTTTTTCGCGTTCGAGGCGGTTTCTAAGAGCGCTGCATCTTCGAGCCCGGGATTCGACTGTGAGTGCGACCGATTAGCTAGTGTGGATGTGGCGGTGGTATTTCGAGTCGCAGGATCCGCTTGTGTGAGGTATTCTCCGTGAATAGCGACGAGTGCATCCTGCCGGCGAGCAATGTGTGTGGGCGTTCCAGAGACGTGGTCGCCCGTAACTGTGAAGAACCGTGCATTGTCGTAACATTCGATCTGTCCACGACGATTTCGGCCATCTGGGAGCTCGCCCTCTAGAAGGATGTGATAGCCCGTTCCCGATGGTGAGATTTCGGTATACGAGTCGAGTCGGTCGATGATATCTTGGGCGTCATCGTCGACGGCGCCCGTCTCGGGGTCGAGAACGTCGTCGAGGTCAATACCCACAAGCGGGTCCGACTCGGTGAAGACGAATCCGATGCCGTCTGCAGCGTCTGTGTGGGCGTACTCGAGTGCCGTCTCGACATCACTCCACGTCTCCGGGTCCGTTGCTGATGCGAATGACCCTGTGTCTGGTATGACCGGGAGTTTCGTCTGTTTCCCACCCCGTGTTTTGGACACCCAGCAGACCCACTGATCTCGCTCACACAGTATCCCTGGGAGAATGTCCGAGGTGAGATTGGCCACGTGTTCGCTCATTGCTGGAGTGCCTGTGCGCGTTCGTTTCGAGACTCACCACAGGGTTCGCCAGTCGGCCCCCTGGTTCTCAACAGTCGATTCCCAACGTGGTACCCCCAGTCTATACTAGTTGGGTTTTGTGTGGAACATCCTCTTGAGCGAGCCGAAAAACGCAAGACACCGACCTGTTCTACCCAATTCGAGATGGAGAGTGATGTCCCACCCAAATCGATGCTGGGTGGAACACACGCTAATCTATCGAGCGTACAACCCACAGAGGAGGCATTCTCACCCTGAGAGAGCTGGCTGGAAGATGAGTTTCGAAGCCCGTCTTGCATCAAGGGCTCATATTGGTTACTTCTCATATTCGGACTCCTGAGTTGTACGGAGACGGATTCCGGTGTAATGGTGAACGAGTGTTCCCTCAACTCTCAGTCGCGTAGATCCGAACTCCAGATGATCATTGAGTTTTCGAGAAAACCAACTCTTATTCAACGGATCTGAGATATCGTGTTCGGCAGCCCATTCACGATATCGATTGAATACCGCTTGTTTCGGAACGACGCTATCCCGTTCTTCAACAAGGTCGCTCTCGACAAACGACTCGAGTGTTGGCGGGTCGTCCTCGTCTGTCTCCTCCCACGCAGTATTGACTTGCCCAGCCTGTACAGACTGCGTCTCGCTGTTGTCAGTTTCAGTTGGTGCTAGGCCCGGTGTCTCATCGAGAATTGCAGAGAGTGGCCGTGTTTCTCCACAGTCATACAGAACAGGCTCGTCTTGGTCACCAAGGATGATGATTGCATACGCTGAATGCTGGAATGCTGGCACAGGGAGTTCATCTTCGGGGATGAATGGACGTTTGATGCGGACCCACTCAGCCTCAAATTCTGATTTCGAATCGTAGACGTGGCGTGTTCCGTGCTCGTGAACAACGTATTGGGTAGTCGTGGGGTCGTAGCTGTAGACCGCAGGGACGTAATCTTGTGACAGTCCGCTAAGTGAGTCAACTCGAAGATACTCTGTTCCCTCTGCATCGCAGAGCACGACGTCGCCAGTATCTCGTTTCCAGATGTTCTGGGCGGTACCCTCAGGAGTGATGTTTCGAACTGCAGTGACACCGCCGACTTCATTCGCACCACCATTAAACGAGAGATAAGAATCACCGGTATAGAAGCGTGTTTCGCCAGTCTGGAGTTCTCGAACTGGTGGTGAGAGAATACCCTCAACGCGCTTAGCCCATTCAGTCCCCGACTTGCCGGGTCGGACGACGAATACTGGCACGTCCAACGCCTCCTGGGCTTTTCGGAGGTTTGTGAGAACCTTCACCGGATTATCTGGTGTCGTCGTCTCGACTTCGATCGCGAATGTCGAGTCAAGATTAGGATGCGTCGCTCTCGCATCGGGTTTTTCACTTCCGTCCTGCGTGAGTATTGAAACGGTGAATCCGAGTGCTGTGAGCTCCTTCTCTACTTGCAGAAGTGCGGTATCGTGGTCATCTCCACCGGCCGCTCGAACGTCACCTGTATCGGGCTTCGCTTCGCTCTCACCGGCCTCAGTTAGTCGGACGACGAGTTCGTCTGTCTCAAGGTCTACTTCCACATCGATGAGACGTGACCGCTTTCGTATTGCCGCGAGCTCAGCAAGCGTTGGGGGCTCTGCATCAACCTCTGAATAAAGAGACCGCAGCTCAGAGTCGACTGTTTCGACAGGTACCCACCCATTGTCTTCTCTAGTTCCCGATCGAATTTGGACAGTGCGGATGACGCGCGCAAACGCATAATCGAGATCCGGATTGGCTGTCCCAAGCAGTTCACGAAGGTCAGACGGAGAGTCCACAGCTGGCGTTGAATCTTTGTGAACGCCGAACTCATCTGAAACACGAGTACGAAGACGGGTTAGCATCTCTTGGAATCGATTTTCTTCGCGATCGGAGAGTGGGAACTCGCTCTCAGAGTGCCCTGAGGGGATGGGGAGAGGCTTGATGCTGAACGGGTATGGCCCGGTTTTACCGAATACCGGACTCGGAAGCTGGGCGATCCATTCACCTCGTGGGAGTGAGCGAATTCGGTTGGCGAACTCAGTTGGATTGAGGTCCTCGTGGGCCAGCGCTCGTGCTAACTCACGGTCGACGTTGATTTTCCCAAGGATGGGGCTCCCGATATTGTTGAGTGCATTTAGATACACACGACGCCCGCCCTCGGCCTCTAACTGCTCTGGGAATTGCATCGAGAGACCCACAGAAAGACGAAAGCTTCGGCCCTGTTCGAGGAGATTATTCATCACATCGGAGACAACGACAGACGCTGCCTCATCAATGAGAAGATTCACAACGTAATCATCGGGCTGTTGATTCAGAGCCTGTTCGTTGGTTCGTAATGCATCTTCCAGTGCGGTCAGAATCACCCCAGTAAGCATTTTGGCAGAATCATCGCGAAGCCCGCCAAGGTCGAACAGTATGACGCGGTTCGAGTCAAGCTGCTCTCCGAAGTCAAACTGTGGCTCAGTATTGTTGAATATCTGACGGAGATGCGTATCCTGTGAGACGTAGGCGAGGCGATTACTGACCCCACCCATAATGTTCGCAAAGGTTCTGGCGTCTGATTGCAGTTGACGGCGGAATGTTCGAAGAACCTCTGGGTCACTCGACCGGGGAGCTTCGTTTTCGTTGGGATTCGGCGGGCCAGCTTGCCACAGTTGGTCAAGGGCGTGTTCGAGTTGCTCGTGGGCGAAATAGTCTTCACTCGCCCGGTAGCGACCGTTTTCGCGGCCATATTCCTCGTCAAATAGCGTCTTGATGAGTGCCTTGATCAGGAGCGGAGAGACGGTCGCCCGTTCGTAGCGCTCGGCACCCATTGCAAGTTTGAGAATCTCCTCGTAGTGGTCGGCTTTCCGTTGGACAGCATCAGCCCGTTGTTGCCCTTGTTCAAGGCTAGATGTGATATTGAAGAACGAAAATCCAGGGAGAATGTCTGGAATGGGGAAGTAGAGAACGTTCTCTTCAACGTCCGAGATCCCAAATCGTCGAGTGTGGGCCCGGAGATACTCCTCAGCCATTCCGTCACCCTTCCGGTCGATGATAATAACCGGGCCGCTCGTGGACTCATAAACCGAGAGGCCGTCATTGGTGACTGCTTTTGATTTCCCGGCACCCGTTGTCGCTGCTCGGAGGTAGTGAGTGGGGAGTACTGACGGTGGGATACAGACTGGTTTGTCTTCAGGAGTTCCGTTCTCGTCAAGGGCATATCCGATTTCCATCCCCTCTCGGAAGTGCATCATTAGGTCCGGATTAGGACGTGGGAGTGGATTGCGACTCTCTTGTTCTGAACGAGTACTTCGTGACCCCTCTGTGGTCAACCCATCTGCAGTTGGGACGATAATGAGATTCGCTAACTCGTTCCCGTTGAGCACGAGGTCTGGCCGAGATTTGCCTCTCCCAGTCCGAATTGTCCGGTCTCTGACTGCTGAAAGCAGTTGTCGGGCGTGCTTCGATTTCGACTTCTGTGTCAGGCCCTTCTCTTGGAGGCGTCTGCTTGCAAACTCGTAGTACGGACCGTCAAGCACCGCAAAGACCGAACGCAATGTGTTCAGTCGTGACTGAATTGAGTCCGGCGAATCATCGCCAGGAATAGCCACCAGTCGAGCATTCACAGTGAAGGTTCGCTTTGGTGTCTTCTCGTCGATAAGACGCAGTCGTTCCTTCGTAGACTCATTAAGTGGGATCTCAGAGTCGGGATCTGAAGGGCCGAGGAGCGTCTCGACGACTATCTGGCTGAGCGTGTCTTGCTCCAATTCAAGATCAATCTGCCGATTCTCTGCTTTATTAGACCAATCCGGCTTCGATTGGAAGACTACCTGAAATGCGACAGGGACTGTCGTTTTTGAGAGGTGGTCGATGAGCGGCGTCAGCGGCGCGTGAGGCTCTTCTGAATCTGATTCAGATGGGCTCTCAGGAATGAATGGCGAAATTGTGGTCATCCAGTCGCGCTTCCTTCGGCCTTTTCCGTGCCATTCAACACCGGCTGGAACCTGTTGTTTCTCGAGATCAGGTTCATCGCCTTCCTGACGAACACCTAGCTTTTGATCAAGATCGACGTCTCTCCGAACGAGATTGAACGTATATGGATAGATTGTTCGTAAGCGTTCCTCGAGCGTATCGAGATGGTCCTCGTCATCGACGCCATAATAGAATTCAACAGGAGCGTCGACGCCCTCACTAACTGCGAGAAACTCAAACGTCAGGGGAGATTGCGACTTGAGTGGATTGAGTCGAGAAGCGAGGCTTTGAGACTCATTCGATGTGATTTGGTGGAGGCTTCCAATGGTTTCGGGGATACGTTTGCTCGTGTTGGATCCTGCGGTAGGGATAATTTGGATGTACGTTCTGTTCATTGATTTCGCTCCGTACTGTTGGCCCAAACAGGACCACCAGTTTCTGCGGAAACGGTGGTGTGTTCTGTGTGGTCAGACACTCGCGGTTCGACGTCGGTTCTGGATACTCCTATCACCCCATCGCCCGCTGCCTGCACAGAGTGAAACCGGGTGTTGTGTAGACCAGATCCACCAGTCAAATTGCTATCCACCCCGTCCAGTTGATAGAACAGTTCGGCGGCACTCTGAGCGAGGATAGCTTCGAACTCTACGTTCTTGGAGGAGCTGTCGGCAGTTTGGATGGTGAGGCGAATCGGGAAGTCATAGTTGTGATACCAGGGTTGTGAGGAATCGGGCTCTGCGTCTTGCATACGTCTGTGAGTAACTGTTCCAACCTCCGGTCGATCACAAGCCGTAGCGGATGCGTGGAATCAGCGTTCACTTCGATCAGAAGCAGACTCAGTATATGAACTTGAATATATTAACATATTACTGCATAATATATTGTATTTCACAAATACTGATGAGATTTTGGGGAGAATGATTGCAACAAATATACTTAGGTGCAGACAATAGTGGATTTCTCAGCGCTGTCGGGTCTTTGTTGGACGACGGCGTCTTCCTCACCGCTGATGGTGGAGAGTGCATACAAATGCGCGAGAAAGACCCTGAGAGAACATCACCGGACGAAGACGGAGCGTAGCGCTACTGGTCAACCGAACTGTTATATATCGCATCAAACTGTTGCTCGCCACGGATCAGTTGGTCGACGCCCTGAGTGAGCGTCACCTTGCCGAAGACGGTCGCGCAGTAGTATGCATGAAGCCCGTCTTCGTTGCGTTCGGTTCGCTGACGCTTCTCGAAGAGCCCGACGTCAACGAGTTTGTTGAGGTGGTAGTGGAGGGTGCTGTCGTCGATATCCAACGCTTGCTCCAGTTCCTTCTGGTTGGCACAGCCAGCGGTTCACCTGTTCGACCGTAGTGAGGGTGTTTTCGCCCCACGAGAACAGGTTGTGAACCGCGAACCGTAATATCCCAACTCAGCGGCACGGTGCCGTGGGATTCCCGCGTCTTCAGGCGCGGGAGGATGTCAAGCAACGGGAACGGCGTGGCGAATTTAACCAACTGGAGTGACGATAGTTCAAACCCGTGAACTGAATGGCTGAATCAACTGTGAACCCCTGATTTTCTCCGGACTATCGGTGTCGCTCACCCGACAGCGGACTGGTGCCAAATTCCACTTTGGCTTAGTGCATTAAGCAATAGTGGATAGTGAGATTTTTATTCGCCTTCTAGAGACGCCATAGCGCGTGAATTCGGCTTTTTTCTGCGTGTAGCGCACTTTGTAAACGTTATAGTGCTATATTGAATATAGCTGATACAGAAACGACCGGGTGATGTCTCCATCAGTCTCTATCTACTAGCGAACGCTACCGTATGCCGCGTTCTGTTCGCGGTGACACGTCTCCTCGGTTATTAGCGCCCTCGCTACTCGCGCAAAGCACCGTTCGGGGATGTCCCGTCAGCCTACGCTGGGACCGGTGAAACGCTCGATCCGAACCGCAGCGACGCCGATTACGCGCCCTCTTGGAGGAATCGACCCTCCTGCTCAAAGATCGCGACGAGTTCTTGGATGAACTCCTCTCTCGTCTCGTCTTCCTCGAGGTGGCCATCGATCCGTTCCACGAGGTCGTCGCTGAGTTCGATAGTCGTCGTCATCACCTAGACTATTGTCAGCAAGACGAATAAACCCCGTCGCCGACGCTCGCGCATCGGAATCCGTCTCGTTCGTTACGAACACCAGCCACCCACAACGCGACCGTCTTCAGCTATTCGTCACGTCGAACGGACGGCCCTCGGGGCCGAGCGATTCGTCGAGCAGGTTTCGGATCCCGCGCCGGATGCGCTGTGAGGTCGCCGTGTCAGAGATGCCAAGTTCCACTGCGACCTCCTCTAAGGTGGCACCGCGAGGGACGGAGAAGTACCCTGCTGCAAGTGCAGTCGTAAGCGCCTCTCGTTGCGCCTCCGTCATCGCTGCTTGCGACCCATCTGGCAGTCGCTCTCCGGCGTCGGACTCGACGATTCGCTCGACGTCCACCCTGATACCCCGTTCTGAACAGCGGCGATACCACGTCGAGAGCCGTTCGCGCGAGCGGAATCTGAGTTGGAGATACCACATCTTTCCGGTGGCGACCGCCTCCGTACACGCCCCGTCCGTGTCGCGCAGGACCGCGAGCAATCCGTCGAACGCACCCGTCCAGTCGATAGCCAGTTCCCACTCGGATTTCCCTCGGTGGATAACCTCGACGTGGGAGACAACCGGATCCGCCGCGATCAGATCGACCAGGAGAGCGAGGTCGTCGCTCGACACCCGGAGATACGGGAGCGGATCGTCTGCCACGGGGACGACACACGCCGCGACGATGCGTGCAGATCCGTCGGTCGTTAGCGCACGGGCTAGCAGGAAATCAGCGGGGGCAACTGCGACACTCGCACTGACGCTCACGACATTCGAGACGGAAGCGACGGGCAAGAACGTAGTTCGGAGAAGTAGCCCTGTTGGCGGCAGTGTGGGCCTGCGTCGGTAGCCGTATTTGAACAGGTTCGATATCGAATGTCAGTCTTGATGTGATGGCCTCGTGAAATGTGAGTCAGGGCCGCACAGTGGGAATCGGCGTGCAATAGATGGGTGTGGTCCGTCGACCGTGGAGTATCCACACGTTGAGAGTCATGACACGAAATTTCAAACCCGAGGACGAGGGGAAACGCGTTGTAACGGCAGACGGCGACGAAATTGGGACGCTCGAACAAGCGTCCGGCGCGACTGCACACGTCAAGCCGTCGATGGACCTGTCACAGAGCGTCCGACGACGACTCGGTTGGGCGGAAGACGGCCAAGACACCTACGAACTCCGAACGACGAAGGTAGACGACATCACTGACGTCGTCACGCTGAAGCGAAATATCTGAGTACGTATTGCCTACGGATTGACCTCTGCATTTTTCCGATCGGTCGAACGTGATTCACTCTCCGACTCCCGGACCTCGTCGGCGTCGTGTTCACCCGTCTCGCGGGTGGACGTACCGCCGAGAACGATTGTCGAGTGCCCCACGCCGACGACTGCGTCTTCGTCGAGTCTGTAGGTCGCCGTCTCGTCCCACGACGGCGAGAGCCACGAATCACAGCCACGGAACACGCCCGCATCGGGTTCGACGTACAGATCACCGTCGCTATCGCGGACGGCCCACCCGAGTGGGTTCCCCTCTGTCGTCACCACTCGCTTTCGCCCGTCGTCAGTTTGTCTGGAATCGGTCATAGCGTTGGATCGCCTCGGTCGCCCTCCGAAGCGTCATTCCGATATGATGTGTTCTGTGTTGGCATAGTGCTCGACCATCGACTGTCCTACCCTTCATACGGTGTCTCGTTCCTCCGATGAGCGGAGTCGGCGTTCAAGCGCATCGAGGTGGCTCATTCCGACGACGCACACTACGTCACCATCACGACGGAGTCGCTCGATCCGTTCTGCCATCACCGCCTCCCGAATTCGGTCGACGAGCGCCGTCTCCGGCGGTGTGTCGACAGACCCGACGAACGCGTCGAACTGTGCGACGTGGGACCGTTCGTGTGCCGCCTGTTCGTCAGGAGGATCGAGCATCGACACCCGATACGGAATGTGTCGATAGAGACGCGGGGTGAGCGGCGTCGACGCGGCGACGACCGCGCCTAGTCGACACGTGATCGCGTGGAGTACGCTTCGGCCGAGGTCTCTGAGTACGGGTCGCGTCACGGCCCGTGCTTCGTCGTCGCCGCCCAGTGTGCGCAACAGTTCGCGCACGTATCGACGGTTCGGAGCGTCGATGCCGACCACGGCACCAGACTCGACCGACTGGATGGCGGCGCTCATCTCGCCGCCGAGACACGGGGGCGTGTACTCGTCGTGTGCGTACTGCCGGAACAGCGGGATCGACAGCGGCGGGAGTTCGAGCGCGAGCGTCTCGGGTGTGAATCGGTCGAGGAGCGTAGCGACGCGAGCGACGCTCGCGGGATGGTCGTGGACAACACCGACGAGGACCAACGTTCCCAGGTCCGTCGTACGCGGGAACCCCCTGATCGTCGCTTCGGTCATCCGAGGGTCTGCCTCCTCGTCGTTCACGGCCCGATAGACGTCCTCACACTCGAACATTGGTTGCGTTTCCCGGGGTTCGATCGTCACCGGGTCACGTACGCCGGTAGAGACGCGCCGACAGTACCTGTACATATCGTCTGTTGTAGATACGCTGTGATGGGGCGACTCCCCCGCTAGTGATTGGCTATGTGTGTCGGTCGCTACCGGAGGTACGTCCGCGCCTCGTCGTCGCTCACTTGGCCGAACGAGCGGTAGAAGCGACCCACTGCGCCGAAGTAGTCGGGCGTCTCGACGCACACGACGTCGTCGGCTTCAGCCAAGAGCGTCGTCACCGTCTCGGGCGGTGCGACCGGAACGGCGACGACGACCGAACTCGCACCGGCGGCCCGTACCTGTCTGACGCACGCGATCATCGTGGCTCCAGTGGCGATGCCGTCGTCGACGATAACTACCCGCTGGTCTGTGAGGTCGACGGCGTCGCGGTCCTCTCGATAGCGGTCCAGGCGCTCTTGTGCCGCCTGCCGTTCGGTCGTCCGTACCTCCTCGATGTACTCGTCGTCGATGCCCGCCTCGCTGATCAACTGCTCGTTCAACCAGACGCTGCCATCGCCCGCGACAGCACCGATCGCCAGTTCGGAGTTCCACGGAGCCCCCAGTTTCCGGGCGGAGACGATGTCGAGAGGCACGTCGAGTCGGTCTGCGACGATCCGAGCGACCGGTAACCCACCGCGAGGGACGCCGAGGACGACGTCCCCCTCGACCCCGCATTCCGTGAGTAGATCCGCGAGTTGTCTACCCGCGTCGGTTCGGTCGTCGAACATACCAGACAATCGTCACCACGCGATAATAAGTATAGTGCAGTTGTCATCTCTGATCGCGTTGGGGCGTTCGGCGAGCGTAGTGATCGGAGAGTCGGAGAACGCTGGTAAGCGGTCGAAAGCGTGTTATCGATCGCGCCACCAACGTACGCCAATGAGTCGCCGCCTCGACTGGTTGGCTGCGATGCTGCTCTCGCTGGCGGCGCTTCCGGCGGTCGCCGTTGCGCACCCCGGTCACGCGACACCGACACCGGCTGGACCGTTCGCTGGGGTCTCACCAGTGGGTGCTGCGGTTGTCGTGGCTGGGTTCCTCGTCGGAACGACTGGACTCTTACTCGTGCGCGAGGACGTGGTCTCAGAGCGCACCGCTAGCGCTGCCCTCGTCGTGGGCGCGGGGTTGCTCCTCGCGGGTGGTGCCCTCGCACTGTTGAGCGGATGACAGTCACGTCGCGTCTCGGTGTGACTGCTGTATCCGACGGTCAGCGACAGAACACTTAATGATCGCTCGGGACACCTGTACGGTATGTCAACACTCCCCGAAGACGACGCACTCGTGGACGAGTTCGCCGTCCCCGACGACGTCCGTCCGGTCGTCGACCGCGTCGTCTCGTTCATCGAGGACGACGTCCGCTCGTTCGAGGCGGAACACGCCGACCACGTCGGCGGGCCCCTCGCGTACCTCGATGAGAACGGCCGGATGACGCCCGAAGCGATGGCGCTTCGGGACACTATCCGGCAGCGGAGTGCGAACGCGGGACTGTACGCGCTCCATATGCCCGAGGAGGTTGGCGGGGGCGGGCTCTCCCAACGCGAACACTTCTACGTGCAGGAAGCCGTATTCCGCTACGGCACCGGACACGGGTCCGGACTCGCGCGGGCGATGATGGCGTGGACGGAGGGGCCGTCGCCGATGCTGCTCCACCTCGACGAGTCCCAGCGCCGCGAGTGGCTCGACCCACTCGTCTCAGGTGAGGAGACGGCGTGCATCGGCATCACCGAACCCGGTGCAGGGTCGGACGTGACTGCCATCGAGACGATCGCCGAACGCGACGGCGACGGCTGGGTACTCGACGGTGACAAACGCTACATCACGAACGGCCCGTTCGCAGACACCGCACAGATTCTCGCCCGGGTGCCCGACGCCGACGGCGGGCCGTCCGAGTCGATGGCGATGTTCCTCGTCGATACCGACAATCCCGGGTTCGAGGTCGGATCGATGAACCTGAACCTGATGATGGACGGCATCACCTCTGACCTGCACCTCCGAGATTGCCGCGTCGACGGCGACCAGATGATCGGAGAAGTTGGCGATGGCCTACCACTGGCGCTGACCTGGGTGAACTGGCGGCGAGCGTGTCGCCCGGGAATGTGCGTCGGATTGGGGAGATACCTCCTCGATCAGATGCTCACCTACGCGAAGGACCGCGAGACGTTCGGCGAACCCATCGGGTCGAACCAGGCGGTCCAGTGGCCCATCGTCGAGACGGCGACGGAGATTCACGCGGTTCGGAATATGGCGACGACGATGCTCGCGGAGTACGACGCGATGACGACGCTGGAGTCCCTCGACCAGTCGGCAGCGGCGCGACGGCGCCTGTCGATGCTGAAGTACTACCCCGAGGACCGCCTGTTCGACTGGTCCGACCGTGCGATACAGGTGCTGGGCGGCTACGGCCTGATGCGTGCGGGTGGCGTCGAACGCGTGTTCCGCGTCGCCCGCAACCTCAAGATTCCGGCGGGGTCGACGGAGGTGCAAAAGCGAACAATCGCGAAGACGCTCGGGTTGCCCTGATGCGAGGACGCGACCGAGACATCCTGTTGGTGGTGCTCGACGGCGCCGCCGACCGTCCAGCGCCGGAACTCGACGGAGAGACGCCACTCGAGGCCGCCGAGACGCCGAATCTCGATAGACTCGCGACCGCCGGCATCAACGGGACGATGCACGTCGCCGACCCAGGCGTTCCGCTGTCGAGTGACCTTGCGCACGCGCGACTGTTCGGCTACGACCCGGTCGAACTCCCCGGCAGAGGCGTCCTCGAAGCACGCGGATTTGGCATCGATCCGACGCTGGGGAGCGTCGTCTGTTCGGCGTCGTTCGCGTCGCTCGGCGAAGATGGCTCGACCGTGGCAGACCGCCACCTCGCCGACGATGCGGCCAACTTCGCCGACCTCGCCGGGATTCCCGGTGTCGACGGCGTCGACGTGCCCGTCGTCGACGGCTGTCACGTCTCCTTCGAGTACACGTGGAAGAACCGGGGTATCGTCTCGATTACTGCGGACACGGTGGTGTCCCCAGACGTGACTGACGTCGATCCGTTCGCCGAGGGATTGCCAGTCGTCGCACCGGAACCCACCCACGATGCAACCGACCGACCGGCCGCACAGGCGACCGCCGACGCACTCCGGACGTACACCAGGGGAACACGCTCGGCGCTGTCGGCGACGGATGGGCCTGCAGACGTGGTTCTCTCGAAGTGGGCGGCCGCACCGGTATCGGTCGACCCGTTCGCTGCGCGAACTGGGCTCGACGGGGTGAGTCTGACCCCAAAGCCAGTGTTGACGGGCCTCGCGCACACGCTCGAGATGGCGCACGTCGACCCGCCCGCGGACTACGACGACCGTGCGACGGCGGCGCTGTCAGCGCTCGCGGACCACGAGTTCGTCCACGTCCACTACCCCGAACCGGACGAGGTGTCACACGCGGCCGGCCCCCGTGAGAAGTGCGCAGAACTGGAGGCTATCGACGCCTCGCTGGGCGACGTAGTGGACCGGGCGCTCGAAGACCCGGAACTCGTCACCGTCGTCACCGCAGACCACACGACGCCGAGCACAGAGGACGTGGTTCACTCGGGCGAACCCGTTCCGGTGACGCTCGTGTCGGAGGGGACGCGCGTCGACGGCGTCGACGCCACAGGCGAGCGTCCCGCGGCGACGGGTGGCCTCCGGGGCGTTCGTGGGTCGGATCTGCTCCGAGTCGCGCGGGCCGCCGCCGACCGCGTACTGCTCGACGGACTGCGACGAACGCCCGCAGTTCACGACTATCCGACAGACGACGTGACCCCGCTGTGGCCAAAGCGATGATGCGCAACACCGACGACAGTCGCGTCGACCCCGCGGCGACCGCCGACGTGCTTCGCTGTGGCTGTGCCGGCAAGACGCCGCTCGCCCGCGTGGTGATCCCGGCCCGCGACCGCATCCGAACCCGACTCCGAGACACCAGCGTCACGCTCGGGCCCGATGCAGACGCCGCGTTGCTTCCGAGGGCGACCGAGTACACCAGTTACGTGGACGTGGTCCGGTTCGACGCCGACGGCGAGATCCATACGGCGATGCCTGAGCCACCCGTCCCGAAGTCGCCTGGCGACACCGAGACAGCGTCCGTCGCTGTCGCGTGTGCGTTGCTCGGAGACGGCTACGCCGATGCGGAGCGACTCGGGCAAGCACTGAGTCGCGTGTACGCCTCCTTCGACGGCCGACCGCTTCGAATCGGGAAAGGCCACGCGATCCAACTCCCGTCGGCGACGGGCGGCGTCGTGGTCGTCGAACGCCTGGCTCCGCTCAGCGGCGACGAGTCCGCAGACGGCGACCCGGACGCCGCGAACCACGCCGCAAACGTCGACGCAGTCCACGCGTTTCCGGGCCTCGATCCAGCAGAACAGGCTCGCGTCGCCGGCCTGAACGCGCTCAACGACGTGTACACGCGCGGGGCGACCGCCGATCGAGCAGTTAGACCGCTCGTCGCCGCGCCGCCGTCTGCGGCCCCGACGCCCGGTCGCGTCCGCGAGTGGTTCGCGGCCGGACTCCCAGACGACGTGTCGGTTCGGTCGCCGTCAGTCGTCGACCACGATGGCACGGGGATGGTTCTCGGCGCGAGCGTGACCGCCGCGGGCGCGTCGCCATCGGCAACGTCGCCGCTTCCAGACGAGTGTGCAGTGCTGGTGACGCGCCCCTTCGGAGGGTTAGCGTCGTACGCAGTTGGAGCCCAGAGCGACGACGACCGATTGCGTGAACAGGGTCGCCAGCGTCTGTTGTCGGACGCTCGCCCGGTGGCCGAGGCGTTGGCGTCGGCGCTGCCCGGCGACGGCGAGGCGTTCGACCCTGCGAGCCACGTCGCACACGTCACCGACGTCTCCGGTGAGGGCATCGCCGGACTCGGCCGTATCGCCGCCGACAGCGACCGTCGCCTCGTCGTCGACAGGGTTCCGGTGCTCGACGGACTCGCCGAGACCGCGGACGCTAGTCGTATCCCGTTGCCCGACGCGACGGTGGAGACGAACGGACCGTTCGCGGTGTTCGCGACGCCCGCGGTGGTGTCGACGGTCGCCGAGCGTCTGCGCGGCGTCGACGGCTGTGATCCACAGCAGATCGGAACGCTCCGCGACGGAGGCGCCAACCTGGTCGACGCGACCGGCGGGCGAGCGACACGGTTCGTCGAAGGGGCGGCCCGGTGGCCGACAGCGAGTGTCGAGAGGGACGAGCGATGACCGAGCCAACCACGGAGAACGGGCGGGTCGTCGGCCACGTTCACGGGCGGTTTCAGCCGTTTCACGACGGCCACCTCGCGTACTGCACGTGGGCGGCACGCGAGTGCGACGAGTTGCTCGTCGGCATCACGAACGCGGACCCATCGCACGTCCGGCGAGAAGACGCCGACCCCGACCGGGACGACCCCCGGAACAACCCGTTTCGGTACTACGAGCGCCATCGGATGGTGACTGACGCACTCGCCGCCGCCGACCTCGGCGTCCAGGTTCGGGTGCTGCCGTTTCCGATCAACAGACCGGAGTTGTGGGAGTCGTACGCCCCTGCCGACGCAGTGCACTTCCTGCGCGTCCTCGAAGCGTGGCACGAGGTGAAAGCCGACCGCCTGCGCGATGCCGGACGCACGGTTCGAACCACGCAAGCGACCCGACGCGTGAGCGGAACCGGTCTCAGAGACGCGATGGCCGCCGGCGACGATTCCTGGCGAGCGTCGGTTCCCGCCGCCGTCGCCAGGGTGGTCGACGATATCGACGGCGTGCGGCGGGTGCAGCGACTGTACGAGCGAGGGGAGTGACTCTACGAGAGCAACACGGCTGGCTTCGACTGACTTCGACCGGCTACAGGTGCAGTTCCAGCGAGACGCTGACGGTTATTTCGTCGTACGGTGGTTCGTCCCCGAACCGAGTGTTGTCGACGACCATCGTGTACGCGTCGTGCGGGAGGCGCGTCTCGCGAAACGACACGCTGGGTTCACCCGTCGCAGAGGCGGCGGAGACGCCATCGAGTCCCTCGCCCGCGCGGTACGTCTCGTACGCCTCGGCACCCACCGTGTGCACGTCCAACGGGAGCGAGAGCCGTTCGGACAGTTGCCCGGAGAGGAGGCCGGAGCCCTCGGACTCGGCCCACCGAATCGGGATAGCGACGTACTCGCCCGCACGAAGTCGCGCGACGCCGTCGACGATCGGTCCCGGCGGGTCGCCCCGACGAACCTCCTGCCACGGGTCCGTCGCCTCGGAGATACCGCTACCAAGACAGCCACCGAGTCCCGCCGTCGCCAGCGCTGACCCGGCCGCGAGCGTGTGAAGGAGTCGTCGCCGCGTCGGGCCCGAGTGGTCGCGTTCGTCCGACTCGCCAGGTGAATCGCGGAGTCGCCGCGTCACTGCTCCACCTCCTCACGAGTTCGAGGGTCAGCGATAGCAGCCGCGACGTCGCTGGCGACGTTGCCGACGACGCCGATGACGACGACGACGACGGCCGTTCCCAGCAACAGCGGCATATCGCGCTCGATGGCGGCGTGATACGAGAGGCGGCCGAGGCCGGGGATGTCGAATGCGAACTCGAGGACGTACACCGTCAACACCAGCACCGCGAGTAGATCCGTCACGAACAGCGCCGCCACGGGCGCGACGACGTTCTTGAGGACGCGAACGGCGACCTGCCACCCCGGCAGCCCCTTCGCGTGGAGGTAACGGACGAAGTCCGCGCCGACCACCTCGCGCGTCTCAGAGCGCGTGTAGGCCAACTGGCTCGCGAACAGCGTCGTCGCAAGCAGCACCGCCGGCGCGACGAGTTTCGTCAGCCACCAGCCCTGTCCGACCCTGTCGGCGATGCCGGGGAGCGTCACCGCCCACAGACACAGCGCCGCGAGCCAGAAGTTGGGGACGCCGAACGCGAGGTAGCCCCCAACCCGGACGGCGGCGGCGCTTCGCGTCCCGTCGCGAGCGGTCGAGTACAGGCCCCCGCTCACGCCGAGGGCGACCGCGAGGAGGAAGCCCGGAAGTGCGTAGCGGAGCGTCCGTTCGAGGCGGTCGGCCACGAGCGCCGTGACGGGCGCCCCGAGCGTGAACGAGACGCCCCACTGGAGCGTCAGCATATCACGCATATATCCGAGGTAGCGCACCCACAACGGGCGGTTCAAGCCCCTGGCTTCCAGATACGACTGTCGAAGCGACTCCAGTTCGGAGGCGTTGAGGCCGCCTTGCGAGGCGAGCGACGCCGTCGCCACTGCGCCCTCGACGGCGGTGTTTGGCGCGAGTGCGACGACGAGGAACGTCGCACTCAACGCCACGAGGACGGTGAGTACTGCCCCACCGAGTCGACCGGCGACCCACCGCAGTCTCACGGCGAAGACCCCCGTCGGAACTCGGTCGACTGTCGAACCACGTCGGTCGACGTGGAGGCCGTCGGGGTAAATCGTTTGCTGAAGTGGCGGCTGTAGCCACCGTCGCCTTTAGGTCGGCTGCCGACACAGCACCGCCGATGGCTCCCGCTCCCGACGACCCCGCCGACGCGGATGCTGCCGGAGGCGGTGACGACGACGGGAGCGGAGACAGGTCGCAGCAGGCACCCGACGAGCAGGGAGCGTCGCTCGCGCGGTTCGCTCGCGGTCGGTCCACCCGCCGGATCGTCAACGGGTTCGAGTACGGCGCTGACGACCGCGCCAACGACTCTGCCGTCGGGAGCGTTTCGACGAGCGGGTTCGGTGCGGAGCCATCTACGTCTTCCAGGTTCGGTCGCCCCTCGCTCGCGACGCTCGTGATGGCGACGCTGGGACTCGCGCTGGTGGGGCTGTTCTCCTACGATCTCTTGTTCGTCCGAGTGTATCTCGTCGAGACGTGGGAGTGGGATCCGACGCGTTCCGACTGGCTGTTTCTCGCGTCGCTGTGGCTGTTGATCACGCTCGCGACGAGGCTCGTCCCGAATCGGGCGCTCGCGGCCCGCTACTGGGGTCGCCTGCGGGTGCACCGCGACGCCGTCGCCTCGCTGGTCGCACTGGGCGTGTTCTTCCTCGTCGGCGTCGTCGGGCCGCTGGCTATCGGTGAGCCACAGTCGCGGTTCCTCCTCGGCGGCCAACCGCCGGTGTTCCTCTCGGTCGACGCCAACAGCGTCGCCGACTGCGCCGGAGCGGTGCGCGGCGACCGCTGTTTCGGGTCGCTGCGCTTCCCACTCGGCACCGACACGTTCGGGTACAGCGTCCTCACCCTCCTCGTGAGCGGGGCGCGTCTCGCGGTGTACGTCGCGGTCATCACCGCCGCCATCGTCGTCCCCGTCGGCGCGGCCGTCGGCGCAGTCGCCGGGTTCTACGGCGGCCGGGTCGATGCCGTCCTCAACAGGTACATCGACGTCCAACAGACCATCCCCGCGGTCGTCGCGTACGTCGTCCTCGTGTTGGTCATCGAGAAGAGCCTCTTTATGCTCGTACTCGTCTTCGGCCTGTTCTCGTGGGGTGGCGTCGCGCGGGTCGTCCGCGCGGAGACGAAACAGCGGCGTTCGGCCGAATACGTCCGCGCGGCGGAAGGATTGGGCGGAACTCGACTGTACCGCCTCCGGAGACACGTCCTCCCGAACGTCTCCCACGGCGTCGTGACGGCGTTCGGCCAGCAGGTTCCGCTCCTGCTGCTCACGGAGGCGGCAATCGCGTACCTCGGCCTCAATGACATCGACCAGCCGTCGTGGGGGACGCTCATCGCCAACGGCGTCGACTCGGGCGTCGTCGACCAGTGGTGGGTCGCGGGCGCGGGCGTCGTCGCCCTCGCGGGGACGACGCTGGCGTTCAAACTGATCGCCGACGCGCTTCGAGACGCACTCGACCCGACCGGGTGAGGTACCACACGACTCGCGCCCTGCGTGCTCTCGTCAGCGGTGGTCGAACACGCGTTGTACCTTCCCCACCTCGGTGCGTGCCAGTTCGCCGGGGTCGACCAAGCGGAGGTCGTCGGGCGTGAACGACAGGACGTTCTCCAGACGCGTCAGCATCGCCGAACGAATCGCCTCACGGTCGCCGTCGAACTCCTCCTCGAGTTCGACGCTGAGCGTCATCGTGTCCAGTTGATCCTCGCGGTCGAGGTCGATGCGGTAGTAGGGTGCGACGCCGTCGAACTCCAGAACGACCGACTCGATCTCACTGGGGTAGCAGTTGACCCCGCGGACGATGAGCAGGTCGTCGGAGCGCCCGGTGACGTTGTCCATCCGGACCATCGTCCGCCCGCACTCGCACTCGTCGTACGTCAGCGTGGTCAGGTCGCCCGTCCGGTACCGGATGACTGGCACGGCCTCCTTCGTCAGCGTCGTCAACACGAGTTCGCCCTCCTCCCCCTCCGCGACGCGTTCGCCGGTCTGCGGGTCGATGACCTCGGGGAGGAAGTGGTCCTCCCAGATGTGGAGGCCGTCTTGCGCCTCGTGGCACTCGTTAGAGACGCCGGGGCCGATGATCTCGGAGAGCCCGTAGATGTCGATGCCGGTGACGCCGAGTCGCTGTTCGATCGCCTCACGCATCGGGTCGGTGCAGGGTTCTGCGCCGAAGATGACCGTCGACAGCGGTAACTCGTGCGGGTCGATACCCATCTCCTCGGCCGTCTCCGCGACGTACAGCGCGTACGACGGGGTGCAGGTGAGCACGTCGCTCTCGAGGTCCCGAAGCAACTCCACCTGCCGCTGGGTCTGCCCCCCACCGATGGGGATGACGGTCGCGCCGAGTCGCTCGATGCCGTAGTGGAGACCGAGACCGCCTGTGAACAGGCCGTAGCCGTACGCGTTCTGAACTGTGTCGCCGGGTTCGACGCCAGCAGCGCGTAGCGACCGCTCGACGACCTCGCTCCACACGTCGAGGTCGTGGTCGGTGTAGCCGACGATCTTCGGCTTCCCCGTCGTTCCCGAGGAGGCGTGGATCCGCAGAATCTCGTCGTCGTCGACGGCGAACAGGCCGTCCGGGTACTCGTCGCGGAAGTCTGCTTTCGTCGTCATCGGGAGGGCCTGCACGTCCTCGACCGACTCGATGTCGTCGGGATGGACGCCCGCGGCGTCGAGGGCCTCGCGGTAGAACGGGACGTGTTCGTACGCCCGTTCGACCGTCTCGCGGAGGCGCTCGGCCTGTAACTCGCGGAGCGACTCCCGGTCACGACCCTCTACGTTATACGTTGACATATGTGATGAGGACCGCGGAGCGACACAAATAGATGTCGACGAGGACAGTTGCGGTCGGTTCGTCGACGGGCGGCCGGGGGTGGCTCGACAGTGATGACAGACCGGAAATAAATGACAGAAATTATGTACGATCGGCGGATCGACTCACAGAGATGTCAGATACGATCTCGATAGCCGAGATAGCGAGCCTCCCGACCTTCTACACGCCGGTCGCGAGCGAAGATGGCGACGAGGTGGCCGTCTTCTACGACGGGTCGGGGCAACTGGAACTGTACACGCTCGACGTCGAGACGGGGGAGCGAACACGGGTCAGCGACGGGAACGTCCCGCAGGACCTGAAGTACCCACCGCGGTTCGGGCCTGACGGGGAGCGCATCTACTTCCACGCGGACGAGGGTGGCGACGAGCAGAACGACGTGATGGCGATCGACCGTGACGGGTCTGTCACGCCGGTCGTCGAGAACGACAGCCAGATCGTTCTCGCCGACGTCGCGCCCGACGGTCGCCTGCTCTACGCGAGCGACGAGGGCACGCAGATGAACCTCTACGTCCGACACCCGGACGGCGAGACGGCCCAGGTGACGGACTACGACCTCCCGGTCAGAGCCGGCGTCTTCGACCCGAGCGGAGAACAGATCGCGTACGCCGCGAACGAGTCTGCCGACCTGAACAACACGGATGCCTACGTCGCGGCCGCCGACGGGACTGCCCCACGACGACTCGACGTGGGCGAAGACGGCGCGGAGACGGAACCGATCGCGTGGCATCCCGACGGGGACCGTCTCCTCCTGTCGGACGACTCGACGGACACGACCCGGTGTGGTGTCTACGACCTCACGACCGACGAGGTGAGGTGGTACACCGACGACGGCGTCGTCGAGTCGCCGGTCGCGTTTCTCGCGGACGACGAGCGATTCGTCGCCGAACGGACCCACGAGTGTGCGGTCACGCCGGTCGTGTACGACGTGGAGACTGGCGAGAGCAGGACGCTTGACGTCCCGACTGGTGTCGCGTCGTTCCCGTATCTGTCGTCGTACCGGGAGACGGCCGTGGTGTCTGAGACGGAGGTGCTGTTCAGTTACGAGACACCGACTCAGCGCCCACGACTCGTCGTGTACGACGTCGAGACGGATTCGACGCGGACGCTGATGGCCCCCGAATACGGGTCGATCGACCCGGACCGGTTCGTCGACTGCTCGTACGAGCGGTTCGAGTCGCACGACGGACTCGACATCGAGGCGCTGGTGTACGACGCCGGGACCCGTCCGAGTCCCGTCGTCGTAAAGGTCCACGGCGGGCCTGCGGGGCAAGATCAGCGTGGCTTCGACCTCTACGCACAGTTCCTCGTCGACCGCGGCTACTCGGTGCTGGAAGTGAACTACCGTGGATCGACCGGCCGCGGCCGGGCGTTCAAGAACGCCATCAACGGCGACCTCGGCGGGGCCGAACAGGGCGACATCGCGGCGGGAACCCGGTGGATCGCCGAGCAGGAGTGGGTCGACGAAGACCGAATCGCCGTCGTCGGTGGTTCCTACGGCGGCTACTCGACGTTCATGCAACTGCTGACGTATCCCGACCTGTACGCCGCCGGCATCGCCAGGGTGGGGATCACCGACTGGCGAGCGCTGTACGAGGAGTCGATGCCCCACTTCCAGGCGTACGCCGAACGGATGCTCGGCGACCCGGAGGAGAACGCCGATCTGTACCGAGAGCGGTCGCCGGTCACCCAAGTCGACAATCTCGACGCTCCGCTCTGTATCGTCCACGGTGTCAACGACCCCCGGTGTCCGATCAGCCAGGCACGCCTGTTCCGCGAGAAACTCGAAGCCGCCGGGTTCGAGGAGGGCCCCGACTTCGAGTACGTCGAACTCAGCGAGGGCCACGGGTCGACCGACATCGACCAGAAGATCAGGTCGTTCGAGTTGATGGAGGAGTTCCTCACCGATCGCGTGCCGGTAGCGTCCGAACCGGCGGCGGCAGACGACTGATCGCCGGGGGCGAACCCCGGCTGCCGCCGCCCTGACGGGTCACGCCTCGTGTGGAACCGACAGCACAGTCGCCTCTCCGTCGATAACGACCTCGTCGTCGACGGTCGCGACCGTCTCCACGCGAACCCGGTCGCTACCCAAATCCTCCACGACGGTCGCCTCTGCCGTGACCGTCTCGCCGGGGCGAACTGGGGCCTCGAAGCCACAGTCTTGGTTCAGGTAGATGATGTCTCCGGGAAGCGACGCCAGCGCCGCGCTGATGACGCCGACGCCGAACATCCCGTGGGCGATGCGGCCGCCGAACATCGTGTGGGCGGCGTAGTCGTCGTCGAGGTGGATCGGGTTGTCGTCGCCGGTGAGGTCGGCGTACGCGTCGATGCGGTCGGTTGTGACTTCACGGGAGGCGGTGACGGTATCGCCGACGGTCGCGACTGGCATATCGGCCCGTGTTCGTCCTCGCCGAAATCGTCGCGGGTTAACATATGAAGTGGCCGCTTGAAGGGAGGCGACCGCGTGCGACCGACCGTGCAAACCGCGGATCACGACGGCGTCGCCATCGCCTACGAGGAGCGCGGCCACGACCCGACGACCGCCGAAACCGTAGTCCTCTGCGAGGGACTCGGCTACGGCCGGTGGATGTGGAACTGGCAGGCGGAGGCATTGGCGGAGTCGTATCACGTTCTCCTGTGGGACAACAGAGGAACCGGCGAGTCGGACGTCCCCGAGGGACCGTACACTATCGAGGAGATGGCCGGCGACTTGGAGGCGGTCCTCGCAGACGTCGGCGTCGACTCCGCACACGTCGTCGGCGCGTCGATGGGCGGGATGGTCGCCCAGCGGTACGCCCTCGCCTACGACCGCGCCGCGTCGCTGACGCTGGTGTGTACCTCGCCGGGCGGCCCCGACGCTGCCCCGACACCGGAGGCGACGCTGGAGCGGATGTTCTCCGTCCCCGACGACGCGGATGCTCGTGAGGCGATCCGATATAAGATGGAACCTGCCGTCAGCGAGGGGTTCATCGAGCGAAACGAGGACCTCGTGGAGCGCATCGTCGACTGGCGACTCGACTCCGACGCCCCGCCGTCGGCCCGGCAGGCACAGGGAGCGGCCGTGCAGGCGTTCGACGCGAGCGACGAACTCGACGCCATCGACGTGCCGACGCTCGTCCTCCACGGCACCGCCGACCGCGTCCTACCAGTCGAGAACGGCGAACTGCTCGCCGACTCGATTCCGGGGTGTGAAGTCGAGTTCGTCGAGGGGGGTGCACACCTGTTCTTCATCGAAGACGCCGACCGCGTGACCGACCGTATCGAGGAGTTCCTCGCGAATGTCTGAGCGACAGTCGCCCGACTCGGCCGTCGCCGGGGGGCCAGATTGGATCGGCGACTGGTCGGGGCGGCGTGCCGCGCTCTCACCGGGCCGCGTCGGACTGGTCGACGCGACCACGGACCGAGCGTTCACGTACGCCGAGTTGGACGAGCGAGCAGCGAAGACGGCCACGTGTCTCCACGACGCCGGTGTCGACCACGGCGACCGCGTGGCGACGCTCTCACGGAACCGGCCAGCGCTCGTCGACTTGTTCTTCGCGACCGGGAAACTCGGCGCGGGGCTCGCCCCCCTCTCGCATCGCCTCGCACCGCCGGAGGTGGCCGAACTCCTCGCCGCCAGCGACCCCGAAGTGGTCGTCGTCGAACCGGAGACTACCGACCTCGCTCGTGAAGCGATGGCCGACGCAGACCTCGGCGACACCGAAGTGCTCGTCGCAGGCGACGACGCCGACGCGGTCGCAGCGACCGTCGACGACGTCGGTGGTACGGCCTTCGAGTCTGCAGTGACGACGAGTGACGCCGACAACCTCGAGGCTTCGGGGGCCTCGCTATCGGACCCACATCTCCTCCTCCACACGGGGGGGTCGACAGGAACGCCGAAGCAGACGGTCGTTCCCCACCGCGCAGTGTACTGGAACTCGATGACGACCGTCGCGGCGTGGGGCCTGCGGGCAGACGACGTGACGCCGATGCCGTTCCCGTTGTTTCACACTGGCGGCTGGAACGTCCTCACGGTCCCCCTGTTCCACATAGGCGGCACAGTCGTCATCGCCCGCGAGTTCGACCCGGGCCAGGTACTCGATATCGTCGACCGTCGCGACGCGAGTGTGTTGGTCGCGGTGCCGGCGGTCCTGCGGATGATGCAAGAGCACGACGACTGGCAGACGACCGATCTCTCGTCGCTTCGGTTCGCGAAGTCCGGGGGCGGCCCGTGTCGGCGGTCGGTGCTGGAGGCGTGGTGGGACCGCGGCGTTGACCTCTCGCAGGGGTACGGCCTCACCGAGTGTGGCCCGAACAACTTCGCGATGCCCGACGACTGGCCTCGCGAGAAGGCCGCCGCAGTCGGCGTACCCGCGCCGCACGTCTCCGCTCGCGTCGTCGACGACGAGGGCGGTCGAGTTCCGGAGGGCGACATCGGCGAACTCGAACTATCGAGTCCCGCCGCGGCGGACGGCTACCTGAACGCGCCGGCGGAGTCGGCGGAGACCTTCGGCGGCGGGTGGGTGTCCACCGGCGACCTCGCTCGCGTCGACGACGACGGCTACTACCACATAGAGGGGCGCAAGAAGAATATGTACGTCAGCGGCGGCGAGAACGTCTTCCCGGCCGAGGTGGAGGACGCACTGACGGACCACCCGCGAGTCCGTGAGGCTGTCGTCATCGGCGTCCCCGACGAGACGTGGGGGACGGTCGGGAAGGCCGTCCTCGTCGGCGACGAGTCGCTGAAGCTCGGGGACCTCACCGACTTCCTCGACGGGCGACTCGCCCGGTTCAAGCACCCGAAACACCTCACGTTTGTCGACGAGGTGCCGTACTCTGGGCCCTCGAAAATCGACCGTGCGGCAGTTCGCGAGCGGTTCGGCAGGGAGTGAACCTCGGTTGGGTCAGTCGTGCCAGGACCTGAAAGCAAAGTAAACAATTATGTAGGTATTCGCACAATGGACCACGGACGCGAGGCCCACAATGATCGACGTCACGCTGGATATGGAGCAGTACGACTGCCCGTTCATCCACGCCACCGAGGAACACGACCTGGCGTTCTCGGCGGTTCACTGGGAGTTCGACACCACCAGCGACACGCTCGAGACACGGATGGTCGTCGAGGGTGACGACCGAGAGTCGCTCGGGCAGGGGCTCTCGGAACTGCGCGACCACGATGGCCTCCGTGACTACACCCTCCTCTCGAAGACCGGCGGCGTCGCACACATCCGCAGCGTCATTGACGAGACGGCCGCGATGGAGACGATCCGCAACGGCGGTGGCTACATCACCGGACCGTTCTACATCGCCGATGGGTCGGAGCTGTGGCATATCGGCTTCGACGACCGCGGCGAGGCCGACGGCACCCTCTCGCGACTCGACCGCGACAACGAGTACGAGGTGCTCGAACGCGACGAACCAGACCTGCCCGAGTTGCAGGGGTTCATCCAGAACGCGGGCGCGGCGATGACGCTCATCGAGGGGTGTAAAGACCTCTCGGACGTGGAACGCCAGACGCTGGAGACGGCCGCCTCGGAGGGCTACTTCGAAAGTCCGCGGTCGGCGACGCTGGGCACTCTCGCCGAGGAGTTCGACGTCTCCAAGCCCGCGGTGTCGAAGAATCTCCGCCGCGGCCAGCGGAAGATGCTCCAGCGGGTCGTCGACGCGATTGGCGAACTGAAGTAACGCGGAGCGTCCAACCGAGTCAGCGGAAGTCAGGAGCGCGTTTACATATTAACCACGCAGTTCTTGCCGGATACGTCGCGTTGGTTTGGTGTATGAGTGAGCGTATCACACGGCGGCGGGCGCTGGCGGCGCTGGGTGCCTCGGGCATCGCAGGGCTGGCCGGTTGCGCTGGCGGCAACGGTGGCACAGGTGGCGAAGAGACGACTGCGGGTGATGGCGAGATGACGACAGAGAGTGGCGATATGGAAGGTACCACAGCAGGAGGTTCGGGCGGGGCGTCGGGAACGGTGAAGATCGGTGTCCTCCAGCCCGTATCTGGTGACCTCCAGTACTACGGACAACAGGCGATCTGGGGATTCTCGTCGGGGATGGCGTACAAGGCCGGTGGCTCGCCGCAGGTGGCTGCCGAGACCGGCACGCAGACGGTGAGCGTGGGCGACGTCGACTACGAACTACTGGTTCGCGACACCCAGTTCTCCGCGGACACTGCGCAGTCGCTGGCGACGAACCTCGTCACCGACGAGGACGTCGACCTCCTGTTCGGCTGTACGTCTTCGGGCGCGGCGACGCGCGTGAGCCAGACGGTCGCCAAACAGGCCGGTGTCCCGTTGATCATCGGGCCGGCGGCGTCGGCGGCGGTCACCTCCGAGTCGGAGTCGTGCGGTGAGAACGTGTTCCGCACCTCGGAGAACACTGCGATGGACGCTCGTTCGGGCGGGAAGTACGTCGCCCAGGAGTCGGACGTCTCCCGAGTGTACCTGTTCGGCGCGGACTACTCGTTCGGCCGCGCGGTCGTCAACAACTATGAAGAGGTCCTCACGAACGAGGGCGTCGAGATCGTCGGCAAGCGGTTCGTCCCCCGTGGCTACAGCGAGTGGGAAGGGCTCCTCGACAACGCCGAAGAGGCAGGCGCGGAGGGTATCGTCGGTGGGTTTACCGTCGCCACCCTGCCGAACCTGTTCACCTCCTATCTCAACGGCGACTACTCGTACACGATCTTCGGCGGCCTCGCCACCGAGATCACGAACAACGTCGTCGGGAGCCTCCTCCAGAACCAACTGGGGACGCCGCTGACCCAAGAGAAACTCGACGGCCTCGGTGTCGGGCCGTTCACGACGCGCTACCACTGGAACCAGTACGACAACGAGATCAACTCGACGTTCGTCGAGGAGTACGTCAATGCGTACGGGAAGGTTCCGGACCTGTTCACCTCGGGGACGTTCACCGCTGCTTCTGCCATCGTGCAGGCGGTCGAGGAGAGCGGTTCGACCGCCGGATCGGACATCGCCTCCGCGATGCGCGGGATGACCGTCGCCGACTCACCGAAGGGGACGGACGCGTACACGTTCCAAGAGTACAACAACCAGGCCCGCTCGGAGATGACCGTCGCAAACGTCGTGCCGACGGCCGACGAGTGGAGCGACTCGTGGGGCGCACCGATCCAGCCGAGCGAGCCAGTGGCCCGCATCTCGGCAGACGAGACCACCATCCCGAGCGACGGCGACGGGATGAACTGCTCACTGTAAGCGATGCTCCGCACGAGAGGCCTGACGAAGCAGTTTGGCGGCCTCACCGCGGTCGACGACGTGGATTTCGAGTTGGGTGACGACGAACTCTGCTCGCTGATCGGACCGAACGGCGCGGGCAAGACGACGTTCTTCAACCTCCTGACGGGGGTGTTGACGCCAAGCGCTGGCTCCGTCGAACTCCGCGACCCCGCCGAGACCGCAGCGGAAGAGTCGTCCGCAGACGATGACTCCGGGGTCCGCTGGCGCGACCTCACCGGTGCGGCACCCCACGAGGTCGCCTCGTTGGGCGTCCATCGCTCGTACCAGGTGACGAACGTCTTCACGAACTCGACCGTGTTGGAGAACGTCCGAGTGGCCGCACAGGCGGCCGATGGCGCGGGCACGAACTTCTGGCGCAACGCCGGCCAACTGGACAAGTACATCGAAGAGGCGTACGACATCCTCGACCGCGTCGACCTCGCGGACAGCGCTGACCAACCGGCCAGCGCCCTATCCCACGGCGCGAAACGCCAACTAGAGGTCGGGGTCGCTCTCGCTGGCGACCCGGACGTCCTCTTGTTGGACGAACCGAACGCTGGTGTCTCCTCCGAGAGCGTCGACCGCGTCGTCAACCTCATCGAAGACGTTGCCACCGACCACGCGGTGCTGCTCGTCGAGCACAACATGGACATCGTGATGGAGGTATCCGACCGAGTGGTCGTGCTGAATCAGGGCGCGGTCATCGCCGACGACGAACCGTCGGTCGTTCGCGACGACCCCGAGGTGCAGAAGGCGTACCTCGGCGGCTACGAACCTGGAACCGCGGGTGAAGCCGATGGGACCGACGCGGTTCCCGACGACGGAGGTGAGCCAGCGTGAGCGTCGATGACGCCGATGGCTCCGCCGCCGAGCAGATGGCCGCAACCGCCGACCGCAGCGACCCACTCCTGTCGCTGTCGGGCGTCCAGACCTACTACGGAGACAGTCACGTCCTCGAAGGCGTCGACCTCGACGTGTACGAGGGTGAGGTCGTCGCGCTGATGGGACGCAACGGCGTCGGCAAGACGACGACGCTCCGCTCCATCCTCCAGTTGACGCCACCACGCGAGGGCTCGATCCGGTATCGCGGCGAGGAACTCGTCGGGAAGGAGACCCACGAAGTCGCACAGGCGGGCGTCGGCTGGATCCCCGAGGACCGCCGGATGTTCGCCCAACTCACCGTCGAGGAGAACGTTCGCGCCGCCGTCCCCGACGCCGACGACGCGGCCACTGGGCTGGATCTGGCGTTCGATACCTTCCCCGACCTCCGCGACCGACGAGCCGCGAAAGCGGGCGACCTCTCGGGCGGACAACAGCAGATGCTCGCCATCGCCCGCGGACTGGTCGGAGACAACGACCTCTTGCTCGTCGACGAACCGAGCGAGGGACTCGCGCCGCTCATCGTCGAGGCCGTCGCGGAGGCGCTGACGAAGACGGCGACGGACACGACGATGTTGCTGGTCGAACAGAACCTCCCGCTTGCGCTGGACCTAGCTGACCGATTCTACGTCCTTGACCACGGCACGGTCGTCGACGAGGGCGAGACGAGTGAGGTCGACGCCGACGCTGACCGACTCAGGAGGTATCTCTCGGCGTGAGCCTCGCACTCGCTACCGTGGCCCCGACGGCCGCGGTGCCGGTTCCCCTGCAGTTCGTCGACGCTCTCGTCGAGTTCCTCGCACCGTCGACGCTCGCCGAAGTCGTCGTCCGAGGGCTCGCGGAGGCGAGCCTCTACGTGATGATTGCGGCCGGCCTGACGCTCGTGTTCGGGCTGATGGGCGTGCTCAACTTCGCCCACGGGTCGCTGACGATGCTCGGCGCGTACCTCGGTGGTTTAGTGCTCGTCGTGACCGTCGCGCAGTCGACCGGCGGCGTCGGACGACTGCTCGCGTTCGGCGTCGCCGTCGTCGTCGCGTTCGGCGCACTCGCCGCGCTGGGTGGGAGCATCGAGGTCGGCCTCGTCAGACCCATCTACGACCGGCCGCCGCTGTATCAGATCCTGCTCACGTTCGGCGTGACGCTCGTCCTCGACGAACTCGCGAGGATCATCGTGCTGTTCTACGGCCTTCAGCCGTCGACCGTCTGGCAGGACGTCCTCGGCACGAAGCCGACGTTCCTCGCGGAGTCTATCGGCGTCGCAGGCGTCTCTGCGAGCGGGTTGGAACTGTTTCAGGTCCTCTTCGGCGTCGCCACCGTCGTCGGCGTCCACCTGTTCCTCACGCGAACGCGCTACGGCCTGTTCGTCCGGGCGGGCGGCGAGGACAGCGAGATGCTGTCGGCGCTCGGCGTCGACGTGAACCGCGTGTTCACCGTCGTCTTCGCGCTTGGGACCGGCATCGCCGGTGCCGCGGGCGTCCTGCTCGCGTGGGACCCCGCGTGGGGCGCGTCCGTCCCGTTGGCCGCGGAGACGCTGCTTCCGGCGTTCGTCGTCGTCATCGTCGGTGGCCTCGGGACCTTCCGAGGAACGGTCGTCGCAGCACTCGTCGTCGGCCTCGTCGACTCGACGATGACGTGGTGGTTCCAGAACTTCATCGACTTCACCGGCCTGCCGGAGATGGTCGTGTTCCTCGTCCTCGTGATCACACTGATCGTGAAGCCGCAGGGCCTGTACGGCGTCTCGGAGGTGGGGGGCCATTAGTCCTGCACCAGCGGACGAGGACAACCCACAGACCTCCGCAGACGGCGGAGAGACCGCCGACGCGCCGGGAGAGAGGGTGACAGCCATGGGGTCGGCGACGAGAACCGACACGGAGACCGCGTGGTACCGGCAGTACGTCGAGGACCACCTCGTCCACCTGCTGGTCGTGTTCGCGTTCGCCGCGTACCCCGGCGTCTACACCCTGCTCGTGAACTCCGGGCTGTCCGCGGAGTTCACGGCGCTGTTACCCCGTATCGAGACGCTCGTCGTGGTGCTGTTCTTCGCGCTGTTCGCGATGTCGTTCGACTTCATCAGCGGCTACACTGGCTACCTCTCGTTCGGCCACGCCGCGTTCTACGGAACCGGCGCGTATCTCGTCGTCCTCGCGGCCAACGACAAACTCCCGCTACTCGGCCCGGAGACGCCGTTTATGCTGTTGATCGTCCTCGCAGGCCTCACCGCGGCGGTCGTCGCCCTCGCCATCGGGAGCGTCTCGTTCCGACTGTCGGGTGTCTACTTCGCGATGATCACGCTCGGCTTTTCGCAGGTGCTGTACGTGTTCATCCGCGACTGGGACTTCGTCAGTTCCGCACCGCGCGACGGCGTCGCGGTGACGGGGACGACCGAAGGGTTCCGGATCGGTGTTCCGGGGGTCGACTCGCTCAACGTCGCCATCGGCCAGTTGACCGGCGACTCCATCGAGGGCATGCTCGGCTTCATCGATCTGTCGCCGACGGAGGTGTCGTTCTACGCCATCGGTGTGATCGTCCTCGTCTGCTATCTCGCACTCCAGCGACTCGTCCACTCGCCGTTCGGACGGACGCTGATCGCCATCCGCGAGAACGAGGAGCGTGCCCGTGCGGTCGGCTACAACACCTACGCTTACAAACTGGGCGCGTTCGTCGCCTCGGGCTTCTTCGCCGGTATCGCGGGAGCGCTGTTCGCGGGCTTCCGGCGGTCGGTGACGCCCGAGAATGGCTTCTACTTTCTCGTCGCCGGCGACGCCTTGCTGGCGTCGATTATCGGCGGGTTCGGTACGCTCGCCGGCCCCCTGTACGGTCGACTGTTCGACGAGACGGTTCGGGAGTTCCTCTCGAAGGAGGGCGGTGGCGGCGGCTTGCTGCCGTACCTCCGCGCGAACGTCGGCGACGCGACGCTCGCGACCGAGATATACAACGGGCTGACCGTCGCCGAGGCGATCAACACGTTCCTCAACGGCCACGCCGCGCTGTACGTCGGCCTGCTGTTCGTGCTGTTCGTCCTCTACGTGCCGAACGGCCTGCTCGGAACCGCCCGCGACCGCCTCGGTGGAACGCTCGCGAAGGCCGTCCCACGCCACGTTCGGCGGTGGTTCGATGAGTGAGGACGGCGACGGGGCAGTGGAGTCTCCCAGCCGTACAGTCGGCCTCACCGGCCTCGGCACGTACGTCCCCGATCAGGTACTAACCGGCGAGGAGATAGCCGAGGCGAGTGGCATACCGGAGAACGTTGTCGTCGAGAAAATGGGGATGCGCGAGAAGCGCGTCTGCCCGCCCGACGACGACCACGCCAGCGATATGTGCGTGAACGCGGGACGGGAGGCGCTAGCGGACGCGGGTGTCGACGCCAGCGACCTCGATCTGGTCTTGTACCACGGCAGCGAGTACAAAGACCACGTCGTCTGGTCGGCCGCCGCCGACGTCTGCGAACGACTCGACGCGTCGAACGCCTACGCACACGAGTCGTACACGCTGTGTGCGGGCGCACCGATCGCCATCCGCCACACTGCCGCGCAACTGCGTGTCGGCGACGTCGACCGCGCGTTACTCGTGACCGCGAGCCGTGAGGAAGACCTCGTCGATTATACCGACGAGGACGCGAGCTTTATGTTCAACTTCGGGTCGGGTGCGGCAGCGCTGGTGCTTGAAGCCGACCCCGACGAGTCACAGGTGCGGGCGGTCGTCCGCGAGTCGGCGGCGACCACGGACGGGAGTTTCTCCCGCGACGTGGTGATGCCTGCCGGTGGGTCGGCGAACCCGCCGAGCGACGCGACCGTCGCCCGCGGTGACCACACGCTGACCGTCCCCGACCCGAACGGAATGAAGGAGCGACTCGCCGACGTCTCCGCGCCAGCGTTTCTGTCGGTCACGGACGAGGCACTCGCCAACTCCGGATACAGCCGCGACGACGTTGACTTCCTCGCACTCACGCACATGAAGCGGTCGTTCCACGAGTACCTGTGCGACGAACTCGGCGTCAGTGAGGAGTCGTCGTACTACCTCGACGACTACGGCCACGTGCAGAGCGCAGACCAGGTACTCGCCTTGCAAGAAGGACTGGATGCCGAAGCTGTCGCCGACGGCGACGTGGTCTTGTTCCTCGCCGCAGGGACCGGCTACACGTGGGCTTCGACTGTGCTGGAGTGGGTCGACAGCTAAATCCACCCGCACCGGCGCTCACCGATCGAGTAGGCGTTCGGCGTCCTCGATCTGCTCGGCGAGCGTTCGGAGGAACCGCCCGGCGTCCGCGCCGTCGACGACGCGGTGATCGAAACTCAGATCCAGCGGGAGGTGTCGCCTGAACGCGACGCCGTCGCCGTCGTCGCGAACCGCCCGTTCGCGGAGTCGACCCACGCCGAGGATCGCGACCTGCGGCGGGTTGATGATCGGCGTGAACGAGTCGACGCCGAGGGGTCCGAGGTTCGAGACGGTGAACGTCCCGCCAGCGAGGTCTGCTGCGTCGAACTCGCCCGTTCGAACGCGCTCGACCGCCTGGGTTCGCCGGTCGTGGACTGCTGACAGCGACAGCGATCCGACGTCCGCGACGACCGGCGCGACGAGGCCGCCGTCGATGTCGACGCCGTAGCCGACGTTGTGCTCCTCGTACAGCCGGTGTGTCCCGTCCTCGAACGTCGCGTTGAACGCCGGATGTCGCGTTAACGTCTCCGAGACGGCGACGAGGAGGAGATCCGAAACGGTCGGGTGGTGAGCGTCGCCGGTGTCGGCACGCTCGACCGCCGCCAGCAACGCCTCCGCGTCGACGACGCGACTGGCGGTGACGTGGACCGCCTCGCTGTAACTCTCGTGGAGTCGGCGGGCGATCGTTCGCCGCATCGGCGTAGGCCGACGCTCCTCGCGTACCGTTCGCGTGGCTCCCGCGGGACGGTCGGCCGTCGAGTCGGGCGTCGCCACGTTACGCCTCCGCCTCGATGTACGCGAGGATGGCTCCCCGCTCGAACTCGCCGTCCTCGTCGACGACGACCTCCGCGAGCGTCCCGGTGACCGGCGCGGGCACGTCGACGTCGACCTTCTCGACTTGGAACTCGGCGATCCGGTCGCCCTCTTCGACTCGGCTCCCCTCGGCGCGGAACCAGTTGAGCAGCAGCGCAACGTCGTCGTCGGTGTCGCCCGGCCAGACGGCCTCGCTGTCGACGGGGACGCGTCCGGTCTGACTCATTCGTGGAGCGAGCGGATCGCCGTTGCGATGTCGTCGGTCCCTGGGATGACCGCGTCCTCCAGCGGCCGCGAGTACGGGATAGGCACGTCGGGGATGGCGAGACGCTCGACGGCCTCCAGCGACCCGAGGTCCGCCTCCGCGACGCTGGCGATGATCTCACCGGTGACGCCGAACGAGCGGTAGTCTTCGTCGACGACGAGGAGCTTCCCGGTCTTCGCGACCGACTCGATCACCGTCTCTCTGTCGAGCGGTTTCAGCGTCCGCAGGTCGATCACCTCGGCGTCGATACCCTCGTCGTCGGCAAGCGTTTCTGCGGCGTCAAGCGCCCGGTGGACGTGGAGACCGAGCGTGACCACCGTGACGTCGTCGCCCTCGCGCTTGACGTCGGCCTTCCCGAACGGGATGGTGTAGTCTTCCTCGGGCACCGGCGTCTTCGGGCCGTCGGGCGCAGGCATCCAGCCGATACCCATCAGCCGTTTGTGGTACATGTAGACGACGGGGTCGTCGTCGCGGATGGCGTTGTGCATCAGCCCCTTCGCGTCGTAGGCAGTCGACGGAACGACCACTTTCATCCCAGGGAGATGTGCGAACATCCCGTACAGCGTCTGCGAGTGCTGTGCGGCGTCGTTGTACCCGCCGCCGACGGCGGTCGTCAACACCATCGGCACGGAGACTGCGCCCCCGCTCATATAGGTGTTCTTCGCCATCTGGTTGTATATCTGGTCGAAGCAGACGCCGGCGAAGTCGACGAACATCAGTTCGGCGATGGGACGCATTCCGGCCTGGGCGGCGCCGACGGCCGCGCCGATGTACGCCGTCTCGCTGATGGGTACGTCCATCACTCGGTCGCGACCGAACTCGTCGAGGAGGCCGGTCGTGGAGTCGAAGATTCCGCCGTAGTCGGCGACGTCCTCGCCCATGTAGAACACCTCGTCGTTCGACCGCATCTCGTGGGCGATGGCCTCGACCATCGCGTCGCTCATCGTCGCAGTCCGGCCGGTCGTCTCCTGTTCAGGGGTGCTCATCAGTCGTCACCTCCTGCGGCCGCGCCAGCACCCGAATGCGCCTGTTCCTCGTCCGTCACGCCGGACGGCGGGTTCGTGAACATATCTTCGAGTGCCGCCTCGGGTGCGGGTCGTGGCTGGTCTTTCGCCCACGCGATGGCCTCGCCGATGCGGTCGGTCGCACGCTCGCGAATCTCGTCGAGGTCGCCGTCTGTGACGCCGAACTCGTGCATATCCTCGGCGAGTCGTTCGATACTGTCGCGTTCGACCGC